>CAZFHZ010000071.1:0-17829 GCA_964519015.1 uncultured Gemmatimonadota bacterium | reverse complement strand
ATCCCGATCGAGAAGTCGTAGGCGATCATTTCCGAGAAGGTATCCCGGGTCCAGGCACGCAGGTCGCGGAAGTCGGGGACGCTGAAGGGACCGTACTGGATCTCGTCCTCCCCCCAGTAGACCTCGACCAGTTCCTGGGGTGCCTCGACCGGCAGGTCGCGCAGGAAGAGGGCACTGTAGAGGGAGAAGACGGCCGTGTTCACCCCGATGCCCAGGGCGAGCGAGATCATGGCCACGGCGGCGAAGCCGGGGCTCCGCTTCAGGGCCCGGGCGGCCTGCCGCAGGTCGACGCCCAGGTCGGCCAGCCAGATACCGACCGGCCCGCGCCGGCGCAGGTCGTGTGAGGCCTCTTCCGCCCAGAGGGTCCTCCGTGGGACCTGCCGCTGCCGCTCCCCGTCGCCGAGGTCGCCGGAGAACCCGTCCCAATCGCGGATGTGCCGCTCGACCGCGGCCATCGCCGCCTCTTCGTCTGCGCCGCCGGCCAGCGCCTCCCGGTAGCAGTCCTCGAGCTGCCCCGCCAGTTCCTCCACGATCTCCGCTTCCCGCAGTCCTTTCAGGCGGGGGAGGGAAAGCCGCTCCCGCACGAACTGTTTCCAGTCACGCATGCTTGATCACCTTTTCGACGGCCCCGGCGAAGGTCCGCCACTCCCGGCGCTGCTCGATCAGGACCCGTTCCCCGCGGGGGGTCAGATGATAGAAGCGCCGGCGCCGCCCCTGCCCTTCGACCCAGTGCCCGCGGATCCAGCCCCGGTTCTGCATCCGGACCAGCACCGGGTAGAGGGAGGAGATGTGGAAGACGATGTTCCCTCGGCTACGCAGTTCGATCTGCTTGCCGATCTCGTAACCATGCCGCGACTCCTCCTGCAGGATGGACAGGATGAGCAGTTCGGCACTCCCCTTCTTCAGGCTGGTCCGCAGCATGGATCCCTTCCGGTGGCGGTTCGATATATAGGATACCTACACATACGGGGTGCCCCGTCCCGGTGTTCCATGGAACGGGGGACCTCAGGGCACCCAGAAGCTGATGACCAGAGCTTCCGTGGAGTAGATGCTGTCCCGATCCAGGATGGTCTCACCGCCCACGGTGACCCGCAGGCGGAGGGTCCCGCTCCGGGGGACCGCCCATTTCACGTCGGTGTAGACCAGGTCCCCCGAATGGGCGGTGAACTGCAGGCTGCAGGGGGACTGCACGGAGTCGGCGAAGACGGGTTCGGCCCCCTCCCACACGACCGTCAGATCGAGGAAGCCGGTCAAAGGTGCGAACCGGGGCGTGGCCCAGGCCGTGATCTCCACCGTGTGTGACTCCCCCGGGCCGGTCCCCCGCCCGCAGGCGGCCGGCAGGAGCAGCACCATGATAAGGAGAGCGCCGTGAAGGCAGCGGCGATGCGATCCGTTCATCGTCTCTCCCTCCTCTCCTTCTCCGGGATGTTGAAACGCAACCGAAGGGAGAAGTCGAGGAGACCGGAGGGGCCCGTCTCCAGCTCCGTGACGAGCTGGAAGAAGCGACGCGAGTCGACCGGGCGGCTGGCCAGGTAGAGGGTGTCGATTACGTTCAGGATCCAGGCACCCAGAAACAGGGCCCGGGCCCGCTTCCGGTAATTCTCGGCGTCCCCCCGCTGCTTCAGGGACCGCTCGGCGCGTTCCATCTCGTCGAAACGGATGGCGTAGTAGCTCTCCTGGTCATACGCCACACCCCCCACCGAGTACGTCCATTGCTGCGACCCGTTATCCCAGTCGATGCTGAAGCGTCCCGCCGGTATCGAGAAGAGGTCGGGGGGGGGGGCCGACGCCGAGTAGAGGGCGGCCAGCCCCACCAGCGAGGCGCTGGCCAGAGCGTGTTTCCAGTTCCCCTGGCTGAGCTGGCCGAGACCGGGCACGAAGACCGAGTAGAAGAAGGCGGTGTCGGAGGAGGTCAAGTTGCGGGGGTGGGACATCCGGCGGGCGAAGCGGTTCATGTCGGCCAGCGCTTCGCTCGGGCTGTCGTAGGTCTGGCTGCCGACCTGGAGGACACTCCCGTCATCCTGGGCGTAGATCGCCGAGGTCACTTCGACCGCACCCTCTCCGGTCCGGCTCACCACCCCGCCGATGACGAAGGCGCTGCCGCTGCGGACCGCGTACTCACCCAGCGCCGTGGTGCTGGCCAGCACGCCCCGGACGCCGATCTCCCCCACCGCCCAGTCCACCGTCGCGGGAGGAAGGAGCCGGAGTGAGGAGAGGGGACGAATGCCCGCCAGGAATCCCCGGTAGAGTTCGGCGGCCAGGGTGGAATCCGCGGCCGTGGACTGGAACGGGAGCACGGCGATGTTGCGGCTGCTGGTCATCTGGGCCCGTGCCGGCGGCACCCCGGCCAGTGTGGCGGCGACCAGCAGGATCGCGACCGCTCGGAACTGCCTCACCGCAGGTGTTTCACCCAGATGTTCCGGAAGTGCACGCTGCTGTCCGTGTCGTGATTCTGCAACCCGATGAATCCCCGCCGAGCGAAATCGGCCACCTTGCCGCGCGGTTCGGCCTCCCAGTCGACGACCGGGGTGCCGTTCAGGGCCACCGTGAGGTGGCGCCCCCGAAAGACGATCCGGAAGTGGTTCCAACTGCCGGGGGGCTTCGACGGAGCGGCCGTGGGCGCCTCGGCGTCGTAGACCGCACCGGTGCGATGGATCCCCTCCCCGGCATCGTAGATCTGGATCTCGAAGGAGTGATAGATGTAGTCGTCGCTGGAGGGGGTGCCCGGCACTCGCAGGAAGACCCCGGAGTTCGTCTCGGCCCGATCGCACTTGAACTCCAGTTCCAGCTCGAAGTCGTCGTATTCGCTCGCCGCGTACCAGAACAGTCCCATCCCCTCGTGGCTGGACAGCACCCCGGTCAGCGGATCGAGGTCGAACCAGCCCGGCCCGTAGTGGTTCCAGCCCCCCTTGTGGTAGCGGCCCCCGGAGGCGCGCAGAATCTGCTCCCAGCCCTCGTAGTAGGTGACGCTCCGGATGTAGTCGAGACACGCTCGCACCACCGGGCCGGGGTTGGCGGCGTCCGCCGGGTTCTCGTGTTCGATGGTCAGGTACCCCTGGTAGTCCTGCAGGGTCAGCTCGGCCAGGATGTCCCGGACCCGGGCCTTCCCCCTTCCGAAGGGCACGTCCTCCACCCCGTCTACTCCGAAGTCACTCCGGTCCTTCAGATGGACGTCGATGATCCGCCCTTCCAGCATGTGAATAGCGTCGGTGGGGACGATCCCGCCGCGCATCCAGTGGCCGTCGTCGGCGCAGGAACCGATGCGCGGATCGAACCCGCGCACCCGCTGATTGACCGTCTCGGGGAGGCAGTAGGGGGCGGGAGCCGGGTGGTTATGGACCGCCACCTGGATCCCGTATTCCCGGACCATCCGGTCGATCAGTGAATAGTCCTCGGTCGGAGGCTCGGTGACGATAGTACGGAGGCCCATCTGGCGGGCGAACTCGAAGACGGGACGGGCCGCCTCCTCGGTGTTCTCGAAGCCCACCACCCCGTAGGCCACCAGCTGCAGGCCGTGGGCCCGGACCGCTTCCCGGACCGCCGTCTTCTGCTCCTCCGTCATCTGGTGCCCAAAGGTCCCTTCGGGGAAGAGACCGCCGAGTCGTTGGCCGGGATAGGCCTGCAGGTAGCGCACCCCGAGCTCTTTCACCTTCGGCAGCGTGTCGAAGAAGGTGAAGTCGCGGAAGGTCCAGGTCTGCATGGCCACCGGGATCGGCTTGATCCGCACCTGGTCGTAGGGCATGCGCTCCTCGACCCGGCGCACCCCGGGCACGTCGTCGGCCACCGTCTTGAGGGCCGGGACGGCCTGCTCCCCGCCTCCACAGGCGGCCAGGAACAGACCGGAGACCAGCAGCAGGATCGGGGAGCGTGTCATGGTCGTCCTCCTCAGCGCTTCCGGGCCGGGTTCCAGGTACCCTGCGCCACCGCCGGCACGAACGTCTCCAGTCCCGGCGGCGGGAAGGCCAGCGTCCGTTCCTGCTCGGCGCTCATGTAGGCGGTCATGAGCAATTCGGTGACGTTGAGCCCGTCCGAGAAGTTCTCGTCGGGCCGGCGCCCGGCCAGAAGGGCCTGGACCATGTGCCGGTTCTCGCCGGTGTATCCGTACTCGGCCGCCTCGTCGCTCACCACCGGCATGAGCCCGGTCTCGGCGTTCTGCTTCTCGACCAGGTCCTCCCCCGCCTCACCGGTGACGTTGCGGCTGAAGAAGACCTTCAGCCCCGATTCGAGCGAGTTCACGCTCATCGAGTACTCCGGCCCCAGCAGTTCCATACTCAGACGGAGTCCCGCGCCCACGTAGCACCAGGAGGTGGTGACTTCCACGATGCGGGGTGAGCCCTGCGGATCCCGGTATTCGATCAATCCCCGGGCGAAGTCCTCGGCCGGGCGCTCGGCGTAGTCGGTCTTCCCTCCGCTGTATTCTCTCAGGTGCTCTACATAGCGGGGCTGCTGCCACTTCAGGCAGGAGGTGTGGGCGGTCACCTTGACCGGCGTGAGGTAGTTCCGCGGTTCTCCCGGTGGGGTAAGCAGGTGGCGGGCCACCTCGACCGAATGGCACATCATGTCGTTGAGCACTCCACCCCCCTGCAGGGAGCCCTCCCAGAACCAGGGCATGTGGGGACCACTGTGCTCCTCGGCCGAACGGGCCAGGTAGGGAGGGCCGGAGAGGGCGGCGCCGCGCGCCCAGACGATTTCCTTCCCCCGGACCACCGGCGGGGAGAAGAGCTGGTCCTCCAGGTAACCGTCCAACAGCCCCGCCCCGCCGGCCAGTTCGAGCATCTTGCTGGCCTCGGCCACGTTCCGGCCGAGCGGCTTCTCGCAGGCGATCCCGACCAGTTCCCCCTTCCCCCCCGTCACGGCGGCGGCGATCTCCTCGGCGACCTCCAGCCGGGTGAAGTTGGGGGTGAGGATCCAGACCGCGTCGATGGAGGGGTCGGCGACCATGGCCGTGATGCTCTTGAAGACCTTCGGCGCTCCCACCCCCAGGCGCTTGACCAGGGCGGCGGCCGCCTGGGCGCTCTTCGGATCGACGTCCACGATCCCGTTGATGTCGGCGTCGCGCACCCCCACCCAGGACTGGATGTGGAAGCGACCGATGAAGCCCGCTCCGATCAGCCCGATTCCCAGTCGTCTTCGGCTCATATCCCTCTTCCCGTTCCGAACCGGCGTTCGGCGTTCAGGCCGCGGGCGGCGCTGAAGCGGCCGCCGGGATCTTCTTCTCCTCCCGGAAGAAGACCAGGAAGGCCAGGGCACAGATTACGGTCAGCACGCAGGGGACCAGGAATACGCCCGTCCAGTTGGTCGCTTCGCCGGTCGTGAAGGAGCGCTGCACCCAGCCGGCAAACAGGCTGCCCAGGAAGCGCCCCAGGCCGAGCACCACGATGGCGATCAGGCTCTGAGCGGAGGCCCGGATGTCGGGGGGCGCCACCTTGTCCACGTAGATGAAGGCGGCCACGAAGAAGAAGACGTAGCAGAAGCCGTGGAGGGCGAGCGAGGCGATGACCAGCCAGGCCGGTTTCCCGACGGCGAAGATGATATAGCGGATCGGCCAGGCGATCACCCCGAAGGCCAGGGTCCTCCGCATGCCGTACTTCTTCAAAAAGATCGAGAGGAGGATGGCCATCACGAAGATCTCGGCCAGCTGGGCGATCGTCATCACCGCCGGTGTGGCCGCGGCCGAGACCCCTATGGTCGCCGACTGCAGGAAGGGGGCGGTCAGAATGTAGTAGAACTCCAGCTCGGTCCCGACCACGAAAGCGATCCCCATGAAGACCGCGAAGTTGGTGTCGCGGAAGAGCTTCAGGGCCTCCAGGAAAGCCAGCGGATTGACCCCTTCCTTCTTGGGTGGGGTATGCGGCAGGGTGAAGGAGTGCAGCCCCATGATCAGCGAGAGCACCCCGGCCAGGAAGAGCGTGTCTCCCTGCAGCGCCGGCAGGGTGCCGCTCCCGGCCAGCGTGCGCCAGCTCGAGAGGAGCAGGCCGGCCGCGATCCAGCCGATCGTGCCCCAGACCCGGATGCGCCCGAACTCCTGCTCGGAGTCCTTCAGGTTGGCCATGGCGATCGAGTTGGTCAGGGCAAGGGTGGGCGCATAGAGCAGGCAGTAGAGGAACATCAGCCCCATCAGCGCCCCATAGGAGGTGATGTTGGCCATCACCAGCAGGAGCACCCCACCGGCCAGCTGCAGAACGGCGATCACCTTCTCGGTGGCGAACCAGCGGTCGGCCACCTGCCCCCCCAGGAAGGGGGAGATGATGGTGGCCAGCGGGAGCAGGGAGAAGACGAGCCCGACCTGCACCCCGTCGAAGTGCAGGTCGTTCATCAGGTAGACCGCCAGTACGGGAGCCCAGGCCCCCCAGATCGCGTACTGGAGGAACATCATCACCCCGAAGCGGGTCTTGGCGCTCACGGGCGGCCTCCTCTCAGACGATGCGCCGGCGCACCGGGTCCCAGCGGACCTGGCGTCGCTCCAGGTAGGACCGGGTCGCCATGTGGCAGGCGAGGGCTTCCTCCAGGCCCCGGTCGACGTTGCAGGAGGGCTCGCCCCCTTCCCGGATGCAGTCCAACCACTCCTTGATGTGCAGGTGGTTGGTCGGGTAGCGCACGCCCCCCCGGTAGGTGTACATCAGGCCGCGGCTGGCAAAGTACTGTTCGGTGGCCGAGGTGACCGCGTCGATCCGCTTCGCCCCGGGCCGGTAGGTGAACATGGGGAGCGAAGTGTCGATCAGCCCGTTATCGATCTTCTCCCGGTAGCGGGTCGACCACGAGTCGGCCTGCACCCGGATCCCGTTGCCGACTTCCATCGAGGCATCGTGCCCCATGATCATCTTCCCCCGGCCGCGGCTGTTGGCCAGGGTGGCCGAGTAGAGGAAGGTCAGGTTGCGCTCGGGGTATTCCAGGGCGACCTGGAAGACGTCGGGGACGTCCCGGTCCTCCTTGAAGAAGTAGATGCCCCCCGAGGCGACCGCACTGGCCGGGATGCCCAGATCGAGGATCTGGTTGGCCGCGTCGAACTCGTGCGACATCAGATCGCCCGAGAGACCGGTCCCGTAGTCGAACCAGCAGCGCCAGCGGAAGAAGCGCTTGGCATCGAAGGGGATCTTGTGGGGCGCCGCCGCGATGAACTGCGCCCAGTCGATCGTGGTGGGAGAAGCACTCTCGGGCACATCGTAGTACCAGGCGCCGATCGGGTCGTTCCGGTTGGTGGTCGTCTCGACCAGGGTGACCGGACCGAGCAGACCCTTCTGGTAGATCTCCCTGGCTTTCCCGTGCTCCTCCTGCTGGCGGTTCTGATGCCCCAGCTGGTACTTCATCCCGGTGCGCTTGACCGCCGCCCAGACCGCCAGAGCCTCCTCCTCGGTCCGGGTCATGGCCTTCTCGCAATAGACGTGCTTGCCCGCCTCGACCGCGTCGATAACCATGCGGGCGTGCCAGTGGTCGGGCGTGGCGACGATGACCGCGTCGATGTCCCGGTCGGCGAGCAGTTCCTGGTAGGTGCGGTACCGTTTGGCCGGCTTCGGTGTCCCCGCCCCCGGACGGACCGGGTTGGCGGACGAGCGCAGCCCCCGCTCGGCGTGGTCGTCGAAGATGTCGCAGACCCCCAGCAGGTCGATGCTCAGGTCGTGCTGGTTGAGGAAGTCCTGCAACCCGGTGTTGCCGGAGTCCTTGCGGGCCGCCTCGGCCATCGAGTCGGTGGACTCCGGCGGGGTGAAGCCGGCGCAGCGCAGCAGCCAGCTCCCCTCCCCGCCATTGCCGATGATCCCGATCCCCATCCGTTCGCTGGGAGGGGCCGAGACCGCATGCGGGATGTAGGCGGGCGCTCCGTCCAGTCCCAGCTCGGAGAGCAGCGCCTGCCGCTTCAGGTCGTCGCCGGCCTTCTTCTTCAGGACGTTGTAGAGGAAGACACCGAAGACCGGGACCGAGACCAGCGCCTTGAGCAGATCGCGCCGTCCCAGACCGTGTTTCTCTTCCGCCGCCGGCTTCGTCTCGGGTAATGCCCCGCTCTCTCCGGCACCCTGGTCGCTGCGGCTCTTCTCTTCCTGGCTCATGGTAATGCCTCCGTTCTGCGCACGTCCGTGATCATCTGCCGCCACCTGGGCTCCCTCACTCCGAAGGAGGGGTGCGGATCAGCAGCCGGTCGAGACCCACCTCGTGACCGGTGGGGAAGACCGTCAGCACCAGCAGGGCGCAGAACTCGATCAGGTTCTTGTTCACGATCAGGTAGCTCCCCTCGGTGGGCATCGAGAAGTGGAAACCCAGCAAGGGGGGATTGGCCACATAGTAGAGGAAAATCAGGACCGCTCCCGCAATGGTGGCCGGCCGGGTGAGCAATCCGAAGAGCAGGGCGAGCCCGATCAGGATGAGCCCCCAGACGTTCAGGAAGTCTACGACCGCCATCATCCCGGGATCGGCCGCCCAGCCGTGGAAGAGCCCGGCCAGCAGGCCCCGGGCCTCGGCCAGGTAGGGGGCGGCGGTCCAGTAGGGACTGATGAGCTTGACGATCCCTTCATAGAGGAAATGCCAGCCGATCAGCATACGCAGGGCGACCAGGAAAGTGAGCTGGATCCCCGAGTACTTCGGCCAGCGGCCGGGACGGATCACGGCGGCCAGGTCCATGGATGGTTATCCTCGTGCTGGGGGTGGGAGGGGTGCGGGTTGCCGGGCAGGTCGCATGGGCGCGTCCGGTGTCAGGTCAGGGGTCCGGCCGGGTGGGGCCCAGGGGCCGCCGGCTGGGTCCAGAGGCCATCGTAGGTCAATCGAGCCGGGCGGGTCAATCCGCTGCGGCGGCCGGTTCGGGACCGGCGGGAGAGCTCCGTATAGGTACGACTGTCAGGTAATTACCGTCCCCGAACACTTAAGGATACTTCAATCCCTCCACCATTGGCGTAATCCTGAACACTGTTGGGATATTATCCTCAGTTCTTGGATCCCTCACCATCGCGACAAGATGACCCTTCGTAACAAGTGGGTACTCAATCCTGTAGGAGCCCACTATCGGAACCGGCCAACAGGTGTCACCCAAGTATTCACCACTTGCACGTAGCACTCTGAACGCTGCTCCGCCGGCTTCCTGTTTCTGTTGTGTTGTCTCGTATATTTCCAGCCAGTAATACCCGGTATCATCGATCAGGAAATTGTTCCAGAAAGGAACGAAATCCCCAAAGGCCACGTTGTCACGGACTGCTTTCATTTGCCGTTTTGCCTCACCCTCTGAATCTCTGATTCGCTCGTTCCAATATTCTCTGACTTTTCTTCTTTGCTCCACAGATACACGAATCCTCGGAAGCCCCACATTGATCCTTCGGGTAGGTTCGCCTGACAGAGAAAACCAATTCAATGCCGGGGATTCGGCATCATACACCACAATTCCTTCACCAGGACGATATACGATTCTCGGGTAGACGTTATAGGACCACACAAATGCGACTTCAAGATCTTGAAGTGACCTCTGGAACGGTTTTGCCGGAGGTTTTAGAGAAGAGAGTGTGTCTCCATCGGCATCAATTACTAATAACTCCATCGTTGCCCAAGAATCGACACCTCTTCTTTCACTTCGCATATTGAGAATTACAGAGGCACCACCAGTGACAGGATAGAAGCCCCTACCAGCCGAAGTTGCTGGTTGGGAATAGATGCCACAGAGAACACCATCTGTTGAATACTCTGTTACTCGTTTGAGCCGAGCGTCATATAACGTGAGCAATTTATCAGACCACGCAATCAATGCAATGCTCTGGAATTCTCCTGGTCCACTCCCCTCCCTTCCAAAGCTCTTCACGTATTTACCCTCAGGATCAAAGACGACTATTCTCCTTCCTCCATTCTCGCAAACGTAGAAGTATCCCTCACCATCAATGACAATCGCCCCCGGTCGATGAAGGAAGGACTCCGGTATCTCAGGGTCAGGTTTTAGGATCTGCACCGGATCATATCGGAAAATCTCACCCTCATAGATCGGACCACCGGAATTGGTGGCAATCTCAACACCATCCAAATTTGTGATTTCGAAGCGATGACGTTGGGCACCGTCGTTTCTGCTGCAACTCATGCTTAGTAGGGCAACAAGGGCTGCAGATCCCATAAGTGGAATCATCATTTCAGACTCCTTGAGACGCTTTATTCATGATGAGTGTTCGGTAATTCCTTGGGGGGGTGACCAGATTCTAGCCAACACACCTCGCACAATCAACAAGCAGGCCCCTGGGTCCGTGGCCTAGCCACCACGGGCGGGTCAATCCGCTGCGGCGGCCGGTCCGGATCAGGGGGTCCCGTCGGCCGGTTCCTGCAGTTCGCGCAGGATCCGCTCCGGCAGGCGGGAGTCGATCAGGTAGAAGAGGTTCGAGATCAGCCGGTAGAGAGTCATGTCGTTGATGCGGTCCCCCTTGGGCATGAGGTCCCAGCGCGGGGCGATCCGGAACACCCGGTCGATGATGTCAGGGTAGGTGAAATTCCCCACGAAGGAGAGGTCGACCACGATCGCGCTCTCCGGCACGCTTCCGGTCGGGATGGTGAACGACGCCGAGGGAACCGCGCTGACGATCACATCGGAGAGCCGCACGTGCTTGAGGATGTCGTCGAAAGGCGTGTACTCGTGGCAGATCTTCACCGAGGCGTTCTCGTTCTGCAGCATCAGCGCCAGGGAGCGTCCCACCGCCAGGGAGTCGTTGATGATCGTGACGTGCTTTCCCTCCAGGGCGAACGGGCTGGTCTCTGGTTCACCGGGACCGGGCGACGTCCGTCCCGTCAATCCGGTGAAGAGCTCGTCATTGCGCTTGAAGAGATAGAGGATGCCCTTCGGTGTCGGCGGGATGACCAGTTTGCGCAGCCGCTGGGGGTCGCGGAACTTCTCGAACTGGACCAGGAATCCGAGGTGGCTGTAGTGCAGCCCCTCGACATCTTTGGCCGGGTCCACCCGGTTCATGTAGACGGTATCGCGATCGCCGAATCCGGTCGGGTACATCACGATGATCCCGTCCGTCTCAGAGCGGTTGAGCCAGTCGATCTGCTCGATCAGGGCCATTTCGGTGCGGCACTCGTAGTCCTGGTACTCGATCGACCATTCTTCGCAAAACGTCCGGATGCCGCGCAGGTAGGAGCGCGATCCGGGATCGTCACCGGTCAGGATCGCCGCGAGCTTCGGCGCAAAGCCGTGCCGGTCGTAAACGGACAGGTGCCCTTCGAGGAAGGGGATGTCGTACTCCTCGATCAGCGGCCGGGTGTGCAGGAAGTTGTCGTCCCGGTCAGGCGTGCGGGGATCGGACATGCTGCCCTCCTCTGAGCGGAAGCAGAAGCCTGCCTTCGAGCCGGGCGGGTCAATCCGCGGCGACGGCCGGTTCGGGACCGGGGGCCGCACTCCGCCAGCGGCGGCTGCGAAGGAGGCGGCCGGTGCGGTCGATGACCAGGGCGGCGCAGCGGCCGAGCCCGTCGATCCAGGCGGTGGCCGCCTCCGGTCCCAGGATGAAGGCGGCGGTCGCCAGGGCGTCGGCGGCCATGGCCGAGGGTGCCCGCACCGAGACGCTGACCGCCTCCTGCGGTGAGCGACCGGTCCGGGTGTCGACGATGTGGTGGTGGAGTCGCTGCTCGTCGTAGAAGACCTGGTAGCTCCCCGAGGTGGCCACCGCCCCGTCGCGGAGCTCGATCAGGTCGGGGAAGTCCGGACCACCCCGGGGGTCGCGTACGGCCACCGTCCAGGGAGCGCCCCCTTCCTTCCCCCCGGCGGCCCGGATGTCCCCCCCGGCATCCAGGAGGTAGCGCCGCAGGCCCCGTCGGCGCAGCTGGTGGCAGGCCCGGTCCACGATGTATCCCTTGGCGATCCCGTCGAAGGTGAGCCCCATCCCCTCCCGCCGCAGGCCGATCGCCCGCCGGGTCAGCTCCAGGTTGCCGCTTCCGACCCGGGCGAGCGCCTCGCGGAGTTCGCTCTCAGTGGGTGTCCGGTAGGCTCCGTCGGAACCGCGCTGCCCCAGCAGATCGACCAGCGGGCGGACGGTGATGTCGAAGGCGCCCCGGCTGAGCCGCCAGAGGCGCAGGGCGTGACCGACGACCTCGACCAGTTCGGGAGGGGGGCCGGAGAGCCGGCCGTCCCGGTTGAGCACCCCCACGGCGGTGGCCGGGTCGTAGCGGTTGAAGACCCCGACCAGCCGGTCGATCTCCTCCCCCGCCCGGCCGAAGGCCTCCTCGATCCGATCGCGGGAGGACCCCAGGGCGGTGAAGACCACCCGGGTACCCATGGCCGGCTTGACGGCGGTGATCCGCCATCCCTTCCGCCCGACGGGCTCCACCCCTTCGGTGACCACCGGCTGGAGGGCCGGAGTCAGGCCGAGGTCACGGAAGGCCTGCGCCCGGCTAAGGATGTCGTCGTGCTCGTCCATGCCTATGCTCCTGCGGGCTTTCGCCCGTGCTCCACGCGAGGCATAGCCCGCGTTCCCGCGGGCTATGGCCTGCGGGCCATTCTAGTCAGGGCTCGTCCCGGTGGCGAGGGCAGCCCGCGGGATCCGTAGGTGGGGCCAGCTCCAGCCCGGGGTGCCCGAGCGGGCCGGGAGCGGCCGGCGTCTTGCGGACGTTGCCGGCCGGCCCTACTATCCCACGTTGGAACCCTGTCCGGGAGAGGGTCATGCTCCGTCGTCATCATCGCCGTCCGATATCGCTCCTGCTCTGGCTGCCGCTACTCCTGCTGCCGCGGCCGGCCGCCGTCCACGCCCAGGAACCGGCCGTGGACGAAGTGCCCGTGCGCGGCCTGAAGCCGAGCCTGGCCGTCTTCAACTTCGAGGACCGGACGGCGACCTCGGGCGACCTCGGTCAGGCGATGGCCGAGATGGTGGTCACCGCGCTGGCCCGCTCCGGGCTCTTCACCGTCATCGAGCGCCAGGAGATGGAATCGATCCTGAACGAGCAGGGCTTCGCCCTCTCCGGGGCGGTCGATGCGGCTTCGGCCGCCGAGGTCGGTCAGATCCTGGGCGTGCGGTTGGCCGTCTTCGGAGCGGTGACCCAGTTCGGTGAGGAACGGCAGCGGGCGGAGCTGGGGGCACTCGGGGTCAACCGGGCGGTAGCCCGGGTGGTGGCCGACGTGCGCTTCGTGGACACCACCACCGGCGAGATCGTCTACGCGGAGTCCTTCGAGGGGCGGGAGACCACGGTCGGGGTGGCCCTCGACACCGAATCGCTCGACTTCTCCTCGGTCGACCGCTGGGGGGGAACGCGGATCGGGAAAGCGGCCGCCGAGTGCGCCAACAAGGTGGCCCGATATTCCCCCGACCACCTGCCCTCCTATCCCTGGGAAGGGACGGTGCTGACGGTTTCCGAGGACGGGTTCTACTGCTACATCAAGCCGGGAGGGGAGAGCGGCCTGGTGCCCGGTAATGTGCTCTGGGTCATCCGCAAGGGGCGGGAGCTGATCGATCCCGACCTGGGGATCTCGCTCGGCTACGAGGAGCAGGTGTTCGGCCGCATCCAGGTACTCGATCCCACCATCGGCCAGGGCAAAGCCGCCCGCTGTCTCATCCTGGAGGGGAGCGGGATGCTCCGGGGCGACCTGGTCAAGCCAGCAGCGGTCCCACCTCCCCCGCCCCGGTGAGCCCTTCCCGGTAGGGGAAGAGAGCCGGCGTACCACCGGTGTGGATGAACAGCACGTTCGATCCCCGGGCGAACTCTCCGCGCCGGACCAGGTCTAGCAGGCCGGTCATCGCTTTCCCCGTGTAGACCGGATCGAGCAGCACCCCTTCGGTGGACGCCAGCAGGCGGAGTGTCTCGGCCACCTCCTGGCCCATGTGTCCGTAACCGGCTCCCACATAGCCATCGAGCACTTCGACCTCGTCCGCTCCGATTCGCTCGGAGGAGCCGAGCAGGGCCAGGGTGCGGTCGGCGATGGTGCGGACCCAACCGCCGAGGGTGGCCGCATCCTCGGAGACGCTCACCCCGACGATCCGCGTTTCAGGGGAGAGCAGTCTCGCCCCGATGAGCAGTCCCGCCTGGGTGGCCCCCGAGCCGGTGGCGTGTACCACCGCGTCGAAGTGAACACCGAGCGCGACAGCCTGGCCGTACAGTTCCCGGAAAGCCTCCAAGTAGGCCAGCGCTCCACACGGCTCGTGCATGTCGGCCTCCGGCATCGAGCCCCCCACCGGCACGACGTAGACCCGGCGGCCGGCTGCCCGCTCCGCCTCGACGATCGGATCCAGCCACGGGCGGACCTCCGCCCAGGCCATCGTCTTCCGCCCTTCGGCCTCGACCAGGTGGATCTCGGCCCCGAGCAGCCGGTCGAGCAGCAGGTTGCCGTCGTCGGCCGTCTCGAACGGGGGCTTGCGGAAGAGCACCAGTACCGCCCGCATCCCCAGGCGCGCCGCGGCCGCCGCGGTCTGACGGCACCAGTTCGACTGCACCCCCGCCCAGGTGACGATGGTGTCGGCCCCCTGCGCCTGGGCGTCGGCCAGGATGTACTCGAGCTTGCGCGCCTTGTTGCCCCCGAAGGCCAGCCCGGTGGCATCGTCCCGCTTCATCCAGAGGATCGGGCCCTCCAGCCGGGCACCCAGCCCGTCCAGCCGTTCCAACGGGGTGGGCAGGTGCGCCAGGTGTAGGCGGGGGAAGGTGTCGAACCGCTGGAGGAGGAGATCACGCTCTTCGGGCATAAGACGCACTCCAGCTGCGGGAGAGAGTGAGCTGAACCCAGGTAGTATGCACGATGTCTTGGACCGGTTCCATCCTCGACGAAACCGGTCAATGAATTCCCTCCCTCGCCAGTATGGATAGGTAAAAACCCGGTTCCTGTCCCCTGAATGGGAGTCTTGCCATGTCCGGCAGATCCTCCGTCGCCGCCGTCCCGCTGCTGCTGGTACTGCTGGCGGGTTGCGCGGCCCGCACCCCCTACGACCGCGACCACGTCTCGGCCTCTCTCTCCGAGCGCACCGGGCAGCCGCTCGGTCCGGCCGCCACCGCCGGCGAGACCGCCCTGCCCCCCGAGGTCCGCCTCGACGACGGGCTCGACCTGGACGAGGCGGTGGCCACCGCCCTCTGGAACAACGCGCAGTTCCAGGCCGACCTGGCGGAACTGGGTCTGGCCCGCGCCGACCTGCACCGGGCCGGCCTGATCAGCAATCCGGTCTTCTCTCTTCTCTTCCCGGTCGGCCCCAAGGGATTGGAGACCAAGCTCCTGCTGCCGGTGGGGGAACTCCTCCAGCGTCCCTGGCGGGTCGCCGCCGCCGAGCGGGAGGCCGGACGGATCGCCGAGAACCTGGTCGGCCACGGACTCGCCCTGGTGCGCGAGGTGCAGACCACCTTCACCGGACTCGAGGGAGCGCGGCATGGAATGGAGCTGGCCCGGGAAGAGGCCCGGCTCCGCATCGAGCTGGCCGACATCACCCGGGCCCGGCTGGCCGCCGGCGACATCAGCGAGCAGGAGGCCGCCCCGGCCCTCCTCGAGGCGCTGGCCGCCCGCGACGCCCTGAGCCGGAGCCGCGCCGAGGCCGCCCGCCTCGAGCAGGTGCTGACCGACCTGCTCGGGCTGGGGGAGCGTGACCCGCACCTCATGCTGCAGCCGACGGCCCCACCGGGGGCGCTGACCACTCCCCCCGAGGAGCTGGTGGCGACGGCCCTGGAGGCCCGTCCCGACCTGCGGGCGGCCGAGCTGGCGGTCGAGGCGGCCGGAAAGCGGGCCGGGCTGGAGTCCAGCCGGATCCTCGAGGTGATCGGCATCATCGACGCCAAGGACAAGGGGGAGCCGAACCTGACCACCGGACCGGGGCTGCAGCTCTCCCTTCCCCTCTTCAATCTCAACGGGCCCGGCCGGGAGCGGGCCCGGGCCGAGATCGAACAGGCCGGTTGGATCTACCTGGCGGTCCGGCACCGGATCGGGCTGGAGGTCCGGACGGCCTGCGCCGACTACCAAGCGGCCTTCGACCGTGACCGGCTGGCCCGCGAGGGGACGCTGGCCGAGCTGGAGGCCTCCCTGGACCGGACCCGGGCGGCCTACCAGTCCGGTGACCTCCCCTACGCCGACCTGCTCCGGGCCCGGGCGGCACTCATCTCCGGACAGATCGAGGCGACGGGGCTGGCGGCCCGGCTGGATGAGGCCGCCGCCCGGCTCGACTTCAGCATGGGTATACGGACCGTACCCCGGACGGGCACCGCCCCAGCCGAGGAAGGAGCGAACCGATGATCCCCCGGCACCCGACCCTGACCCTGATTCTGGGCGCTCTCCTGCTCACCACCGGCTGTGGCGAAGGAGGGGGAGGAACGCCTTCCGAGACACCCGCCAAGGTGCAGAACGCGGTGGCCGAGGCCCAGTTGACCACCCTCACCCTATCCGCCCAGGCGGAGACCCGGCTGGGGATCGAGACGGCGGCGGTGGAACTGCGCCGCCTGGCCGGGACCCGGGAAGTGGGGGGGGAGGTGATCACCCTCCCGGGGGGCGGGGCGACCCTGACCGCCCCCGTGGCGGGGATCGTCCTGGGACCCCAGGGGGGGTCGCCGGTGGGGGCCGGGGCGCGGGTCAGCAGCGGGCAGGCCTTGCTGCGTCTGATCCCCTCCCCCCCCGACCACGACCTGCTGACCGCCCGCGAGGAGTTCCAGACCCGGCGGGCCGAGTACGAACGGGCCCAGGCCCAGCTGGTGCGGGCCGAGCAGATGCTGGCGGACCGGGCCGGCAGCGTGCGGCAGCTCGAGGAAGCCCGAGCGAGCCGGGAAGGCGCCTGGGCCGCGTTCGAACGCTCCCGCGCCCAGATGGCGCTGCTGGAGGGAGCCCCCCCCGACTCCTTCGCTCATGTGCTGGCCTCCCTCAGCCTGGAGGCCCCCTTCGCCGGGATCGTGCAGCGGCTGCACGTGAGTCCAGGCGAGCTGGTGACCGCCGGGACGCCTCTGCTCGAGGTCGACCGGATCGACCCGGTCTGGATCCGGGTGCCCGTTTACCCGGGTGACCTGGTCAGCTTCGATACCGGGAGCGGGGCGCTCGTGCACGGGCTGAGCGCACGGGCCGATGAGACTCCGCTGGAGGCCCGGCCGGTGACCGCCCCCCTGACCGCCGATCCGGCCGCGGTGACCGCCGACCTCTTCTTCCAGGTCGCCAACCCGGGGGCCCGCCTGCGCCCCGGCCAGCGGGTGGCCGTGACTCTGATGTTGCGCGCCGAGCAGGAACGTCCGGTCATCCCCTACTCGGCGGTGCTCTATGACATGTACGGCGGCGCCTGGGTCTACGCCCGGACCGCCGAGCATGTCTATACCCGCATGAAGGTCGCGCTCGAATACACCCAGGGCGGGCTGGCCGTCCTCAGCCACGGGCCGCCGGCCGGCACCCGGGTGGTGATCACCGGGGCCGCCGAGCTCTTCGGCACCGAGTTCGGAGTCGGCAAATGATGCGCTGGCTGGTCGCGACCTCGCTGCGGCTCCGGGTCGTGGTGGTCGTTCTGACCGTGATCGTGCTCTACCTCGGGATCCGCATCCTGCGCACCACCCCCATGGACGTCTTCCCCGAGTTCGCGCCGCCGTACGTGGAGATCCAGACCGAAGCGCCCGGGCTCTCCTCGGCCCAGGTGGAGGCGCTGGTGACCGTCCCGATCGAGTACGGGGTCAACGGCACCCCGCGGCTCAGCACGATCCGCTCCAAATCGGTCCTGGGGCTCTCGTCGGTCACCCTCTTCTTCGACAAGGGCACCGATATCATGGAAGCCCGCCAGCTGGTGCAGGAACGGCTCTCCCGGGTGGCCGGCCAGCTCCCGGCGGTGGCCAGACCACCGGTCATGCTCTCCCCGCTCTCCTCCACCAGCCGGATACTGAAGATCGGCATCTCCTCGGCAACGCTGTCGCAGATGGAGATGACCACCCTGGTCAGATGGACGATGCGGCCCCGGCTGA
>CAZFHZ010000070.1:13863-17836 GCA_964519015.1 uncultured Gemmatimonadota bacterium | reverse complement strand
CAACGAGGAGAGCGTGGCCCGCGCCGTGGCGGCCTGCCGGCTGCCGGTGGTCTCGGCGGTCGGCCATGAGGTCGACACCACCATCTGCGACCTGGTCGCCGACCTGCGCGCGCCCACCCCCAGCGCGGCCGCCGAGCTCGTCGCCTGGCCGCTCGAGGCGGCCCGGGCCCGACTGGTCGAGCTGGGCGGCCGCGCGGCCGCCGGCCTGCGCCGCCACCTGGAGGAACACGACCGGCAGGTGCGCTGGTTCTCCCGCTCGCACGGGTTCCTGCGCATGCAGCAACGGGTCCGGGAGGCCGCCCAGCAGACTGACGAAGCGCTCCGGCGGCTCCCCGAGGGCTTGCGGCGCCGGCTCGAGACGACCGGGTCGCGCCTGCGGGAAACCCCTCTTCGGTTGCGGAGGGCGACCGGCGCCGGTCTGGAACGAGGGGCCCTGCGGCTCGACCAGCTCGGCCGGACCATCCGGGCGCTCAGCCCGACGGCGGTGCTCGAGCGGGGTTACGCCATCGCCCGCCGCCCCGGCCGGGGAGCGGTGATCCGTTCGGCCTCCGAGCTGGAACCGGGCGCTCCGCTCGAGGTCTATTTGCGGGAAGGGCGGGTGGAGGTTAGGGTGGAGGGGACCGGACCCGGCCTGGAATCCCTCCGGGATCCGGGTGAGGGGCCGGAGCGAAACCGGTCCGGACCCGGTCCGGAATCCCTCCGGGATCCGGGTGAGGGGCCGGAGCGAAACCGGTCCGGACCCGGTCCGGAATCCCTCCGGGATCCGGGTGAGGGGCCGGACCGGCCGGGAAACGAGGAACCATGAGCGCACAACGGGTCCCTGAGATCCCTGAGATCCCCGAGTCTTTCGAGGCGCGCATCACACGGCTCGAGGAGATCGTCGCCCTGCTGGAGCGGGGAGAGGAGCCGCTGGAGCGGACCCTCGAACTCTTCGAGGAGGGGATCCGGCTCGCCCGGGCCTGCCAGGAGCAGGTGAGCGCCGCCCGCCAGCGGGTGGAGGTCCTGCTGGAGGCCGCCGAGGAGGGCGCGGTCCGGACCGAACCGCTGGAGGGGGAGGGGGGGGCATGAGCGAGGTAGGCCTGACCACACAGCTCCCGCAGTTCCTGACCGACGTCCAGGAGCAGAGCAACCACGGTCTCGACCTGGTCCTCCCCGACGAGACGACGTATCCGGCGGTCGTCCACCGGGCCATGCGCTACAGCGTCTTCGCCGGCGGGAAACGCTTCCGCCCCGCCCTGGTAATCGCCGCCGGACGGGTCTTCGACGCCCCCGAGACCCCTCTGCTCGAGCTGGCCTGCGGCATCGAGCTGATCCACACCTACTCCCTCATCCATGACGACCTGCCCTGCATGGACGACGACGACCTGCGACGGGGCAAACCGACCCTCCACAAGGTCTTCGGGGAAGGGGTGGCCGTGCTGGCCGGTGACGCCCTCTACGCCCTGGCCTTCGAGGTCATCAGCCGGTGCGGCGTCCCGGACGTGGTGGCCGAGGTGGCGCGGGCCACCGGGACGATGGGGATGATCGGGGGGCAGGTGGTCGACATCCTCCTGGAGGGGCAGTCGATCCGGCCCGAGGACCTGGAGTACATCCACGACCACAAGACCGGCTCGCTCATCACCGCCTGTGTCACTGGAGGGGCACGGCTCGGCGACGCCGATCCCGACGAGGTGGAGAGAATCGGCCGTTACGGACGGCACATCGGACTGGCCTTCCAGATCGTGGACGATGTGCTCGACGAGGTCGGGGATGCGGTCACTCTGGGCAAGGAGCCGGGCTCCGACCGGAGCAAGGACAAGAACACCTACCCGAAACTGCACGGCCTGGAAGGCTCCATACAGATCGCGGCGGAGCTCGTGGAGCGGGCTAAAAACGAATTGGTCCTGCCCGGACGCGACACTATCATTCTGCGGCTGCTGGCCGACTTCGTGGTCCAGCGTGTGACCTGAGGGGCCGCAGGCCGCGTCCCCGGCCGCCCCATCCCTTCCCCCGAACCCGCCCAGCACCGGGTCAGAGGCGACCGAGGAGGTTCTTCTTCGCATGTCCGTCCTGGACCGTATCGATTCCCCGAACGACTTGAGGACACTCTCGACCGAGGAGCTCCAGCAGCTCGCTGGTGAAATCCGGGAGCGCCTGGTCGAGGTGCTGAGCGATCGGGGAGGACACCTCGCTCCCAATCTCGGTGTGGTGGAACTCACCATCGCCCTTCACACGGTGTTCGACTCCCCCCGCGACCGAATCCTCTGGGATGTCAGCCACCAGGCGTACGTACACAAGCTGCTCACCGGCCGTCGGGATCGGTTCGACACGATCCGCCGGTACGGCGGTCTTTATGGCTACGCCCGCCGCGACGAGAGCGAGCACGATTCGTTCGGAGCGGGGCACGCCAGCACGGCCATCTCGGCGGCGCTCGGATTCGCCCTGGCGCGGGACCGCCGCGGCGAGCAGCATCACGTGGTCGCGGTGGTGGGGGACGGCGCGATGACGGGCGGGCTGGCCTTCGAGGGTCTCAACAACGCCGGCACTTCCCGGACCGAACTGCTGATCATACTGAACGACAACGACATGTCGATCGCCCCCAACGTGGGCGCCATCCACGAGTATTTCACCACCGCCATCTCCAACCCGCATTACAACCGAATGAAAGCCCAGCTTTGGGACCTGCTGGGCAAGGTGCCGCTCGGCCGGCCGGCGCGCAGCGCGATCCAGAAGTTCGACGAGAGCCTGAAGAACCTGCTGGTGCCCGGGATCCTCTTCGAGCGGCTCGGCATCCGCTACTTCGGGCCGGTGGACGGGCACGACGTGGAAGGGCTCATCCGGCACCTGCGGCAGATCAAGGAACTGAAGGGCCCCCGGCTCCTCCACATCAAGACGGTGAAGGGGAAGGGGTACGGGCCGGCCGAGCGGGACGCCTACTTCTTCCACGGTTCCGGGCCGTTCGATCCCGCCACCGGCGAACCGAAGAAGTCCTCCGGCCCCCCCGCCTACACCAGTGTGTTCGGGGAGGCGATCATCACCGAATGCCGGCGCGATCCCCGGGTGATCGCCATCACCGGAGCGATGCCCAACGGCACCGGTCTCGACCGGCTGGCCGAGGAAATGCCCGAGCGCTTCTTTGACGTGGGGATCGCTGAGGCCCACGCGGTCACTTTCAGCGCCGGGCTGGCCGCCGCCGGCATGAAACCGGTGGTGGCGATCTACTCCACCTTCCTGCAGCGGGCCTTCGACCAGATCATCCACGACGTGGCGCTCCAGGGGCTGAACGTCTTCTTCTGTCTCGACCGGGGTGGCGTGGTGGGGGAGGATGGCCCGACCCACCATGGCGCCTTCGATCTGAGTTACCTGCGGTGCGTTCCGGGGATGGTCATCATGGCCCCTCGGGACGAAGCCATGCTGGTACGCATGCTCAGGACCGGACTGGCGTACGACGGAGGTCCGATCGCCATGCGCTATCCCCGGGGCGCCGCCGAAGGGGTGCCGATCCCCCCGGATCCCGAACCGGTGGAGATCGGCCGGGGAGAAGTCTTGAGCGAGGGGAGCGATGTCGCGCTGCTGGCCGTGGGTCGCATGGTCCGGATGTGCCTGGAGGCGGCCGACCTGCTCTCGGCCGAGGGGATCCGGGCGGCGGTGGCCGACGCCCGGTTCATCAAGCCGCTCGACGGCGGACTCATCGACCGGCTGGCCGGCTCATCCGGCGCGCTGGTGACCGTGGAGGAGGGGACGGTTATCGGAGGTTTCGGGGCGGCGGTGCTGGAGCACCTGAGCGCCCGCGGGGAGCCGTCCGTCCCGACCCTGCTGCTCGGACTGGCCGACCGCTTCGTGCTGCACGGCTCGGTCAAGGAACTGCTCAAGGACGCCGGGCTCGACGCCGCGGGGATCGCCCGTCAGACCCTGGCGTTCCTGCGGCGACGGAGGGCGCGATGAGACTCGGCGTCATCCCCAACCTCCGCAAGCCCGAACTGGAGGAAGCCCG
>CAZFHZ010000070.1:0-13853 GCA_964519015.1 uncultured Gemmatimonadota bacterium | reverse complement strand
ATCGACCTCCTGGTGCGGTGGGCGAACGAGCACGGGGTGATGCTCCTGATGCCGGAGTCGACCCGGGAGCGGTTCCCCGGACTGGCGAAAGAGCCGGCGGTCGAACTGAGCTCGGAGGCGGAGGTGGCCGGAGCCTGCGACGTGCTGGTCGCCATGGGGGGGGACGGGACGATCCTGGCCGCGCTGCGGTGGGCCGGAGAGCGCGGACTCCCGGTGCTGGGGGTGAACCTGGGGAGTCTCGGGTTCCTGGCCGACGTTCAGCCCGACGCGCTCCCGATGGCGCTCGACCGTCTGATGGCGGGAGAGTACCGTGTGGAAGAGCGGATGACCCTGGAAGCCGAGGTCGCCCGCATGGACGGGCGGGTCATCAAGATCGCCAGCAACGAGGTGGTCATCGACAAGGGGGAGTACTCCCGGGTCATCGACATCGACGCAGAAGTGAACGGCCGCGACCTGAAGCGGTACACCGCCGACGGGCTCATCATCTCGACCCCGACCGGGTCCACCGCCTACGCGCTGGCGGCCGGCGGTCCGATCGTGGACCCCCGGATGGACGCCCTGGTGGTCGTCCCGATTTGCCCCCACACCCTCGCGGCCCGACCCCTGGTGCTTCCTCCCGAGAGCGAGATCCACCTGACCGTTCAGAGTAAGCACGGCACCGCCATCGTGACCTGGGACGGTCAGGAGCGCCTGGTGGTGGCCAGCGGGGACACGGTCCAGGTACGGCGGAGCGACCGCCGTAACCGGATGGTGAAGACCGGGCTCGGGCCCCCGTTCTACCAGGTGCTGCGTGAGAAACTGAAGTGGGGCTTCCGCGAACCGATGGAGCGGAGCTGAATGGCCGAGGAGTTCAAGGAAGAGCCGGAGATGTCGGGAGAGGACCGGCTGAACCTCGCCTTCCGTCTCGAGGAAAGTGAACTCCCCTCTGAAGAAGAGCCGGGGGAGGAGGACGCCCTTCCGGCCGGGGAGGGGGGAGAGGAGACCGGACCGGCCCCCCCCCAGGAGCCGGAGGAACCGGACGAACCCGGCCCCGGGGACGATCCCGGGGAGTGGTTCTACCAGCGGGGGAAACGGATGACCGCGGCCGGTCGACTCCACGAGGCGGTGGAGTCCTACCGTCGGGTGCTGGCCGGTGAGCCCCTCCATGTGAAGGCGCGCAACAACCTGGCGCTCGTCTACGACGCGCTCGGGCTCCTCGACCAGGCCCTCGCCGAGATGCGGACGGCGCTCGAGCTGGAACCCCGGAACGTGGAGGTGCGGGCCAACCTGGGGGCCCTGTTGGGGGAACACGGCCGCTTCGACGAGGCGGAGCGGGAATTCCGCCGGGCCCTTGAGGTGGCCCCGGAAGACCCGCGCATCCACTTCAACCTGGGCTTGGTCCACTTCCGCAAGGGTCTCTACACCCGGGCGATCCCCGAGTTCGAACGGGCGGTGAGCCTGCGCAACGACCACCGCGAAGCCACCTACTACCTGGCGCAGAGCTACAACCTCACGGCCGCTTACGAGAAGGCCATCACGGTCTTCGAACGGCTCATCGAGCTCGATCCCGAGAACCACCGGGCCCACTGGTACCTGGGCATGCTGCACGACCGGCGGAAGGACCACGAGACCGCGCGCCGCTACTACCAGGCAGCCTACCGGTTGCGCCAGCAGGGTCCGACGGACTGAGATGCTCCTGCGCTACCTCCTTTTCTTCGTGCTACTGGCCGTAGTCTGGGATTTCATCCGCCGGCTGATAGCGGAACTGGGGCGGGCCGCCGGGATGGTGCGTCCCGGCCCCGGCACCCCCCGGTCGAATGGAACGGCCCGGCGTCGCGACATATCCGACGCCGAATACGAGATCCTGCCCCCCGGGGATCCGGAGGATCCCGACTCCGCCACCTGATCCGACTGGACCGCCGGGGCGGTTGACGCGGCACCCCACCTATGCTAGACGATACACCTTGGTCCCCGGATGCGGGGGCCATACCCGACCCTGCCGTCCCAGAGCGGAGGATGAGATGGAACACCGCTGGCTGGAACACTACGAACCGGGCGTGCCCCGCGATCTAGAAGGAGTAGCGGGCACCCTGAACGGGATGTTCGAGAAGACCGTGGCCGACCACCCCGACCTCCCCGTGACCATCTTCTTCGGGCGGCGCTTCACCTTCGGCGAGATCAGTGACCTGACCACCCGGTTGGCGGCCACCCTGCACGGGCTGGGGATCGGGAAGGGGGACCGGGTGGCCATCATCCTGCCCAACCTCCCCCAGTACCTGGCGGCGCATTTCGCCATTCTGAAACTAGGTGCGATCGTGGTGCCGAACAACCCGCTCTACACCGACAAGGAGCTCGCCTTCCAGCTCAAGGACTCCGGGGCGCGGGTGGCCATCGCACTCAACCTGCTGGTGCCCCGCCTGGAACGGATCTGGGACCAGACCGACCTGGAACACGGCATCGTCTGCAAGGTGAACGACTACCTGCCGGGCGTCCTCAAGCTGCTCTACCCGGTCAAGGCCCGTCTGCAGGGGCACAAGGCCCGCGTGCCCGACAACGGCCATTATTCGATGTTCACCGACCGGATGGCGGCGGCCGAGGGAGCCACCGTCCCCGAGGTGACCGTGCATGACGAGGACCTGGCCATGTTGCTCTACACCGGGGGGACCACCGGACGGAGCAAGGGGGCGATGCTCACCCATCGCAACCTGTACGTCAACGTGGTCCAGGTGGCGCGCTGGTTGACCGACCTCAAGCATGGCGGTGAGGTCATCATGGCCGCCCTGCCGTTCTTCCACTCCTACGGCCTGACCACCTGTCTCCACCTCTCGGCCTACTGCGCCAGCCCGACCGTGCTCGTCCCAAAGTTCGACGTCAAGCAGGTGCTCAAATCGATCCAGGAGTACAAGGTCAGCATCTTCCCCGGTGTGCCCACCATGTACGTGGCCATCAACACCTTCCCCAAGGTGGAACGCTTCAACCTCTCCAGCGTGCGCGCCTGTATCAGCGGGGCCGCTCCACTCCCCCTCGAGGTTCAGAAGACCTTCGAACAACTGACCGGCGGACGACTGGTCGAAGGGTACGGGCTGAGCGAGGCGAGCCCGGTCTGTCTGGCCACCCCGGTCTACGGCAAGCGGAAGATCGGCTTCATCGGGATCCCGGTCCCCGGCACCGTGGCCCAGGTGGTCGACCCCGAGGACAAGAAGCCCCTGGGGGTGGGAGAAGTCGGCGAGATGGCCATCCAGGGTCCCCAGGTGATGCAGGGGTACTGGAACATGCCGGAGGAGACGAAGGGTCAACTCGATTCGGGGTGGCTCTTCACCGGCGACATGGCCCGCATGGACGAGGATGGCTTCTTCGCCATCGTCGACCGGAAGAAGGACATGATCATCTCGGGGGGCTACAACATCTATCCCCGGGAGGTCGAGGAGGTACTCTACGAGCACCCGGCCGTCCAGGAGTGCGGTGCGATCGCCGTCCCCGACGCCTACAAGGGGGAGAAGGTCAAGGCGTACGTGGTCCTCAAGGAGGGGGCGCAGGCGACCGAGGAGGAACTGATCGAACACTGCAAGAAGGGGCTTGCCCACTACAAGGTGCCGTCCGCGATCGCCTTCGCCCAGGAACTCCCCAAGAGCCTGATCGGCAAGATCCTGCGCAAGGAGATCCGGTCCATGGAAGAGGAGAGGGCGACCCGGCCGGTGGCCAAGGGATGAGGAGCGCTTCCGGCAGGAGCAGCCTGCATTCGGGGGCGGCCGTTCTGGCGGCCGCCCTCGCCGTTTCCGGTTGTGCCCGCGGTGACGAGATCAAGAAGATGCTCGGCGGCAACTTCCGGCGGGTCTTCGCCCGTGTCTGCGGCCGCTGAGGGATCGAACCGGGAGGCTGTGACAATGCGAACCCGCCGCGTGATCCCCGCCCTCCTTGCCCTGCTGCTGGGCATCAGCGTCTCGGTCCGGGCTCAGATCCCGGCCCGGGAGTACGCCGCCCGGCGCGCCGCCCTGCTGGAGCGGCTCGGCCCCGGGGTCTACTACTTCGAAGCGGCGCCCCCGGCCGCGGCCGACTACCTCCCCTGGGAGCAGGACCCCGACTTCCTCTACCTGACCGGTCACCTGAGTCCCTCGGCGCGCCTGGTGATGGTCCGCGCCGGGACCGGGTCGCGCCAACTGGTCTTCATGCGCGGCGGCTCGGCCACCACGTCGGTCTGGGAGGGGGAGGACCGGCCGGGGCCGGTCGGGGATGCGCTCGAACTGCGCCCGACCGGGGAGTTCGAGGCCTTCGTGAAGGAGCTGGCCGCCGACACACCGAAACGCCTGGTCACACCACACAACCCGGCCCAGGGCGGAGGGGCCGGTCGGCTCCTGGAGCAGCTGGGAGGTATCGGGACGGTCGAAGTGGTCACCCCGCGCCAGGCCCTCACCGGGCTGCGGGCGCTCAAGTCACCGGCCGAGATCGAACTGCTCGTGATGGCCGGCCGGATCACCGCGGCCGCCCAGCGGGAGGCCTTCCGGGCGACCGAACCGGGCCTGAACGAGTTCGAGATCCAGGCGGTGATCGAGTACACCTTCCGGCGCAACGGCGCCCTCCGCCCCGGATTCGCCTCGATCGTGGGGTCGGGGCCCAACAGCACCATCCTCCACTATCAGCAGAACGACCGCTTCATGCGCCCCGGCGAGGTCGTGGTGATGGACATCGGCGCCTCCTACGAGCACTACACGGCCGATGTGACCCGCACCGTTCCCGTGAGCGGGATTTTCACCCCCGAGCAGCGGGCCCTCTACGAAATCGTGCTGGCCGCCCATGACGCCGCCGAGACGGTCGCCCGCACCCCGGGAGTCTCCTTCCGGGAGGTCTCTGCGGCCGCCTCCCGGGTGCTGGCCGAAGGGTGTGCCCGCCTCGGTCTGATCGAGAGCCCCGACGCAGTGCTCCCGGGGAGTCGGCGGACCCAGCTGGGTCTCTTCTATATGCACGGACTGGGACACGGCATCGGGCTGGTGGTCCACGATTCCATGCCCCCGACGCTGGAGGTGGGGACCTGCTTCACCATCGAGCCCGGGCTCTACGTCCGCCCCGACGCGCTGGAGCGGATCGGGGAGGGGCCCGAGGCCGACCGGCTGCGGGCGAAGCTGGGACCGGTGGTGGCCCGCTACGCCGATATCGGGATACGGATCGAGGACTGCTACGTGGTGACCGCCGAGGGCCTGGTCTGCCTGAGCGAAGGGGCTCCCCGGACGGTGGCCGAGCTGGAAGCGATGATGGCTCAGCCCAGCTTCACCACCACTTCGCGCGACCGCGGGCTGGTCGAGGCGTTCCGCCGCTTCGCCCCGCCTCCGAAGTAACTAAACAGCCGGCCGCGCCCTCGCGTCCCTCCTTACGTATGGAGGACCTGTCCCGGCCCATCCACCGCCTGGCCTCGGGAGGCGGCATGCGATCCTTCAGCCTTCGTTCCATCCGCGGGCACCGGCTCTTCCTCCCCCTCCTCGTCGTCCTGGCCGGGGGGGTGGCGCTGGCGCTTTCGGCGCGGAGCCGGCCGGCGCCGCTCTCCCGGCCTCCCAGCGACGCCATGGCCTCCCTCCAGTTCCTCCATCAGCAGCGCGCCTATCCCGACCGGGACATCCCCGAGGACCGTTACGAGCGGGCCTGGCGGCTCGAACAGGCCCGGCGCGCCCTCCGCCGGCCGGCCGGGGCGGGTCGGGCCCAGACCATCCCCGCCTGGCAGCCGCTTGGACCGAAGAATGTGGGAGGGCGTACCACCGCCTTGGCGATCAACCCGCTCAACGCCAACATCCTCCTGGCCGGTTCGGCCAGCGGTGGGCTCTGGCGCAGCGATACCGCCGGGATGGGGGTTTCCGCCTGGCATTACATAGACACCGGCTTCCCGGTGCTGGGGGTGGGGGCGATCGCCATCAGCGCGGCCGACACCGGCACGGTCTACATCGGTACCGGTGAGGTCTACGGATTAGATTCCTCGATCGGCGGTCTTTACATCCGGACCACCCGCGGCAGCTACGGCATCGGCATCCTCAAGAGCACCGACGGCGGCCAGACCTGGAGCCACAGCCTCGACTGGTCGTATGCCCAGCGCCGGGGGGTGCAGGTCATCCGGATCGACCCGAACGACCCCGACCGGGTCTTCGCGGGCACCTCGCACGGGGTCTGGCGCAGCACGGACGGGGGGGGGAGCTGGACCCAGGTCCTGACCCAGTCCATGGCGGTGGACCTGGTCATCCACCCCACCGACAGCGACACCCTCTATGTCTCCTGCGGCAACCTGGGTGTGCCGGCCGACGCGGGCATCTGGCGCTCCTTCGACGGCGGCGATACCTGGACCCAGTTGGGCGGAGGCCTGCCGGCCACCTGGACCGGCAAGACGCTGCTCGACCTCTATGCGGCGGCCCCCAACGTGATCTACGCCGACGTGGCCAACTGGGACAACTCGGTCGACGCCAGTGGGGTGGGGCTCTACCGCAGCGTCGACCACGGCGAACACTGGGAGCGGTTGACCGCCGGTTTCCCGACCTACTACCAGATCGCCACCTACCAGGGTTGGTTCTCCCACTTCGTGGTGGTGAATCCGGCCGACTCCTCCCAGGTGCTGGTCGCCGGGGTGGACGTCTGGCGCTCGACCGACGGCGGGCGCACCTTCACCATCCAGTCCCACTGGGCCAAGTGGTACTACGGCATGGTCCCGGTGGGCGGCCCGGAGGGCCCCGAGGACTACTCCCATGCCGACCACCACGCCTTTGCCCGCCACCCCGCCCTGGACGAGGTGGTCTACCTGGGCACCGACGGCGGGGTCTTCGCCACCTCCGACTTCGGCCTGACTTTCTCCGGTCGCAACGGCGGTTACCAGACCACCCAGTTCTACGCCGGCTTCTCCTCGGCTCCGGGGGATCCCACCTTCGCCCTGGGGGGCCTGCAGGACAACTCCACCGTGGTTTACCGCGGTAGTCCCGCCTGGCAGCGCACGCTGGGGGGGGACGGCGGCATGACGGGGCTCGATCCGGGCAACCTCCAGCGGTTCTTCGCCTCCACCCAGTACGGTCGGGTCTACATGACTCCCAACAGCGGACAGAACTGGTCACGGGCCAACGGGGAGATGGAAGAGGGGGACGACGTCTGCTTTGTGGCCCCCCTGCTGCAGGTGCCGGGGCGTCCCGACCACCTCTGGGCCGGTCGCACCCGGGTCTGGCGAAGCGCCAACTGGGGCAACACCTGGTACGTACCCGAAAACGCTCCGCCGCTCGACGGCAACCCGGTGCTCGCGCTCGGGGTCTCCCCGCTCGACGCGAACGTGATCTGGGCGGCCACCGCCCCGTCGGCCCAACGCGCCGGTGTCTTCCTCTCCACCGACCAGGGGCGGAACTGGCAGAACACCACCGGTTCCCTCCCCAACCGCTACATCGTGGACCTGGTCCCCTCGCTGCGCGACCCTTCCGAGATCTTCGCCGTACTCTCCGGCTTCCTGGCCGACCACGTCTGGCGGTGGAGTGGGGGAAGTCCCGCCTGGCAGTCGATCGGGGAAGGGCTGCCCGACGTGCCGACCTCGGCCCTGGCCATCGACCCCCTCCAGCCCGACCACCTCTATGTCGGCAACGACTACGGGGTGTGGTTCTCGGCCGACGCCGGGATGACCTGGGCGGCTTACTCGGAAGGGATGCCCACCGCCGCCCTGGTCATGGACCTGAGCATCTCGGCAAGCGACCACCGCCTGCGGGCGGTCACGCACGGGCTGGGGGTCTGGGAGCGCCCGCTGGCCAGTGACTACATCGGGACCGCGCCGGCCTTCGATTCGGTCAACCTGCTCCAGAACCGCCCCAATCCCTTCAACGGCTCGACCCGCATCACCTACGAGCTGCCCGAATCGCTGCCGGTCCGCCTGGAACTCTATAACGTGCGCGGCCAGCTCGTCCGCCTGCTGGTCGACACCGTCCAGGGCCCCGGCTGGTTCACCGTGACCCTGCAGGACAGCGGCCTGGCCTCGGGGATCTACTTCTACCGGCTGGTGGCGGGCAACACCGTCCAGACCAAGCGGCTGGTGCTGATCCGATGAGCCGGGATACCTATCTCAAAGACCCCGGTATCGCGCAACGGGCCCTGGCGGTTTTGGAGGCCTGAGCGGCGTGGCGATACGGGCGGAGGAGGGATCGAAAAGATGAAACACTGGCGATCCATCACGACCGTGGCCTGGATCCTGCTCCTCTATCCACCGGAGGCGCACAGCCAGCAGCTGGATGAACGTCTGAGGGGCCTCGAACCGTTGCTGGACAAGACCTGGATCGGGATGATGGAGGCACCCGACGGAACACAGGCATCCAAGATCGTCCTGACCTATGAAGCCATCCTGGACGGTAAGGCCGTCAGGTTCTCCCGGGTCAATCCAGACCGCAACGTATCCGCGGAAGGGTATTTCTATTGGGACAACCTCGAACAGAAGGTGGCCTACTTCCTCATCGGTACCGGAGGGAACTACGCTCAGGGATTCGTGGGTTTCGAAGGGAATACCGTAACGATCGAAGGGAAAGCGGTCCTGGCCCAATCCCCACGGCCGGGTGGTCCACAGACACTCGTCTTCCGGCATACCTTCGAATGGACGGAGGACGGCCGGTTGATCGACCGGTACTACCTGAACCTCGCCGGAGTCTGGCAGGCGGGGCACGTGATCGAGTTCAGGATCGAGGGATGAGACCGGCTGCAGGCGGGAGGATCTGTCTGAAGCCGTTTTGATATCGACCGGAAGATGAAGAAGCCCGCAACGGGTGCGCGACGCGTTGCGGGCCTTATCGTTACTGGTGGAGCTGATCGGGATCGAACCGACGACCTCCTGAATGCCATTCAGGCGCTCTCCCAACTGAGCTACAGCCCCGATTCCCGAGCAGTTTAAGAAGCGGGGGAGCTGCCGTGCGGTCAAGTCCGATGTTCGTCGCAGGGAACCCTCCCCCTCCGGATATGGTATACTGGGAACGTCAGGAGACCGAAGGGCTCGGACCGTCCGGAGGGAAGGAGCCGGCGTGACCGGATCGAGAAGGCATATCCCCTGGGCCATGGTCGGCGCGGCGGCGCTGATGGCGGCGGCCGCCCTGACCACCTGCAGCCCGGTCTCCCCCGACGGCGGGGGAGGGTACGGCAGCAACCGGAACTGGGCGGGGCAGTACCTGCGGATCCATCTCGTCCCGGAACAGGGCCCCCTGCTCGGCGAGTACTCCAGCCGCAATCCGACCGTGATCGCCCAGCATGTGATCTGGGCCCAGACGGCCGGGATCGACTTCTTCGCCATCCCCTGGCGGGGGGAGGAGAGCTGGGGGCACACCACCTTGGCTGACTACCTGGTCGGGGACAGCTCCTTCGAGCAGATCGATTTCTGCATCCTCTACGAGACTCCGACCCTGCTGGGGGGCGGTCCCGACACCACTCCGGTCAACCTCACCCTGGAGAACCGGGACCTCTTCCTCCACCACCTGCTGCGCCTGAGAGAGCTCTTCTTCGACCAGGCCAACTACCTGCACCTGGACGGGCGGCCGGTCGTCATCCTGCGCCAGAGCCGGCGGCTGGCCGGTGAGGTCCGGATCGCGCTCAACGCGCTCCGGGTGGCCTATGCCGACTCCACGGGCGGGGAGTCCCTCTACCTGATCGGGGACGAGGTGACCTGGCCGGGGATCGCCCCGCCCAGTGGGGAGCGCATAACCGCCCTCGACGCCATCACCGGGCTCGACCTGGGCAATTTCGGGGGGCACGACGGTTACCCGACCGGGACCGGGCTGATGACCGACCTGAGCGCGATGTGGCAGCAGTACGCCCTCTTTGCGGCCGGGCTATCACCCCCCGTGCCGCTTTTCCCGAGCGTGCTGCCAGGCTGGAACAACCGGTTGCACAAACCGCTCCAGCCGGTCATTCCCCGCCAGCTCTCCAGCGGGGCCGCCAACCACACCGGTACTTACGACGGATTCTGGGGCGCGGCCGACACGGCGGTCGGCACCCCGGCGGTGGTGCTGCTCGACTCCTTCAACGACTGGCAGCGGGACACCCAGATCGAGCCGACCGCCGACAACGGCGATGCCAACGGGACGATCGTCCCGACCAGTCTGACCGGAGGCCGGCGCTACTTCCCTTATCAGGAGGGCTTCATCGACGCCACCAGCGCGAACAAGGGAATACTGAAGCTGGGAGCGATCTACGAGGTCTGGTACGATGCTCAGCCCCCCTCCGGCTGACCGGGGGGAGGGGTGCGGGTCGGGGCGGGACCGGGGATGGCAGGGAGGACCCTCTGCGAGCGGGCCTCGAGGGTGTCGGTGACGGCCGTGAAGAAGGTGACCCATCCCCGGGGATCGCGCCGGTAGGGTTCCAGCGCGGCCAGGAAGGAGTCAGCGGAGGTGCCGTAGCGGGAAAGAATCGCCGCCCGTACCGAGTCGGGAGCGACCGGGCCGCGGTCACGGGAGGCCAGGGCCAGGTCGCAGTAGAGACCGACCAGCCGGGGATCGGGCGGAGGAGGGCCGTGAGGGGCGCAGCCGGTCAGTGGGAGCAGCAGGAGCGGGATCATGAGGCCTGGGCGCATCGTCCACCTTCCGGGGAGGGACGGTCCACCACCGTCCGCTCCCCCATGTTCGATGTCCCGCCGCGGCCTGTCAACGACGGCCGCTGTGCTGCGTCATAGTTCCCGGAAGCGGGAAGGAGTCGTGATGGGTCCCAGATCTCGCCATATCCTCCTCACCGGAGCGGTCTCCCTCCTCCTGGTGCTGGGCGGGTCGCGGAGTGGTCTGGCCCAGGATGCCTGGTTCGGTCAGAACAAGGTCCAGTACAAGGACTTCCAGTGGCAGATGTTCCGGACCGAGCATTTCGAGATCTACTACCACCAGGGGGGCGAGGAGATCTCCCGTTTCGCCGCGGTGGTGTGCGAGCAGGCCTACGACCGGTTGACCCGCGACTTCCGCTACCAGGTACCCATCCGCGTACCGGTCATCCTCTACAACTCCCATAACGACTTCCAGCAGACCAACGTCACTCCGGGCATCCTCCAGGAGGGGATCGGCGGCTTCACCGAGTACCTGAAGCACCGGGTGGTCGTCCCCTTCGAAGGGGACTACGACGACTTCGCCCACGTGATCCGGCACGAACTGGTGCACGCGGTCAGCATGGCCATGCTCTACGGGACCGGCATCACCAGCCTGATCAACCAGGCGCAGTCGGTCGCCCTGCCGCTCTGGTTCGAGGAGGGGCTGGCCGAGTACGAGTCGCTCGGCTGGGACATGGAGACCGAGGCCTTCATCCGCGATGCCGTCATCACCGGCTACCTCCCCCCGCTGGATCGCATCTGGGGGGGGATGCTCGCCTACAAGGGCGGACAGTCCTTCTTCTACTTCCTCTCCGAGACCTACGGTCAGGGGCGGCTGGCCGAGATCCTGGGTAACGTCCGGCTGGTACGCAACCTCGACCGGGCCATGATCGCCACCGTGGGCAAGCCGGTGAAGGACCTCTCCGAGGACTGGCAGCTCTTCCTGAAACGCCGCTACTGGCCGGAGCTCGAGGACCGCAAGCTCCCCGGCGAGTTCGCCACCCCGCTGACCGACCACCGCGAGGACGGTGCGGTCTACAACGTCTTCCCCGCCCTCAGCCCGGCCGGGGACAAGGTGGCCTTCATCTCCAACCGCCGCGACTACATGGACCTCTGGGTGATCTCGGCCCTCGACGGTTCGGTGATCACCCGGCTGGGGAAGGGGGAGCAAGCCGGACAGTTCGAGGAGATGCACATCCTGCGCGGCGGGGTGAGCTGGGATCCGGAGGGGAGGAGGGTGGCGGTGGCGGTCAAGGGGGGGCGCTCCGACCGGATCCATCTGGTGGCCATCCCCTCGGGCAAGGTGACGCAGACCATCGACCCGGGGATGGACGGGGTGTTCGAACCCACCTGGTCTCCCGACGGCCGCTACCTGGTCTTCGCCGGGATCGTGGCCGGTCGGTCGGACCTCTACCTCTACGACCTGGAGACCGGCCGGACCACCCGGCTGACCGACTCGCCCGCCAGCGAACGCGATCCCGCCTGGTCGCACGACGGCACGCGGCTGGCCTTCGCCTCCGATGAGCCGCTCACCGGTCCGGCCGCCGAGGACGACCTGCCGGTACATTACGGCCCCAGGAACATCTGGACGCTGCAGGTCTTCCCCCGGACCGGCACCCCGGAGCCGCTGGTGACCGGTCCCTTCGATGAGTCCTCCCCCGCCTGGGGGCCCGACGATACGCAGATCATCTTCACCTCCTTCCGGAGCGGGGTGCGCAACCTCTACCGGAAGGACCTGGCGAGCGGCCGGGAACAGCCGATCACCAACATCGTGAGCGGGGTGGAGACGGCCGACTGGTCGGTGGCCGGGAACGTGGTGGTCTTCAGCGCCTTCAGCGAAGGGGGCTTCGACCTCTACCTGCTCAAGGACCCGCTCACCCGATCCCTCCCCGCCGTCCCGCAGACCCCCCTGGTCACCGAGCTGGAGCGGGAGCGCCTGCTGGCCTCGGTGCGGGTCAGCGCGATCCGGGGGGACACCCTGAGCACCCTGGGCGATCTCTCCCGGCTCCGTTTCCGGCCCATCCCCACCGTCTACGGCGGTTCGGAATGGGATGAGGAGGCGGACCGGCGCGAGGAGGTCCCGCTGACCCGCGATCTGGGCGCCGGGGTGCAGGCCAGCGTCACCGAGGCGTATCGTCCCAAGTTGAAGGCCGACTTCGTCTTCGCCAACGCCAGCTACTACAGTTTCTGGGGCCTGGCCGGTTCCTCCTATCTCTCGCTCAGCGACGTGCTCGGCAACCACCAGCTCCAGGTCATGACCAGCCTCTGGTCCACCCTTGATAACTCGAACTACCAGTTCACCTATACCTACCTGGGACGGCGCTGGAACGTCGGCGGGACCCTCTTCTATTACAACTACTTCTACCTGCCATCGCGCTACAGCCGGGCGATCTACCAGGACCGGAACGCGGGCGGGGCCTTCCTCCTCTCCTATCCTTTCAGCCGCTTCCTGCGACTCGATGTGAGCAGCTCCTACCTCGGTATCTTCCGCCGGATCTACGAGATCGGTCCCGCGGAGCGGCTCTATGCGTCCGTGTACAGCAACAGCGCCCGCCTGGTCGGGGACAACACCCTGCCCGGTTATACCGGCTATGTGAACGGCCGGCGCTGGTCGCTCCAGCTCACCAGTAGCCCGGCCTGGTTCCGCGACACCCTCACTTTCACCAGCCTGGAGGGGGACTGGCGCGACTACCGGCGGGTCGGGCGGGACGGTTCCCTGGTCTTCCGCCTGGCCGCCGGCTCCAGCATCGGACGGAACCCGCAGCACTACTACATCGGCGGCAACGGCTTCTGGTGGGGGCCGCAGTACGCCTCGAGTGAGCTCTATAAGATCGAGAACCTCTACTTCGCCTCTTTCCAGGCGCCGCTGCGCGGCTACGATTTCTTCGCCTTCGGCGGCAACCGCTTCGCGCTGATGAACATCGAATACCGTTTCCCCTTCATCCATCTGCTGGCGCTGGGCTGGCCCGTGCCGCTGAGCATCCCCAACATCCGGGGCGCCCTCTTTCTCGACGTGGGCTCCGCCTGGGACGATTGGGACCTCCACCCCTTCACCCGGAGAGGGGGCGTGGTGGGATTCGACGACCTGAAGAGCGGGATCGGAGTGGGCGCCCGGATGAATCTGGGTATCTTCATCCTGAGGGTCGATGTCGCCTGGAAGAACCGCCTGGACCGGATCTGGGGCCAGCCGCGCTGGCATATCGCCCTCGGACCGGAATTCTGAAGGAGGACGGCGGGAGCAATGAAGAGGCACACTACCGCGATCCCGGTCGGAGCCAGCCTGCTGCTCCTGCTCGCCCTGCCAGGGGGGCTGCTCCTGGCCCAGGAGCAGCCC
>CAZFHZ010000069.1:0-18169 GCA_964519015.1 uncultured Gemmatimonadota bacterium | reverse complement strand
GGTAGCGGGGGCAGGATTCGAACCTGCGACCTTTGGGTTATGAGCCCAACGAGCTACCAGGCTGCTCCACCCCGCAGTATCCGTTCAAACTGCAGAACTTCCTTGAACAAGTCAAGTGGCGACCCCGGGTAGGCGGTGGGCCGCCACTCGACGTACGGCCTGCGACTGCGACGTCTTCCGCCTCCGGCGGAAGGCTCACGACGCTCAGGTGAAGCCTCCGCTCCCGCACGATCCGCCCGAGTAGGAGTAATCGCCGGAACCACCTGCGGTCTTGGATGCGAACAGGCTGGGCTTGATCTCCAGACCCCGGTGTCCGCACCGTTCGCACTCCAGGGAGGCGACGGCATCATGACTCGGCACCAGGTCATCGAACTCGTGACCACAGTCGGGGCATCGCAGGTCGTACCAAGGCATGGGTCGCGAACCTTCTCCTAGTCTTCCTCGGGCGTTGCGGCGACTTCGGCACTTCCCGCAAGAGCCGACTCTCCATCACTGCGTACCGCACTCACCCCACCAACCCCACAGCCCCCCCGGTACCCGGAGGGATTCGGGACACCTCAGGTGGGCACTCCCAGTTTCGGGAGCAGCCACTGCGTCAGCAGAAGCCATACCGCCAGGAAGATCAGCAGCTCCATCGAAGTCGAGCCGGTCTCAGTGCCCCACGAGGACCTGCTTCTGCAGGTACTCGCGGTGGGCCACCTCGTCCTCGGTCCCTTCCATCAGGACCTTCCCCAGGCAGTCGAAGGCCTGGAAGATGGCCGGGGCCGCGACCCGGTAGTAGCAGGTCGTCCCCTCCTTGCGCCGGCGCACGATCCCGACCGACTTGAGCACGGTCAGATGCTGCGAGGTGTTGCTGATCGAGAGTCCGACCGATTCGGCGATGTCCCCCACCGGCCGCTCCCCCTCGCGGAGGAGTTCGATGATAGCCAGCCGATGCTGGTTGCCCATGGCCTTCAGCACTTCGGCATGCAGGCGGTACATCCGCTGTCGTTCGCTCTCCACGTGTCGTCTCCCGGCTAACTTTAGAAATCGCGAAACAAAGATAATTGAGACGGGGCCGGGCGGCAAGCGGGAATTCTGTCACCAGACGGGCGAGTGGGAGTCCGGGGGAGACCCGCTGACACCTTCAGACGGTCCTGGCGGGAGTCCGGGAGACCGGTCGAGGACTTCAGAGGTCGCCGAGGATGGCCTGCGTAGGAGCGAGAGCGGGAACCGGTCTCAGTCCGTCTCGCCCAGCGGGAGCTCGGGGGGCCGGCGGCGCACCTCCACCTTGAGGATGCGCCGTTCCTTTTTCTCGCGGATAGTGAAGTCGAGGTCCTGCCAGGTCAGCACCTGCCCCTTGCGCGGGACCTTCCCCTCCAGGGAGTAGAGGAAGCCGCCCAGGGTGTCGATGTCATCCTGGGGGAGCCGGACACCGGTGGTCTCCTCGAACTCCTCCAGGGAGATCAGTGCCTCCACCAGCCAGCCGCCCCCTTCCAGGGGTTGGACCAGAGGGGTCTCGGAGTCGTACTCGTCCTGGATCTCGCCGACGATCTCCTCGAGCAGATCCTCCAGGGTGGCCAGTCCGGCCGTCCCCCCGTACTCGTCCACCACGATGGCCATGTGGGAACGGGTCTGCTGAAACTCCCGAAGCAGGTCGTCGATCATCTTGGTCTCGGGCACGAAGTGGGCCTCGCGCGCGAGTTCCTTGAGGGTTTTCTTCGGAGCCTCCGGCTCCTGCCGTAGCAGGTCCTTGGCGTGGATGATCCCGACGATGTGGTCGAGGTCACCGTCGAAGAGGGGCAGCCGGGAGTGACCGGTCTCCCGGACGAGGACCCGGACCCGTTCGCAGTCCTCGTGGACCCCTACCGCCGTGATGTCGATGCGCGGAACCATGACCTCCCGCACCATCGTCTTGCCGAACTCCAGGAGGTCCTCGATCATCTCCCGGTCCTCGGCCTCCAGGGTCCCCTCGTCGATGCGTTCCTCGAGCAGGTCGTGCAGTTCGTCGGTCGTGAGGAAGGCCGACTCCCCCAGCGCCCGGCGGGCGGCCCGGCGCAGCAGGGCGGCCATCGGGGCGGTCAGGGGGATGAAGAGGACTCCGAAGATCCGCACCACCGGGGCGGTCCAGGCCAGCACGGCCTCCGGGGCGTGCAGGCCCAGGATGCGCGGCAGCACCTCGGTGAGGGCCAGCAGCAGGAGCACGGTGAGCAGGATCCCGACCAGCAGCACCAGGAGTGGCTCGGTGAAACCGGCGCGCGAGACCCAGTCGAGGGCTAGGTGGGCGGTGAAGGCGACGGCCAGGATACGGGCGATCATCCGCCCCAGCAGGAAGGTGGCGGTCAGGGTGTGCGGCTGCTCGGTCAGACGCCCCAGCGGGATCGGCTCCGGTTCGGGGGCCGGCCGGAGCGGGTCGTCGTCCGCCTCCGCCTGCCGGCGCCGGTCGCGCAGCATCAGGGTCTGCACGGCCGACTCGGCCGCGGTGTGGGCCGCCGAGAGCAGGACCAGCAGCAGGATGAGGATCCATTCCAGCAGAGGATTCAGGACCGGGTCGTTCATCATGCTCTGCCGTCCAGCAGGGGCCGGGACCAGCCGGCCACCAGCTGCTCCTGGCGGGCGGCCATGCGCCGCCGGGCTCCCGTCCGGAGGTCGTCATGCCCGAGCAGGTGGAGCAGGCCGTGGACCACCAGGCGCCGCACCTCCTCATCGAGCGTGACACCGAACTCGGGGGCCTGGCGGGCCGCCTGTTCCAGGTCGATGTAGACCTCCCCTTCCGGGTCCTCACCTTCCTCGGAGAGGCCGAAGGCGATCACATCGGTCGGACCCTCGTGATCGAGCCACTCGCGGTTGAGCCCGGTGATACGCTCATCGCCGCAGAAGACCAGGCTCACTTCGGCCCGCCCCACTCCCTCGGCGGCGAACACATGGCAGGCCAGTTCGGCCGCCGCGGCCCGGTCGAGGCGGCCGGTCGCTCCGGGGAGGGTGACCGGGTCCAGCTCGACCCGGATCGAGAGACCGCCGGCTTTCTTGCTGCCGCGACCGCTCATGGGGACTCCTCCTTGTCGAGCGGGCGGGCGGAGCCGGCCGGCAGCGTCTCATCGAAGCCCTCGGGGAGGGCATCCTCCCCCCCCACAAGGTCCTCCTGGACCTTGCGGCGGGCGGTGGCCTCGCGTTCGGCCATCTTCCGGAGGCTCTCCTCCTTGTCCGGATAGTCGATCCGCTGGTGGAAGCGGCTGGTGAGCACGGTGGTGAAGGCGTTCTCGACGTTGCGCAGGTCGCGCATGGTCAAGGGGCACTCGTCCAGCTCCCCTTCGGTGAAGCGGGTGGTGACCAGGTCGTGGACCAGGCCGCGGATCCGGCTCGGGCTGGGATCCTGGAGCACCCGGCTGGCCGCTTCGACCGCGTCGGCCAGCATCACGATGGCGGTCTCGCGCGACTGCGGCTTCGGCCCGGAATACTGGAAATCGTGCTCGACGACCTTCTCCCCGTCGGCTTGTTCGACCGCCTTCACGTAGAAGAAGGTCATCGTCATGGTGCCGTGATGCTCGGGGATGAAGGCCTTCACTTTGTCGGGCAGCCGGTGCTGCTGGGCCAGCTCAACCCCCTCCTTGACGTGGCTGGCCACGATCAGGGCGCTCATACGCGGGTTGAGCTTGCTGTGCGGGTTGCGCCCCGACTGGTTCTCCACGAAGTACTCGGGTTTATTCATCTTCCCGATGTCGTGGAAATAGGCTCCCACGCGGGTCAGCAGGGGGTTGGCACCGCACGACTCAGCGGCGGTGGCCCCGAGCTCGCCCATGACCAGGGAGTGCTGGTAGGTGCCGGGGGCCCGCATGGCCAGCTGGCGAAGCAGTGGGTGGTTGAGGTCGGAGAGCTCCAGCAGGGAGATGTCGGTGGTGAGCCGGAAGAGACTCTCGAAGATGGGGAGCATCCCGATGGTCACCACCACGCTCAGCAGGCCGTTGGCCACCCCGTATCCGACCAGACCGAGCACCTCGGAGAGGGGTTGCAACCGCAGCCCCTCGATGCTGCCGATGGCCGCCAGGTAGACCAGCGGGACCACCCAGAGGGCCCGGTAGAAGTTGCTCCGTCGGGCGACCTTGCGGACGGCGAACACACCGGCGGCCCCGGCCAGGGTGTGGACCAGGGCGATGGTGTAGTCGAAGCCCAGGATGGCTCCCAGCAGGAGTCCGATGGTGAAGGCGGTGACCAGGCCCACCCCGGTGTCGAAGAGCACGGTCAGGAGCATGGTCGCGATGGCCACCGGGACCAGGTAGTCGCTCAGCGTACCGGTCTGCCGGATGAGGAAGGCGAGCAGGAGCTCGACGGCCACCACCAGGACCAGGGTGGCCAGGGTCCGGTTGTCGGCCAGGATGGCCGGCCGATGGAACCGCAGGAAGGCCACGTAGACGGCGATCAGCAGTCCGACCAGCACCAGACGGGCCAGCTGGTTGCGGATGGGCGGCCACAGTCCCTGCTCCCGTTCCTGGTCGGCCAGGGCACGCTCCAGCGCGGTGATCTTCTCGAGCACATCACCGGTGACCCGCTTGTGGGCGCCGATGATCTCCTCGTCCCGCAGCACCGTCCCCTTGAAGAGGGCGACGTTGTTGGCGGCATCCTGACGGCGCAGGGCGGTGCGCTGGGTATCGAGCACCAGGTTGGGCACGAGCACGAGCCGGCCCAGTTCGTAGCCCCCCTTGATGAGTCGTTCGTCGGCCTCGGGGAGTCGCTCCTGCAGCCGGCCGGGCAGCCCGTTCCGGGCCTCCGCCAGATCGAGCAGGGTGTCGATCCCCTGGAGGCGTTCCTCGGTCCGGTTGTCCACCGTCACGGTGGTCCGGGCGATCGATCGCAGGTCGGAGAGGGAGGTGACCACCCCAAGCGAGAAGTACCCGGTGATGACGTCCTCGAGGGCCCGGCGCAGCGCCCCCACCCGCTCCCGGGAGAGGGTCTGCCGGCGCGCCAGGGTGCGGTTGCGGGTCTCGGCCCCAAAGAGGTAGAGGAGCGCTTCCTCGGAGACCACCGGGGCGACCCGCTGGAACTCCTTTACCGCCGCGGAATCGTCGGCGCTGCGGGTCCGGACCTCATCCAGGGTCCGGAAGAGCGAATCGAGCAGCGCCCGCTGCCGCTGTTGCTGGTCGCTCTGGAACTCCAGCACCGGCGGAACGCTCATCCGGGCGTCCTCCCGCTGGCGCGTCAGTTCCTCCTCGCTCTTGTAGACAGAGAAGGTGATCGGGCTGACGATCGCCTCAGGAGTGACGGCCCCCTCCTGCAGGTTGTAGCGGTAGGCCCGGCCGCTCGGGAAAAGCAGGGTGGCGAACACCAGCAGGGCCAGTCCGAGCGTCCACTTCACCACGCGGCGCCACTGTTCGCTTGCCTCCGACCCTTCGGCGATGCGGCGGTGGAGCCGGCGCCGGAGGCGGCCCTTCCCCTCCCCATCCTCCCCCTGTCCCAGGAGTGCCCGGATGATCCGATCCATGGCGGACTAGAATCCCTTTTCTTCGTAGGCCTTGATGATCTCGCGGACCAGGCGGTGTCGGACTACGTCCCGTTCGGTCAGGTAGATGAAGGCGATCCGATCGATACCCATCAGGATGTTCTGGATCTGGATGAGTCCGCTCGGCACGTCCACCGGCAGGTCGACCTGAGTCACATCCCCGGTGACGATGGCCTTGGCGTTCACCCCCAGGCGCGTCAGGAACATCTTCATCTGGGCGGTGGTGGTGTTCTGCGCCTCGTCCAGGATGACCAGGGCGTTGTTGAGGGTGCGGCCGCGCATGAAGGCGAGCGGGACGACCTCGATGGTATGGGTATCGAGGAATCGATGGAGCCGGTCGGTCGGGATCATGTCGTAGAGGGCGTCGTAGAGAGGGCGGAGGTAAGGGTCCACCTTCTCGCGCAGGTCGCCGGGCAGGAAGCCCAGACTCTCCCCGGCCTCCACGGCCGGGCGGGCCAGCACGATCCGCTGCACTTCGTGGTCGCGCAGCGCTTTGACCGCCATGGCCACCGCCAGGTAGGTCTTGCCCGTGCCGGCCGGACCGATGGAGAAGACGATGTCGTTCTCCTCGATGGCCCGGAGGTACTGGAACTGGCCGATGGTCCGGGCGTAGATGCGCCGTTTGGCGTTGGTCAACAGGACGGTGGCGTCCTGGTAGTTCTCAGGGGGGCGGAGGGAGCGCTCCGACTCCTCCACCAGGATGCGCAGGTCGGCCTCCTCGATCTCCTCGCCGCTCTTGAGCCGGGCGAGCATGCCGCCGACCACATCGATCACCCGGTTCACCTCGGGACCCTGTCCTTCGATGGCCAGTTCCCGGTCACGCCCGACCAGGAGCAGTCCGGGGAAGGAACTCTCGAGCAGGCGGAGGTTGCGGTCCTGTATGCCGAAGAACCGGGCCGGGTCGATCCCCTTGAGGGTGATCCTACTGCGGACCAGTTCCGGAGGGCGGGTGCGGGCCCGTGCCGGGCCGTCGGCGGAGGAGCGGCCGTTCCGGGTAGCCCCCGGACCGGCGGCCTCCGCCGCCCCGGCGGCGGTCGGGGAGGTGGGACCGGCCGTATCCGCGGTGGGGGGCGCCACGGGGGCATCACGCGGCATAGATGGAGGGTCCTCGAGGGTCGGGTCGGTTGTGGATTCGTCCGGGGTCATGTGCGGCCTATAAGCAAGAACGCCCTCACCGGGGGGCCCGCAGGCCCCCCGGTCGAGAGCGTCGGATTCCCACTCACCCAGGCGTGGCGTCAGGGCCTGGGGATCTTGAACACCTGCTTCGGATAGATGAGGTCGGGGTCCTTGATCTGGTTCTTGTTCGCCTCATAGATCCGGGGCCACTTGAACGGGTCGTTGTAGATGATCGGCTTCTTAGCGATGTTCCAGAGGCAGTCCCCCTTGACCACGGTGTAGCTCGTGGGGTGGAGCGCCTCATCCAGCTGCCGCTGCGCGGTCGCCAGGTCGGCCCGGGCCGTGTTCAACTGGCTCTGGGTCGTGGTGACCTGCTGGTTCAGATTGGTGATCGCCGTCCGCTCCTGGTTGATCTGGGTGTCGACGTTGGCGATCTGCTGACGGAGGGCGGCGATCTGACTGTCCAGGTCCCGGATGCGGGCCTGGGCGGTCTGTTCCCGAGCGTTGCACGCATCGAGACGGGCCTGCCACTCCTCCAGCGTCATCTTCTCCTGCGCGAAGGCCGGGAGAGCGGTGCCGAGCACCAGCACCCCCAGGACCGCCGCGGGCAGGATGGCACGAATCGCTTTCATGCTCATTCCTCCCTTCACTTACCGGTCGGGGGTGGGGGTGGTGGCATCTGAGTCTTCACCCGGTTCAGCTCGGCCTGGGTCTGCTGCAGGTCGCTGCGCACACCGTTCAGACGGCTCTCGACGGCCGCCTTCTCGCGACGGACCTCTTCGAGGGTGCGCTGCTTCTGCGCGAGCTCGCTCTGGAGCCGCTGCAGCTCGGCCTCTCTCTCTCTCACGGTTTGCTCCGCCTTGTCCGCGGCCGCGCACGCCTGTTCCAACTGCGTGAGCTGCTCGGGACTGGGTCGCTTCGTACATCCCGTCAGAAGCGTACCCGATAGCAGGAGCGCCGCTAGGAAGCCGGTCAAGACCAGCTTCGGGGCCTTCCTCATGGACAACCTCCTGGTTCCTCGATCATGTGTAACCGGCCCGTTGGAGCCGAGGTTGCACGATTCGGACTCCGGAATCCGATTCTGGCAGGCACCACGCCATGGTTCTCGCCTGTCAGGGTCACTGGACCTCAATACTACCCCGGCATCTGGGCCCGTCAAGAACAATCCCCCCGCCAAGATACGCGGATTCAGGGACCCTTCCGGGCCGTCCGGGCGGTTCCAGACCGGTCTTTTCCATTATCACTCCGGATCGGGGCTCTTGTTCCCGCCGGAAGGCAGGATTCGGAGCCCCAATTCCCGGAGCTGGTCGGGGTCGACCGGCCCCGGACTGCCGTCCATGAGCGAGACGGCGGCGGTGGTCTTGGGGAAAGCGATCACCTCGCGCAGCGAGACGGCTCCGGCCAGGATCATCGCGATCCGGTCGAATCCGAAGGCGATCCCCCCGTGCGGGGGGGTCCCGTAGCGCAGGGCCTCGATGAAAAATCCGAACTTCTCCCGGGCCTGTTCTTCGCTCAGTCCGAGCAGACGGAACATGGCTGCCTGGTCCTCGGTGCGGTGGATCCGGATGCTCCCCCCACCGATCTCGTAGCCGTTCAGGACCACGTCGTAGGCCCGGGCGGTCAGGGTGAGCGCGCGCTGCTGCCATGCTTCGGGCTGGTCGGCCGCGCTCCCCCCCGGCGGGATCTCGGCCACCAGGGTCCGGAAGGCGTCCAGGTCGGCCGGAGAGGTGAAGGGGTGGTGGACGGCCTGCATCCGGCCGCTCTCGGCGTCCCGTTCGACCAGGGGGAAGGCGCGCACCCAGGCGAAGCGGAATCCTCCTCCGGCCGCCAGGTCGAGGCGGCGGGCCAGGTCGATCCGCAGGGCCCCCAGGGCCGCCAGGGCGATCGGGCGCTCGTCGGCCACCAGCAGGACCAGGTCCCCCAGCCGGCCACCGAGCCGGGCGAGGATCCCCTGCTGTTCCTCTGGGGTGAGGAACTTGGCCGCGGGCCCGTCCAGGCCCTCCGCGGTCACATTCAGCGGGACCACCCCTTTGGCCCCGGCCACCTGGGCCACGGCGGTCAGTTCATCCACCCGCTTTCGGGTGGGCCCCCCCGCGCCGGGCGCGGCCAGTCCCCGCACCGTCCCCCCCTGTTCCAGCACGGAACGGAAGATCTTGAACCCGCAGCCGGCCAGGATATCCGATAGGTCGGAGATCTCCATCCCGTAGCGCAGGTCGGGCTTGTCGGAGCCGAAGCGGTCGAGTGCCTCCCCCATGGTGAAGCGGGGGAAGGGGGTGGAGACCTCGATGCCGAGCACGTCCCGCAGGAGGGTGACCAGATAGGTCTCGGAGACCTCGAGCACGTCCGCTTCGTCCACGAAGGCCATCTCGACGTCCACCTGGGTGAACTCGGGCTGGCGGTCGGCCCGCAGGTCCTCGTCCCGGAAACAGCGCACGATCTGCACGTAGCGGTCGAAACCGCTCATCATCAGGAGCTGCTTGTACTGCTGGGGGGACTGCGGCAGGGCGTAGAAGCGCCCGTGGTGGAGCCGGCTGGGCACCAGGTAGTCGCGCGCCCCCTCGGGCGTGGAGCGGATCAGGAAGGGGGTCTCGATCTCTAAGAAGCCGCGGCCGTCGAAGTAGCGCCGGGTCGACTGGGCGGCCCGGTGGCGCAGCACCAGGTTGCGCTGCAGCGGGGGGCGGCGCAGGTCGAGGTAGCGGAAGCGCAACCCGGTCTCCTCGGCGGCGGTGGCCTCCTCCCCCACCACGAAGGGGGGTGTGGCCGTCTTGGAGAGTAGGTTCACCCGGGCGGCTACCAGCTCGGTTTCGCCGGTGGGCATCTGAAGATTGACCGCCCCCTCGGGGCGCATCCGTACGGTGCCGGCCACCTGCAGCACGTCTTCCAGGCGGGCGGCCCGGGCGATGTCCAGCCCCTCGGGTGAGGAGGCCGGGTCGACCACTACCTGCACCTCCCCCCAGCGGTCGCGCAGGTTGATGAAGACCAGGCCACCGTGGTCTCGCTGGCTCGAGACCCAGCCGGCCACGGTCACGCTCCGGCCGGCGTGCTCGGCCCGGATCTGCCCGCACCCGTGGGTGCGATAGGTGGTCTCCAGCGCCGGCTGCTCGCTCATGCCTCCTCCTCGTCGTCCAGAGCGGTGATGTGCTCGAGGAGGGCGTCCGCAGCCCCTTCGAGCGGCAGACTGCGCTCGCTCGAGTCGGTCAGGTCCTTCAGGGTGAGCGTGCCTGAAGCCAGCTCCTGGTCACCGGCGATCACGGCCAGTCGGGCTTTCAACCGGTTGGCCTCGCGCATCTGGGCCTTGACCGAACGGCCGGCCAGGTCGATGTGGCAGGCCACCCCGGAGCGGCGCAGCTGGTCGCAGACACGGAAGAGGATCCGCCGGGCCGCCTCGCCGACCGGGACGAAGGCCACCTCGGTGAAGGGTTCGAACTCCAGTTCTTCGCCGGACGCCTCCAGGGCGATCAGGATGCGCTCCAGCCCGGCGGCATAGCCGACCCCCGGGATCCGCTGCGAACCCCCCAGCATCTCGGCCAGCCCGTCGTAGCGCCCCCCGCCCCCCAGGGCGTCCTGTGCCCCCAGGTCGGAGGAGAGCACCTCGAAGGTGGTGCGTTCGTAGTAGTCGAGTCCCCGCACCAGCCGCGGGTCCACCTGGAAGGGTACCTCACGGTCGCTCAGCAGGTTGCGGACGGCCTCGAAGTGGGTCCGGCACGCTTCATCCAGGTGGTCGAGCTGGCTGGGTGCGCCGGCGGTCACCGTGCGGCACCCCTCCTTCTTGCAGTCGAGCACCCGGAGCGGGTTGGTGTCGATGCGGGCGCGGCACTCCGGGCAGAGCGCCGTGGCCACCCCGTTCAGGAAGGCCACCAGCTGCTCCCGGTAGGCGGGACGGCAGTGGCGGCAGCCCAGGCTGCCCAGCCGCACCTCCCAGGCGGAGAGCCCGAGGGCTTCCAGGATGCCCACCAGGTTGAGGATGACCTCGGCGTCGGCCTCGGGGGCGTCGGTACCCACGATCTCGGCCCCGAACTGGTGGAACTGGCGGGCACGCCCTTTCTGCGGCGCCTCCTGCCGGAACATCGGCCCCAGGTAGTAGAGCTTGTCGACCACCCCCTGGGCGTCCAGGCGGTGCTCCAGGTAGGCCCGGATCACCCCGGCGGTCCCCTCCGGCCGCAGGGTGAGGCTGCGCCCCCCCTGGTCGGCGAAGGTGTACATCTCCTTGCCCACGATATCGGTGTGCTCGCCGATCCCGCGGGCGAAGAGCTGGGTCTCCTCGAAGATCGGGGTGCGGATCTCGCGGAACCCGTAGTCGAACATGACCTCGCGGACCGTCTCTTCGAGCGCCTGCCAGGCCTCACTCTCGCCCGGGAGCACATCGCGTGTGCCCCGGATGGCCTGGATGCCGCGCTCCGGTCCGCCCGTCTTCTCCCTGTCTTCGCTCATCATCCTCCATCCGTGGGTCGGCCGGCCTTCGCGGCTCGCAGCAGGCGCAGCGCGATCCAGGCGCCGGCCGCCGCTCCCGCGATGTCGGCCGCCAGGTCGAACGGGTCGGTCGAACGACCCGGCACGTAGAATTGATGGATCTCGTCCAGCCAGCCCCAGAGCCCGGCCAGGGCCACTCCCCCCTGGCCCGCCGTCCAGGCGGTGGCCGACGGCCAGGAGCGGGCGACCGCCCGGGCGGCCAGCAGCCCGAGCAGGGCGTACTCCGTCAGATGGGCCAGTTTGTCCAGGCCGAAGAGCGTGAAGATCGAACGGGTCCCCAGGCTGAACGAGGACCCGTACCAGATCACGGCCGCCCATACGCCCAGCAGGAACCAGGCCACCGGGGCTCGGCGCAGAGGAGTCAGCACTTCACCCCTTGAGCTCGAAGTACTGCTTCTCCTCCTCGGCGATCGCGCTCAGGACCTCGCCGGCAGTGCGGGCGTTGGCCAGGCGGACGCGGAACTCCTCGTAGCTGAGGAGCCGGGAGATCCGGCTGAGGGCCTTGATATGGGGACCCGCCGCCTCCTCGGGGCCGACCAGCAGGAAGACGAGGGTGACCGGCTGGCCGTCCAGGGCTTCGTACTCGACCGGATCGGCGCAGCGGCCGAAAGCGGCGATGAGCCGGTCCACGGCGTTGGTCTTGCCGTGGGGGATGGCCACCCCGTTGCCCACCCCGGTGCTCATGAGCTGTTCCCGGGCCCGGACCGCTCTCAGGAGCGGTTCCCGGTCCTTGAGCCCGGCATCGGCGACCACCAGGTCGACCAGCCGGGTGATGACCTGGTCCTTATCCTGGGCCTGCAGGTCGAGGTCGATGCGGGAGTCGGTGAGGATGTCGGTGAGTCTCATGTACGCGTAAGCTCGGTGCGGGCCCTCGGGGCGTCAACTGGTTACAGGGGAAGATACCCCGCTGGCGGGCGCCCTACAAGATGGAGTACTCTCCCCGGTCGGGTCCCGCCCGGGTCCGAATCGGCTTGCCGCCCGTTCCGGTCCCCCCTTTCCTGGACCTGTGATGAGGCGCAACTCCCGACATCCCGCCGGCCGGCACCCGTCTCCACGGTGCGCGCTCCGGCCGGGCTTCCGGCTGCTCTCCGCCCTTCTCCTGGCTCTCCCGGCCCTGCTGGCCGGGCCGGTCCCGGGCCGGGCCCAGTCGGGGGACCGGGTGCTCCTCTACACCTTCCACCCCCCCCGCCGGCCCGCCCGGGGACTCCCCTTCCGGGAGCCGGCCTACCCCCGGATCGGCCTGGCCCTGAGCGGCGGCGGCTCGCGCGGGATGGCCCATGTCGGCACCCTGATGGCCCTGGAGGAGGCCGGACTGGCGCCCGACTACGTCGCCGGGGTGAGTGCCGGGGCGATCGTGGGGGGCCTCTACGCCTCCGGCTACACGCCGGGAGAGCTGGCCGAGCTGGTCGCCCACATCGACTGGCGGGGGCTCTTCACCGACGCCCCGGAGCAGACCAGTCTCTTCCTGGGCCAGAAGGAGGAGCGGGCCACCTACACCCTCCAGCTCCGCCTGGAGGGACTCCGCCCGGTCCTGCCCACCAGCTACATCACCGGGCAGCGGATGAGCAGCCTGCTCAGCGACCTGACCTTCCGGGGGGAGTACACGGCCGACGGTGACTTCGACGCGTTGCGCGTCCCCTTCCGGGCGGTCTGCACCGACCTGCTGACGGCCGAACGGGTGGTCCTCGACTCCGGCAGCCTCTCCCAGGCCATGCTCGCCTCCTCGGCCATCCCCGTCCTGCTCTCGGCCGTGCGCCTCAACGGGCACCTGCTGGTGGACGGCGGGCTGGTGGACGCCGTCCCGGTGGACGAGGTGGTGGCCATGGGGGCCGACCTGGTCATCGTCTCCGACGTCTCGGCCGCCCTGCGGCCCATCGACCGGCTGAACAACCCGCTCGAGGTGGTCGACCAGGTTATGAGCATCACCATGCTCGGCCCCAAGCAGCAGGCCCTGGAGCGGGCCGACCTGGTAGTGGCCCCCGAGCTGCCGGGTCACCTCTCCACCGATTTCGACTTCCTCGACACCCTGGTTACCGCCGGCTACCGGGCGGCCCGCGAGGCGATCGCCCGCTGGGAGCAGAGTGCCTCCGCCCGCCACCGGGTGCGCCTCGACGGAGTGCATGAAGGGGACGGACCGGCCCTGCAGGTCCGGTCGGTCACCGTGGGGGGGGGCAGCCCCGCCCAGCGGACGCGGGCCCGCGAGTTGCTCGAGGGGGGACTCCTCGGGCGGGTGACCGACCCCGGCGGCCTGGCCATGGCCGCCCTGCAGTTGCTCGACGACGGCACCCTGGAGGACGACGTGCTGCGGGTGCTGGCCGCACCCGACGCCGACACCCTGGCCGGCCGGCCGGTCGAGGTCGACCTGGAGGTGGACCTGACCAGTCGGCCCCAGCTGCGGGAGATCCGGTTCGAAGGGACCACCCTTTACGACCCGCCGGAACTGCGTCGCGCCCTGCGCTCCCGCCCCGGGGAGCCGGTCGACCGGCGCACCGTGGCGACCGACGTGGCCGCCCTCGAGCGCTACTACCGGGACCGGGGGGTCCCCCTGCCGGTGGTCCGCCAGGTGCGGTTCGATTCCCTGAGCGGGGTGCTGACCTTCGTGGTCGACGAGGGGATCGTGCGCACCGTCCGCTTCGAAGGACTGGTCCAGACCCGCCCGCTGGTGGTGCGACGGGAACTCCCCTTCCACGAGGGAGAGCCTTTCGGCGCTCTCAGCGTCCAGCAGACCATCGAGAACATCTACGGGACCGGGCTCTTCGAGCGGGTGACCATCGAGCCGGCCCGCGACCCGGCCGGCGGGCTCGACGTGCTGGTGCGCGTGACCGAGCGCCCCAGTGACCGGGTGCGGCTCGGCCTCCACTACCTGGAGGAGCAGCAGACCGAAGGCTACCTGGAGTACGCCGACGAGAACTTCATGGGACTGGGCGGGACACTGGGAGTGCGCGGCCTGCTCGGGGTGCGCCGCGAGGGGATCTCGTTCAATACCCGCCTCGACCGCCTCTTCCGGACCTATCTGACCTATCAGGTCGAAGGGGGCTGGCGGCGTGAGGAGGTGTACGCCTACAGCGGCGATCGCCGCTCCGGGACCTACCAGGAATCGGGCTGGGACCTGCTGCTGGCCGTCGGCCAGCAGGTCCGGCGCCTGGGCCAGCTCCGGCTCGGGCTGCGGCTGGAGAACGTGCAGGCCGTCACCATGGAGGGGGTCGCGATCGAGGACGCCTACCACCGAATCCGCGGACTGGAGCTGCGCAGCATCGTGGATACGCGCGACCGCATCCCCTTCCCCACCCGCGGCACCCGCCAGGAGTTCATCTACGAGACGGCCGCCGACGCCCTCGACGGCAGCATCTCCTACGTCCTGCTCCAGCTGGCCATGGAGAGTTTCCTCACGGTCGGCCGCAGCACCTTCCATCCCCGTCTCTTCTTTGGCACTGCCGACAACACCCTGCCGGCGGTCCGCTGGTACCGCCTGGGGGGGATGGATTCCTTCTACGGGTATGCCCGCGACCAGGTCCGGGGCCGCCAGGTCCTGCTCCTCTCCGGGGAGTACCGCTACCGCATCCCGTGGGGACCGGTGGCACCGCTGGTGGTCTCGCTGCGCTACGACTGGGGAGGTGGCTGGGCCGAGGCGGATTCGTTCGCCCTGGGGGACATGCGCAGCGGGGTGGGGATCAAACTTTCAATCGACAGCATCCTGGGTCCGCTCGAGGTGGCCTACGGCTTCCGCGAGGGGCGCAACGAACGGCTCTACCTGGGCTTCGGGTTCCGCTTCTGAGCACCGCCGCTGCCGGTCCCATCCCGGCGGGCGACCGGTTCAATCCTCCAGCAGTCGCCGTAGCCGCCCGATGCCCTCCTCATCCAGGCCCGCTTCGGCGGCGTTCTCCAGGTTGAGGCGCAGCAGGACGCGGTAGAGTTCGGCCAGCCGGGGATCCAGCCGGTGCAATGCCTCCAGGTGGCGGGCCACAACCTCGTCGTCCCCCCGCATCACCGGGCCGGTCAGGGCCCGGGGCAGCCCGTGCCGTTCCAGCCCCTCCAGGGCGGCCTTCATCCCCGGCACCACCGCCGCCGCCACGAAATCCTCCGGCAGCTCCAGCCCTCTGGCGATCTGGGCGGCCGCCCGGGCCAAAGCCACCAGTCCGGTGGCGCTCATCACCCCGGCGGCGTGGTAGAGGACCTTGTCGGCGGCTGCGATCCGAACGCTCCGGGCACCCAGGGAATCGGCCAGCCACTCCCCGAAGCGCAGGCCCGGCTCATCCCCCTCCAGGGCAGTGAAGACCCCCCGGAAGGTGCTGCGATCCCCCATCCGGTCGGGGAAGGGGCGCAGGGGGTGGTAGGAGAGGCAGGCGCACCCGGGGGCGCTCGCCGCCGCTCGGAGCACCCCAGCCGGTTCGGTGGCCGAGGCCTGCAGCAGCAGGCTTCCCCCCCGCAGCCCTGCCTCCCGGCCGAGCCGGCCGGCCACTTCGCTCAGGAAACGGTCGGGGACGGTCACCAGCACCAGGCGGACCCGCGCTCCCAGGCCGGTCCAGGGAGGACTCACCACCTCCGCCCCGGTCTCATCGGCCAGCCGGCCGGCCCACTCCCCCCTCCCCCCTCCCACCGCCACGATCGGGCAGCCCAGGGAGTAGAGGGCCCGCGTGAGGGCACTGCCGACCCGTCCCGGACCGATGCAGGCCAGGGGCCATTCCTCCGGCACGATGGGCCGGTCGGGGTTCAGCGGTGGCCAGGGACGCTCAGACATCGGTGGCCACCTCCGAGGGCGGCGGGGCGGCCGCGGTCTGCTCCCAGACCAGGCCCGCCACCCCCGCGCAGCGGGTCTTCAGCCGGTCCGCCTGGATCGCGCTGGTCCGCAACCGCAGCCGGACCCTTCCCTCCTGCCACGACTCCTCGAGTATGCGGCCCGACTCGTGCATCAGGTTGCGCAGGTCGGGGCGCCCGGCCGGGACCTCCACCGCCAGGACGACCTGCTGCTGGCGCACCCGCTCCACCAGGGCCGCTTCCAGGTCGGGGATCCCCGTCCCGGTGACCGCGCTCACCACAACCGCTTCCGGCCAGGCCGCCCGCACCCGCCGCTCGGCCTCCGCGTCGGTCCGGTCGCGCTTGTTGAAGACCATCAAGGTGGGGTGGTGGAGGATCCCCAGTTCGTCCAGGATCCGGTTGGCACTGGTGATGTGGTCCTCGAACCAGGGGTGGCTCACGTCCACTACATGCACGAGCAGGTCGGCCACCACCGCCTCCTCCAGGGTACTGCGGAAGGAGGCGATCAGCGCGGCCGGCAGTTTGCGGATGAATCCGACCGTGTCGGTCAGCAGCATCCGGGGGCCCCCCGGCAGCACCACCGCCCGGGTGGTGGCATCCAGGGTGGCGAAGAGCCGGTCCTCCACGAAGACGTCGGCGTCGGCCAGCCGGTTGAGCAGGGTGGACTTGCCGGCGTTGGTGTAGCCCACCAGGGTGGCCTGGAAGAAGTCGCACCGCCCGGCCCGCTGCGTCTGGCGCTGGCGTTCGATCCGTTCGAGGTCCCGGTGGAGTTCCCCGATCCGGCGCCGGACCAGCCGCCGGTCGGTCTCGAGCTGGGTCTCACCGGGGCCGCGGCCGGTCCCGATCCCCCCCACCTGGCGCGAGAGGTGGGTCCAGGCGCGGGTCAGGCGGGGGAGCAGGTACTCGAGCTGGGCCAGTTCCACCTGGGTCATCGCCTCCCGGCTCTTGGCCCGCTCGGCGAAGATATCGAGGATGAGGCCGGAGCGGTCGATCACCTTGGCCGGGATCTCCTGCTCCAGATTGCGCACCTGATTGGGGGAGAGGTCGTCGTCGAAGATGACCAGGTCGGCCTCCAGCGCGCGTGCCCGTTGGCCGATCCGCTCGACGAAACCGCGTCCGACGAAGGTGGCTGGATCGGGCCCGGAGCGGTTCTGGACCAGTCGGTCGACCACGTCGGCCCCGGCGGTGTCGGAAAGCAGGAGCAGCTCCTCGAGGGTCTCCTCCACCGGCAGCTCCCCGTCACGGCCCAGGTGCACCCCCACCAGGATGGCCCGTTCCCGGCGGTGGGCGGGGGCGACCGGCTGGGGCGCACGGGGCATCCGGATCACTCTCCTCCGAGTGATAAGCGGTTGTGGATAACCGCTGAACCCAGCGGTGAGATTCTCATGTTAAGTTCAAGCAATGCAACCACTTACGTAGTTGTCCACAGGCTAGTGCCCTTTATCCACACACCCTCCCCCGGGGCGGACCCGGCCGCCTGCCCTCCCCGGCCGGCCGCAGCGGGTCGGGTCCGGGTCACGGTTCGGGCCGGTCGGGGCCCGGCGGACGCCAGCGGCCGGTGAGCAGCAGGCCCATCGGCCACAGGTAGAGGGTCAGGGGCACGGCCGCCACGCCGAAGATGGTGGCCGGGGCCGGCAGTCCGGCCCCTATGATCAGGATGGCCAGCACCAGACCCATGGCCAGGTAGCGCATGATGATGGCGTAGACCGCGCGAGGGTCGGGCAGGGTACCTCCGCCGCCGCTGGCGCCGGCGGCGTCGCGCACCCGGCCCAGGAAGCGGCTGGTGGCCAGGAAGTTGAGCGCGGAGACGGTCGCTCCGCAGAGCAGGCCGAGGCCGTCGCGGCCCCGGCCCAGGAAGGCCAGCAGGAGGGAGGCGGCCGCGCTCAGTCCCATGGCGCCGACCACGATCCGTCGAACGGCCTCCCGCAGGGGGTCAGGCACGCGCGGGCCGGGGACCGGGTCAGCGCCCGGCCGGACCCGGGGTGAGGCTCCCGGACGGAGCGCCGGAAGACGTGGCCGCCGACTTGGGTACGCCCTCCCCTTCCATGTGACAGGTCCCGTTGAAGACGGCCCCCTCCTCGATGATCAGCTTGCGGGTGGTCACGTCCCCGACCAGGACCGATTTCCCCTCGAGCACGACCACGTCCTGGGCCTCGACGTTGCCGGAGACCTTGCCGCCGATGGTGGCGCTCTTGACCTTGATGCTGGCTTCGATGACACCGGTCTTGCCGACCAGCAGCGCGTCGAGAAACTTATGAAGGCCGCCCTGATCCAGGTGGATGAGGTGCCGCCGCGGACCCACGACCTGGCCTATCTGTCCGGACTCCTCGGCGGAGCGTGCGACGAGTGGTCGTG
>CAZFHZ010000068.1:16613-18476 GCA_964519015.1 uncultured Gemmatimonadota bacterium | reverse complement strand
AGGGACGTCTCGCTTACCCCCTGGAGGAAGAACCTCACCCACGACTCCCAATCTCCATCTCTGCGCACCTGATCAAGCATCGAATAGTACTCGGCACGGTTCTGCTTGAAATACAGGCTCAGATAGAGAACTGGTTCGGGTAGAACTCCCTCTGAGCAGAGGATGAGTGTGATGAGAAGGCGTCCGATCCTGCCATTCCCATCAAGGAAGGGGTGGATCGACTCGAACTGTACATGCGCCAGTGCAGACTTCAGTATTGGTGACGTGCGCTTGGGCATGTCATGGATGAATCGCTCGAGTTCCGACATGCAGTCTTCTACCCTCTCAGGCGGGGGAGGTACGTAGTGGGCATTGCCCAGCCGCGTGCCACCGATCCAGTTCTGCGACCGCCTGAACTCCCCTGGCTGCTTCTCTCGTCCCCGGCCGGTGGAGAGTAGTGTGCGGTGGATGTCGCGAATCAGCCGGTTGGAAATCGGGAAGCCATCCTGAATCCGTCGAACCCCTTCATTCATCGCCGAGACATATGCGACGACTTCCTCCACATCGTCGATCGGCACTCCCGGGGCTGCTTCTGTCTCGTGGAGAAGCAGATCTGAGAGGGAGGATTGGGTCCCCTCGACCTGTGATGAGAGGACCGCCTCCTTCCTCACATACATGTAGGTCAGCAGGGGGATGTCTAGCACTGGGATCGCGCCCACCAGTTCACCTAGCGCCCGATTCGTTTGCTCGAGCAGTTCCTGGTCCTCGGCCTGCAATTCCAGAGGGGGATCTGGTGGAAGCGGAGCCGGGATGAACGCCCTGACCGTTTCGCCTGTCACGCTACTCGTTGCGTAGTGCCCAGTGCTGCGTCGCATGGAGTGTCCCCCTGACCGCATGTTAATTCTAGTTAATTGACTTAACTGGATTTGCGTAGACGCTAATTCCAACTTACGGAATTGTCAAGAACTAATTCTCGTCTGCTCATTTGATTGGAATAATCCACTCACCAGGCCTCAAAGGGCTCCAGCGGGTAGCTTGCTCCCATCCTATAACTCTTAACCCATTGTCATAGAAAGGCTTAGGCGACGCAACCGGCTTACGGAATGTCGCCGCTGCAGGGTACGTTGAAGGTGTCAAGTCCTCAGCGAATCCTGCACGGAGGTAAGCCAGATGCGCCGCCAGAGCCCACAGCTGTCCTTAAACTGCCAGGGGATCGAGCACGATCACGCGAAAGAACTGGCAATGATCGATGCGATCCTCAGCGGTCATCCTCGCATCAAAGAGCTGGTGGAACAAGATCTTCTTGCCGGTTTGAGCTGTCCGGAAATCGGTGCGCCGGGCATGACCGGCGACCAGGTCTTCCGGGCCCTGATCATCAAGCAGATGAACGGCTTCAGTTACTCGGAACTGGCCTTTCATCTGGCCGACTCAATCACCTACCGCACGTTCTGCGGCTACGGGGCCTTCGACGAGGTCCCGTCCCGATCCACCCTAGCGAAGAATATCAAGAGGGTATGTCAAGAAACGATCGAGGAAGTCAATCGGGTGCTGGTGGACCACGCCCGCACTGAGGGCACCGAACAGTGCACTACACCCGCCAAGCCCTCGAAGCCCTTCGCGAACAGGCCGACCTCTCCGATGCCTTCGATCGGGCCTGGGAGATTGCCGAGGAGTTGCGTCACTTCGTCGAGCTGGTCGAGCGGGTCATCGACCAGACCGAGCGGCGTGTGCTGCGGGACCAGAAGGTGCCGGCCCAGGAGAAAGTGGTTTCCCTGTTTGAGCCCCACACCGACGTGATCGTCAAGGACCGGCGCGATACCCTCTACGGCCACAAGATCTTCCTGACGGCGGGCGCTTCGGGACTGATCACCGACTGCGTGATCG
>CAZFHZ010000068.1:0-16513 GCA_964519015.1 uncultured Gemmatimonadota bacterium | reverse complement strand
CACAAGATCTTCCTGACGGCGGGCGCTTCGGGACTGATCACCGACTGCGTGATCGAAGAGGGCAATCCGGCCGACGCCAACCTCACCATCCCGATGTTGGAGCGGCAGAGGCAACTCTACGGCCGGCCTCCTCGGCAGGCGAGCCTCGATGGCGGGTTCGCCTCCTCCGACAACTTGAACCGGGCCAAGGCCATGGGGGTTCAGGACGTGTGCTTCGCCAAGAAGCGGGGACTTGAGATCTCCCAGATGGCCAGGAGCACCTGGGTCTACAAACGCCTCCGGGACTTCCGGGCCGGCATCGAGGGTCTGATCTCCTTCTTGAAACGCGTCTTCGGGCTGGACCGGTGTGTCTGGCGGGGCGCTGCCTCCTTCGGCAGCTATGTGATGGCCGGCGTGGTGACGGCCAACCTCCTGATCATGGCCCGCCACATGTTGTGTTGAACCGGTCCTGAACCCTCCTGACCACCCCCCAACTGCCGAGGGGACGCCGAGGTGTGTCCGCCTCGGGGAGAAACCGACCCGGAATACTCGCACCGCGGCATCAACATCGCTACTGTGTCAGATATGAGGCGATCAGCACCTCCCTCGCCCGGCTCCATCTCATCGAGCTCGGCTCAGGAGGGGGGTTTTGAGATGAGAACCCGCTAACTCCTCAAGCCCCGTCGGGATCGACAGGTCCCCGCACGAGGCGGTACCGGATCACGATCGGGAATCCGTCCGGATCCTGCTGTGAACGGCAGTACACGTGGTTCCCGCGAACGAAAGCCAGACCCTCCTCCGACTCGACTGCTCCGAGCCATACACCGTCGGAGTCGAACACGTCGTAGGTCTGCAGCCCGGCGAGGGAAGGACCGTAGCGCCAGACCCAAACCCGTCCGCGATCATCTCCCATCAGCGATCGGAAGAACGGCCGGTGGTCAGGCTTCTGGGCGCTCTTGAGGACCCCACCGAGACGGTCCCTGATCCGCTGCGGCATGCGCCCCAGCACCGCTTCTACCGCGTCATGCATCTCTCCCGCGGAGACCGGCACGGGCTCGCGTACCAGGGTGAACCGGAGCCACCGGTCGGCTGCGATATCATGCCGGGTCATCGTGTAGGCATCCGAGGCTCCCCAGAGCACGAACCGGTCACCCGTCGAAGCGAAGTAGAGCGAAGCCCCGAAGGGGAGCCCGACGCCCCCCGTCGGGGTGCTGAAGAAGCCGATCGGTTCCCGCACCGGAGGAAGCCAACGCACGGGGGCGGGGGAGGAGTCCGCCAGCAGGAGCCGGCGATCGGCCCGGCCCTCCTCGATGTGGGAGGAAGTCCACGGGATGACGAGGCTCCCGGTGGCTGACAGCCAGGCGAGCGGGCTTGCCACTCTTCCGTCGGAGTGCTCCCTCAAGTCCAGGTGACGCAGGTTGACCTGCTCCTGGAACGCTCCGTAGGAATCAAAGACCTCGATCTCGCCGGGAGGATCCACCACCGCGATCCGCCCGTCCTCCAGCGGAAGGATCGACATGGTGAGCATCAAGCCGTTGGAGGAACCGAACTCGCCCGGGCCCTGACCGGCACGGCCGAAGCGGGTCACGAAGATGCCGCCCGAATCGAAGATCCGGACCTCGGCGTCCTGGGTACTTCCCACCAGGATACGGCCGCCCGGATCCACGGCCAGATCCGATATGTGTGTGAGGGCGTACGGGTCGTCGGCGTCCTCACCCAGGGTCCCGATCACCAGGTTCTGCTCCAGATGGAAGGCCACCGGAGCAGGTCCCTCCGGGGGTATGTTCTTGACGACCAGAGTATCTCCGACGGTGGTCCGCACCACCTCGCCCGCGGAGCGCGCCGTCCGGGAACAGGCCGATATCCCCATCAGCGCCCCCGGCAGGATCAGCAGGACCAGAAGGGCGGCGGGTGCCGCGAGGCGAGCCGTGAAGCGGGCCGAGTGGCGCTTCGAACCTTCGCGCATGGCGTTCTCCTTGTTACGGTCTGCCGCGGGGACAGCTGCCGGTCCCGGGAGTCTAGTCGGTCACGGGGTCGGTCCGCATCCCCCCGCAGAGAGGGACGCCCGGGGCGTCCCTCGCACATGGCGATCCGACCCGGATAAACAACGAGGACGCTCCGTCTGTCCCTAAACCGAGTGGGGCACGCCACCCGGGGTTGCATCGAAGACGGCTCGGAGGGGAGATCGATGGGCACAGGTCACAGGGATCCGGATCGTATCGGCCGCCGGGTTGTGGTGGCCGCCCTGGTCATGGGGTTGCTGGCCGGCTGCTCATCGGGGTTCCCGGAAACCCCGTCCACCCCGCTCGTCTCGGTGCGCGCCTTCCCGCCCGAGCCGGCCGAAGGGGACACGATCAGCGTCTTCCTGGGAGCCGTCCTGGGATTCGACAGGATCGGTGACCTCTTCGCCATCCCCGATCAGAAGCAGTCGAAGATCCATCTCTTCGGGGCCGGCGGCGAGTACATCCGCTCCTTCGGCAGGGAAGGCTTCGGGCCGGGGGAGTTGAATGTGATCACCTTCCTGCGGGCGGATCCTGTCGGCCGTGCTCTGTGGGTGGTATCCAACGTCGGGACCAAGCTGATCCACCTGACCCTGGACGACGACTATCTGGGCGGGTTCAGCCTTCCGTTCTCAGGAACGGCTTCTTTCGTCCCCCTGCCGGACAGGCGGATCGTGATGACCTGTCCGGATGCCGCCATGAAGGGCTCATTGGCCTGCCTGGACGAGGAAGGCGATGTCCTCTGGCGTGCTTCACCGCCCCTCGAATTCGACGGGAACCGCGGCTTCCTGCCGGCCGTGAACGGTTCCTTCGCCTGCCTGGTGGGTGGGGAGGTCTGGCAGGTCTACGATGCGTTCAACATCATCCGGGTCTTCTCCCCGGAAGGAGGACTGCTCCGGGAGTTCCATGTTCGGGAGCGGTACCTGGAGGAGCAGCACGCAGAGAGCGTCCGCCTGCACAGGGACTTCATCCGCGGCAAGAAGAACGAGCAGGGCTACCTGGTGCCGGTCAAGCGGATCCTCGCGGCGGCGCGGGGCGGTCCCGACCGCTGCTATCTGCTGGCTGCATCGAAGCGCTCCACCCCCGAATCGGAGGCGTGGAGGATCTCGGTCTACGTCGTGGAATCCGACGGTGAGGTGATGTACCACTACGAATGGATGGACGCTCCCGGTACGGCCAGGGGGATCGTCCCGCTGGAGGGCGGCGGGCCTTTCCGGGCCGCACTACTGATGCGGACCGGACTGGATCAACCCCGGATCCACATCGTGCGGGAGGAAGATCCGACCAGGTGAAGGAAAACTCGAGCATGATGTTTCTGATCCCGGGCGGCCTATACGGCGATCCTCACCTACATGGGCGGATTGATGGGCGGGGGCCATGTGCCGGGGATGATCATCGCCCGTGGTAACACCAAGATGTCAATACATATGTATTGACATCACCGGGGGCCGCTCGTACTGTTACTTTATGGCTACTCGGAGTGAACAACTGCAGATCCGGGTCACCCCGCAGGAGAAACGGGCCTTGAAACGGCTCGCGGCCGCTGCAGGTCGTGACATCTCCAGCTATGTCCTGAGCCGGGCCCTGCCGTCGAACCGGCTGCGCTTCGAGGAGATCCTGCGGTCGCTCGGAGAGGCGGAGGATCATCGATTCGCCATGGCCGAACTCAACGATCTGCTCACCCGACTGGCACCGGTTGAGTTCTCACCTGCGGTCGAGGCGGCGGTCCCGACCTCGCTCTCCCCCCTGCTGAGGAACTACGTGGCGGCGATGGTCGAATACGCGGCCCACCTGAAGAAGGTGCCCCCACCCTCCTGGGTGCGGCGCGTCGAGCCCCTCGAGGCCCCGTATTTCGCCACCGGGCTCAAGAGGATGAGACGGTACCTGCTGGTCGCCTCTCCAGTTCCCTTCAAGCGGCGCAACATCTTCGTGGATGCATCGCTCGGTGCCCGGGTCTGAGAAGATGGGGGTCCCTCCTTGACCGGTCCGAGCGGATTGAGCCGTGCTGATATCCTCCGCCTCTTCGAGCTGCTGGATGCGGAACTGGCCGAGGAGGACGTGGTGGGCGAGGTCTACCTGGTGGGCGGCGCGGTGATGTGCCTGGCCCTGGGGGCACGCTCGGCCACCCGTGATGTGGACGCGGTCTTCCGGCCCATGCGGGTGGTACGAGAGGCTGCCGAGCGGGCCGCTGATGCGGCGGACGTTCCCCGCGGCTGGCTGAACGATGCGGTGAAGGCCTTCCTCAGCCCCCATGGTGACTTTGATCCCTACCTGGAACGGGACCACCTACGGGTCTTCGTGGCCCGTCCCGAGTACCTGCTGGCGATGAAGTGTGCGGCGATGCGTCTCGGTGAGGAGTTCCAGGACCTCGATGACGTGCGCTTCCTCCTCCGATACCTGAACATCGACAACACAGAGCAGGCGTTGGAGATCGTCACCCGGTATTTCAACGAAGAGCAGCTGCTCCCGAAGACTCGTCTCGCCCTGCAGGAGCTGCTCTCCTAGTGTCCTGAGTCAGGAATTCGCACCGTTTCGCGGATGGATCTTGTGGGCGAGGTCAAGGCGGGAGGAGGAAGCGATGCCGCTGCGCATCGTTGACGACACTAGCGGGACCAGGAGCAGAGAGCCCCCAAAATCAGGTAATTGCTGTCCCCGAATACGCGTATTCAACACGCAATAGACCTTCCAGGCCTGAGACTCCCCGGGGTATATTCGCCCCCACGGGCGAACCGGTGGGCCGGCCGCACCCCATTCCTGACCGAGGAGCGGAAGATGGCATCGCGCGGGGCGTGGAGTTCGAAGATGGGATTCATCCTGGCCGGGGCCGGCTCGGCCATCGGGCTGGGCGCCATCTGGCGCTTCCCCTACATCACGGGCGCCAACGGCGGCGCGCTCTTCGTCCTGGTCTTCCTGTTCTGCTGCCTGCTGATCGGCCTGCCGGTGATGATCGCCGAGTTCTCCCTGGGCCGGCACACCGAGAAGAACCCGATGGGCATGTTCCGGGCCCTGCGGGACAAGCCGCTCTGGCGCTTCGTCGGCGGGCTGTGCGTGCTGAGCGGCTTCGTCATCTTTGCCTGGTACTCGGTGATCGCCGGCTGGGTGGTCGGCTACCTTTATGCTGCCGTCATCGGGACCTTCAACACCTTCCAGGGGAACACTGCGGTCGGCGCCTTCTTCTCGGCATTCGCCAGCGATGCCATCTGGGTCTCCCTGCTGCACTTCACCATCATCTTCGGGACCGCCTTCGTGGTCATCCGGGGGATCAAGGAGGGGATCGAGACCCTCTCAAAGTGGCTGATGCCGGTCCTCTTCGTGCTGCTCATCCTGCTGGCGGTCCGTTCGGTCACCCTGCCGGGGGCGGGGGCGGGGCTGGAGTTCTACCTCAAGCCCGACTGGTCGAAGTTCAGCGGCAAGATGTTCCTGGCGGCCATGGGGCAGGCCTTCTTCTCCCTCTCCCTGGGCATGGGGACCATGGCCACCTACGCCTCCTACCTCTCTAAGAAGGAGAACATCGCCACTTCGGCGGCCTGGATTACTTTCTTCGAAGTGCTCATCTCGCTCATCGCCGGGTTCGTCATCCTGCCGGCCGTCTCGGCCATGGGGGCCAGCTACACCGAGGGCCCCAGCCTGATCTTCGTGGTCCTCCCCTCCATCTTCGGCGCCATGCCGATGGGCTACCTGTTCGGAGTGGGGTTCTTCATCCTGGTCATCATCGCGGCGCTGACCTCGACCGTCTCGATGCTGGAGGTCCCGGTCGCCTACTTCGTGGACGAGCGTAAGTGGACCCGCCGCAACGCCGTGCTCTTCGTGGCCCTGGTCTCCTTCCTGATCGGCACTCCGGCGGCCATGGCGCACGGGGCGAACCCCTGGCTGTCGAACCTCCCGGTGCTGCACACCGACTTCTTCACGGTGATCAGCACGGTGTTCGGGGACATCTCCCTCTCCATCGGTGCGTTCTTCATCGCGGTGTTCGCCGGTTGGATCTGGGGGACGCGGAAGGCGGTCGAGGAGATCACGCTCGAGGGGAACACCTTCGGACTGGCCGGTCTGTGGAGTTTCCTGATCCGCTACGTGGCTCCGGTGACCATCGCCATCATCTTCGTCAACGTGATCTGGACCATCATCAAGGGTTGAGCCGCCCCTCCACATCTCACCGGGAACAGATCGGGGTGCCGGACGGTGGTCCGGCACCCCTCGTCATGCGGGCCTCCTCGATGTTGAGGGCGGCTACGCCGCGGCCCGGCCCGGCTTGAGCAGTTCGGGGGGCGGATCGAGTTCCCCCTCCCACTCGCCGATCACCACGGCGGCGGTGGAGTCCCCCACGATGTTGACCGTGGTCCGGCACATGTCGAGGATCCGCTCCACCCCCAGCACCAGGGCGACTCCCTCGATCGGGATGCCCACCTGGGTCAGCACGACCACCAGCATCATGAAGGAGGCTCCCGGGACCCCCGGTGCTCCGACCGCGCTCAGGGTGGCGATCAGCACGATCACGATCTGGTCCATGAGAGTGAGGGGGATGCCGTAGACCTGGGCGATGAAGACCGCCGAGACCGCCTGGTAGAGGGCCGAGCCGTTCATGTTGATGGTAATGGAGAGCGGCAGCATGAAGTTGACGATGCGCTGGGAGACCCCGAGGCGGTTCCGGCAGACATCCATCATCACCGGCAAAGAGGCGGCCGAGGAGGAGGTGGAGAAGGCGATCGTCATGACCGGCCAGATCCCCCGCAGGAAACCGGTCACGTTCAGCCGGGTCAGGAAATAGGTCAGGGGGATATAGGTCAGGAAGAGCAGGAAGAGGCCCCCGATGGTCACCGCCGTGTACTTGGCCAGCAGCATGAGCACATCGAAGCCGAACTGTCCCACCACGTCGGCGATCAGCGCGAAGACCGCATAGGGCGCCAGCTTGATCACCATCTGGATGATCTGGAGCATGATGTCGAAGACGCCGTCGAAGAAGTCCACCACCAGCTTCTTCTTCTCCTCCTTGCCCGGGATGAGCATGATGGCGATCCCCATGAACATGGCGAAGAAGACGATCTGGAGCATGTTGGGCGGGTCGCTGGCCATCCCGGTGGCGATGTTCTTGGGTACGATGTTCACGATCGTCTCGCCCACCGAGGGTTTCTGGATGCTCTGGACGCGGGCGACCGCCGACTCCCCGTAGCTCTGCAGGAGTGCCTGCTGGGCCTGGGGGGTCAGGCCCTCACCCGGGACCAGCAGGTTGGCCAGGATCAGCCCGATGGCCGCCCCTACCACCGTGTAGAGCCCGTAGAAGGCCACCGTGCGGAAGCCGATCCGGCCCATGGTGCGGACATCCCCCAGGCTCTGGGTGCCCACGAAGAGGGAGGAGAAGACCAGCGGCACGATGACCATGAAGATGAGCCGCAGGAAGATGGTGCCGATCGGGGTGAAGAAGGTGATGTCGGGGCCGACCAGGAAGCCGGCCACCGTACCCAGGGCCAATCCGATCAGGATCCGGGTCGGAAGCTTGACCGGCAGCAACCCCATGAAGGCGAAACTGATCGGGACCAGGAAGGCCATCAGGGCCTGAGGTCCCGTCAGGGGAGAGAAGGCCCCCACCAGGGGTCCTCCGAAGAGGATGACCAGCGCCAGGATGTAGAGTGCGAGGATGATCTTCCCGAAGCGGTTCAGGCGAAGGCGCATGGTCGGCTCCCTGCGCTGGGTGGTGATTCGGTTCGTGCGGACGCCGTATGATACAGGTCCCCGGCATCCGGTACAGCCCGGTTTGCGCCGGCTGCTCCCCCTTGCTACAATCCCGCCAGCCTGTTTCTGCAACGCTATACGGAAGGTGCAACAATGGCTGACAACCCGAGCTCGGGCGGCGTGAGGTACCAGTCGTACGTACCCGCCAACACGAGCCTCAGAGAGTTCACGGTGCCTGCCCTGCTCATCGGGCTGGTGCTGTGTGTGGTCCTGGGGGCGGCCAACGCCTACCTGGGATTGGGCGCCGGCATGACCATCGCCGCCACTTACCCGGCGGCCGTCCTCGGCATGGCCTTCCTGCGTCTGATCAAGGGGAACATCCTGGAAGAGAACATGGCGCGGACCATCGGCTCGATCGGGGAATCGGTCGCCGCGGGCGCCATCTTCACCATCCCCGCGTTCCTCATCTCCGGCATCTGGGACAACCTCCAGGACCACTATTTGGAGGCCACCTTCATCATGATGCTCGGTGGTGTCATGGGAGTGCTCTTCGTCACCCTGCTACGGCGGGTGATGGTCGAAGACGCCGATCTCCCCTATCCCGAGTCCCTGGCCGCCAGCGAGATCCACAAGGCGGGACAGGCGGGCGCTACCGGGGCCGGTAACCTGCTCGTGGCCGGGCTGATCGGAGCGGTGGTCCAGGCCGCCCAGGAACTGAGTTTCTTCCCGGCCACCTGGACGAAATTCGTCCCCTTCGCCCGGGGGCGGGTGGTACTGGGACAGGGCGGTCAGGTCATCCCCGGTGGCGGTGGGATCGTGCTGGCCTCTCCCAAGATCAGCCCCGCTTACATCGGCGTGGGTTACATCATCGGTTTCCAGTTGGCCAGCTTGAACTTCGCCGGCGGGCTGCTGGCCTGGGGGCTTTTCGTCCCGCTCCTGCTGTACTTCCAGGGACCGGCGCTGGAGGCGGGCATGCTGGCCCAAGACCCGGGCGCCTGGCTGGCCATGGCCACCAACGTCTGGCTCTACATGGTCCGCCCCATCGCCATCGGCGGGATGCTGATGGCCGCCGCCTGGACCCTCTGGAAGATGCGCCGGAGCCTCTTCGGCGGGCTGAGCCGCTCGATCTCCGACCTGAAGAAGGCCGCCGCGGGCCAGCAGGTCGACATCAGCCGGACCGACCGGGACATCCCGCTCAACTACGTCTTCATCGGGATGGGCGTCCTGGCCATCCTGACTTTCGTGCTCTACAACACCTTCGCCCACAACGTCAGTGCCTCGCTGGCAGCCACTATCGTCATGGTCCTGGCCGGCTTCTTCTTCGCGGCCGTCTCCGGCTATCTGGTAGGCTTGATCGGCTCCTCCAACAACCCGATCTCGGGACTCACCCTCTCCACGGTGGTGGTCGCGGCAATCCTGATGGTCGCCCTGGGCCAGACCGGCCGGTCGGGCGTAGCGACCGTACTGGCGGTGGCCGGCGTGATCTGCGTCTCCAGCGCCGTGGCCGGTGAGATGCTCCAGGACCTCAAGGTCGGACACATCCTGGGCGGCACCCCCTGGAAGATGCAGGTGGGGGACATCATCGGTGTGTTGATCGCCGCAGCGGTCATGGTCTTCCCGCTCATGATCCTCCACCAGGGGGACATCAACATGGGCGGCATCGGGCTGGGCGGGACCAAGCTGCCGGCCCCCCAGGCCAGCCTGATGGCCATGCTCTCCCAAGGGATCGTGGGGGGCCAGATGGCCTGGCCGCTGATCATCACCGGCATGCTGATGGCCGTCGGGTTCATCCTGATCCGGGTCAAGAGCCCGATGCTGGTCTGTGTGGGAATGTACCTGCCGCTGGGGACCACCTTCGCCATCTTCGTGGGCGGATTGATCAAGTGGATCGTCGAGCAGATGAACGCGAAGGCGGGGCACAACGACAACCAGAAGTCCCGGGTGGAGAATACCGGAGTGCTCCTGGCGGCCGGGTTGATCGCCGGGGAAGCCCTGGTCGGGCTCGTCTTCGCCGGTCTGGCCTTCGCCGAGAAACCGGTCCCGGCCATATTCGCCGAACCCTCCTTCCTGATCAGCCTGGTAGTGCTGGTGGGAGTGGGGCTGCTGCTGACGCTGGTCCCGGCCCGCAACGCGGGTTCGCCCGACCAGCCGGCACCGCCGAGTGTAATGTAGCCTCAGCCGTACGATGACAAGGTGACGGGACGGCGGGAGACCCGATCGGGACTCCCGCCGTCCGCATCAGGAGGTGCCTCACGACTATGCCGGGACCGCCGAAACCGCCGCCCCCCAACCTGCTCGAGTTAATCCCCCGCCGGCGGGTCGACTATACGACGGACGAGGAGGGGCGGGTGATCCTGAAGATGCCCCGCTTCCACCACCCCCTGGTAGCCCGGTTCTTCGGCCCCTTCCTCCGCAGCCCGACCTTCAATCTGCGCCTGGATGCCTTCGGCTCCTTCGTCTGGGTGCAGTGCGACGGGTCCACCACGGTGGCGGGGATCGGGGAGCGCCTGAGGGAGGAGTTCGGCGAGGAGGTGGAGCCGCTCTACGACCGGCTGGGGAAGTTCCTACGCAAGCTGGAGCGGGAGGACCTGCTCCAGGTAGATCCGGGGAGGTAGCCGATGACCGATGCATCCAACTGCGGGAGCTGCGCCTTCCGGGCCAAGTACGACCAGCGCCCCAAGTCCTTCCTGGGGCGTTTCTGGCGCTGGCATACCAACTTCTGCCCCGGCTGGCGGGGCTATATGACCGGACTGCCCGAGGCCGAGCGCCGGGTGCTGGAGGAGCGCTACGGCTTCCCGGCCGGGAAGTTCGCCCCGAAAGCCTCCGGATGAAGTCGCCGGCCCGGACCCGGGCCGAGCAGGTCTTCGACGAGATCCACAGCGGGCTGGAACGGGAGGAGGTCGGCCGGAACCAATACACCCGCCGGGCCTGGAAGCTGCTTCCGCCGCTGGAGTCCCCCCGCATCCTGGACATCGGCTGCGGGCCGGGGGGTCCCACCCTGGAACTCGCCCGGCTGAGCGGCGGCCGGATCATCGGACTCGATAACAATCGCCCCGGCCTGCGGACCCTTCAAGCCAGAGCCTCCCAGGCCGGACTTGCCGACCGCATCTCCCCGGTCCAGGGTACCCTCTTCGAGCTCCCCTGCCCGGTCGGGAGCTTCGACCTCATCTGGTCCGAGGGTTCGATCTTCGTGATCGGCTTCGAGCGGGGCCTCCAGGAGTGGTCCCGCTATCTCCGACCGGGAGGGTTCATGGCCGTCCACGAAGCGGCCTGGCTGCAGCCCGATCCACCGCCAGAGGTCAGGGAGTACTGGGAACGGGTGTATCCGGCCATCACCACGATCGAATGCAACTGCGCCACCATCCGTGCCTGCGGATTCGACCTGCGGGGGCATTTCCCCCTCCCCGAGGACGCCTGGTGGGTCGCCTACTACGGTCCGCTGGAGGCCCGGCTCGAGGTCCTGGAAGAGAAGTACCGGGGGAATGAGGCGGCGCTCGCCGTGATCGCGGCCGAACGCCGGGAGGTCGAACTCTACCGGCGCTACCCCACCTGGTTCGGTTCGGTCTTCTTCGTCCTGGGTGTTTGAGCCCTGTTGGCCGGTCGACCTACTCCTCCCGCTCCACGATCCTGAACTCCCAGACGCACATCCGCCCCATCATGTCGACCAGGTAGAGCCGGTCGCCGAAGATCCGCATCACCCCCATGGCCGGGGTGGCGATCGGCGGCAGGGGGGGCTTGCGACCCATTCCCGGCAGGGGCAGCCGCTCCAGCAGGATCCCGTCGGGATCGAAGACGTCCAGGCGGGCGAACTCCTCCGTCAGATCGTCGGGACTGCCCAGGTTTTCCAGTTCCTCCTCGGTCGGGATCCGGGTCGAAGTGAGCACCCAGACCCGGTCGTGGCCGTCGGTGGCCACGGCGTTGGCGACCTGGACGACCTCCTCGGCCGAGGCGGGGCGGGTGACCGGCCGGAAGTCGAGGGGTCGGTCGGCGCGCCAGAGCAGCCGGCCGTCCGGAGTGTACTTCTCGATCCGGTTCTGGTAGGCGAAGGCCAGGTAGATGTTCCCGGACCGGTCGGTCTCGTAGGTGTTGACCGACATGAAGACGGTGGTGACGAAATCCCCGAAGTCCTGTATGGAGCCGGTCCCGAGGCTGCGGACCAGCCGGCACTCGGGATCGAAGACGCTCAGCAGAGGGACCTGGGCGGGATCCTCGTTGGGCATCATGGCGGGCGCCGTCCGGGTCAGATACTCGCCGGTGGCCGACATCCGGAAGGCGGTGAAGCGCTTCCCGCTCTCGGCGCCGATCCGGACACTGCGGACCTGATCCCCTGCGGGCGTGAAGACCTGGATCCGCATGTTCCCAAGGTCGCAGACATGCAGGAGGCCGTCGGGGGCGAGGCCGAAGCTGAACGGACTGTTCAGTTCCGCCGGTCCGGCCCCCTGGCGACCGATGGTCGCCTGCCAGCCGCCGTCGGGACCGAACTTCTGGATCCGGTTGTTCCCGGTATCGAGAACGTAGACGTTCCCGGCCCCATCGCGCACCACATCGGAAGGCCGGAAGAGGAGGAGATTGGGGTCCTGCGTCTCCAGGTCCCCGATCCGGCGGACCAGCTCGAGGACCACCCTGGGGGCGGAGCCCCAGAGCGCTCCCCGGTTATGGACCAGCCGCACCCCGTCCTTCACCTCGATCGAGGCGTTGGGCGGTTGCTGGGCGCTCGCCGGGAGGGATGCGGTCAGGAGCGCGAGGGTGAGGAGTGGGAACAGAGGGCGAGGCATCGATTCGACCTCCCGGGCCGGGGATGGGATCGAGACAACAGGCGCGAAACAACGGGGCTATAGTAAAGCAAACTTCACAATATGTGAAGTTAATTATACATCCATCCGGTCATGAAGACTCGGGACACCGAGCCGGCGGCCGGGCCGGGAACACTCAGGGGCGCGGTGGAGGCGGATAGGTGAAGACGTCACCGGTCCCGGTGGGTACCAGGATGGGCAGCGTGAGCCCGGCCGGGTTCGGAGTGTCCCCGAGGTGTCGGGTGGGATCTCCACCGGAGGGGGGAGTTCGTAGTCGGTGGTATCGGCCGGGGCCCGGGTGGCGGCGGCCAGACGGGCGGCGGTGCTGTCGGGGAACAGGCGCAGGATCCTCCGCTCCAGCCAGCCGATGTCGGTGAGCCGCCCGGTCACCTCGGCCTCGCGGAACGACCAGGTCCGGGTCCGGCTGGCCGGGTTGTCCCGGCGGGGAGAGGGAATGGCGGCGGCCAGGCCGGCCGCCTGGCTGCGGTCGATCCGGCCGGCCGGCACCCCGTAGTAATAGCGGGCAGCCGCCTCCACCCCCAGCCGGGCGTCCCCGAACTCGATGCAGTTCAGATAGAGTTCCAGGATCCGCTTCTTCCCCAGGTCCCGCTCCAGGGCCCGGGCGAGTCGGGCTTCCTGCACCTTCCGGAAGAGGGTGCGCTCCCCGGTCAGGAAGAGGTTCTTGGCCAGTTGCTGGGTGATGGTGGAGGCTCCCCGCAATCCCTTCCCGGCCCACCATTCCTGGAGGGCTTCCCGCACGGCGGTCCAGTCGATACCGGTGTGATGGAAGAAACCGATGTCCTCGGCAACGATCACCGCGCTCTGCATCTCCAGCGAGACCTCCGGGAGCGGCACCCAGCGCCACGAGATCGGTTCGGACCGGCCCTCGGCCCGGAGCCGTCGCTCCGTCTGGCGCCAGAGGGCCCAGGACCCCGGCGGCGGTCCCGTCCGCCAGGCCCGGAGCCCCTCCACCGGCCGGTGCCACCAGAGCAGGAAGGCGGCCCCGCCGAGCACCATCAGGGCCAGCAGGGCCGCCAGCGTGCGCCGCAGGCAGCGTCTCATGCGGCGCGGCGGTGGAGGTTCATCTCGGCAGCGTCACCTCGACCCGGTGCACGCCGCCTCGGGTGGAGCCGCCGGTCACGGTCAGGACGCGGTTGCGGGTCGCCCCGTCGACCTTCACGTACCAGGTCACCCGCCGCAGAGGGGCGTACGACTGGTCCATCGAACCGTCCAACCAACCCATCCCGACCCGGTTGGTCCGGACCGCCGGAGCCGGTCCCTGGGGCTGGTCCATCCCGAACATCCCGCCCCGTCCACCGCCTCCCCGTCCACCGCGGCCGAAACCGCCCCGCAGCGGCTGACCGGAGGCGTCCACCAGGCTCATCCCCTCCGGCACGGTGATCTCGCCGAAGTCCTCCTGGACGATGTGGATCTGCTTGGCCATCTCCAGGGCGGTGGGGAGTCGTCCCTCGTTGACGAAGTAGCCGCTGACCCGGAAGACATTCTCCTGACCGGCCACCTTCTCGACCTTGGTCTCGGCCACCCGCATCAGGGGCATCCACTCCATCTTCCGGACCGCCCAGAGGACGTTCTTCTTGATCTCCGCCTCGAGCAGCGCGGGGGGAGGGTTCTGGCCGGGGAATTTCGAGTTGTTCCCCCCGACCTCGACCTCCCCCAGCACGGGATGGCGGGCCTTGGTCCACGGCTGGTTGCTGTAGGGGGGGGTGAGGGAGTCGTTGAAGCGCTGGCGTTCTTCGGGGGAGTACTGGCCGTCCCCGTCGTAGTCCACGCGCCCGCCGGTCCACAGCTCGTCCCCGTACCAGATCGACCCGAAGGCGAAGTAGCCCCAGTCGGGGCTGTGGCCGAAGAGCGGGTTGCCGCCGCCGTAGTCGCGGTAGACGTTGCCGGTCCGGGTGTAGCCGGTGATCTGGCTCCCCACCCGGTCGTACTCCTTGTACCAGGCCTCGTCGGAGGGGAACATGAGCCGGTCATCGCCCATGCTGGGCGGGCGCAGCAGCATGGGGACGCTGGTGTCGTAGGTTTCGACCGTGCTGACGTTGGGGTGGCGCAACAGGAAGACGACGATGTTGCGCGTCTCGGGCTCGGAGAGGGGGTACTCGCCGGCCCCCCCCTGGGTCACTCCCCGATCAGTCGCCTCGTCATCGGACATGGGCCGCCAGTTGAAGGGGAAGTTGCGGTGCAGGTCGAGCCCGCCGATCCCGTCCTCGTTGATGCGTCCGTCCCCGTCGTTATCGATCCCTTCGGAGCCCATGCTGTAGAAGGGGCCCTTGTCCTGGTCCGTGCGCCGGCGCATGCCGTTGGGCTGGGAAGGGTCGAGGACATACTGGCCCTCGGGATCGACCCAGCGCATCTGGCGGGAGTAGCCGTCCCCGTCCAGGTCTTCGGCCGGGTCCTCATCGGCCTTCCCATCCCCGTCCTGGTCGTAGGGACGTACCGTCGAGCGGAGCGTACCCGGGGTATGGAGGTAGACGTCGGAGCCGTCCGGGTTCATCTTCGGCACCAGGTAGGCCACCTTGGTGTCCACGATCTTCGTCACCACCGGGTCCTGCCCGTAGTTCTCGCACAGGTACTTGATGGTGTAGAGGACGGCCTCCCCCCCGGTAACCTCCCCAGAGTGGCGGTTGCCGTCCGCCCAGTAGGCCGACTTCTCGATGTGAGGGCCGGTCTTCTTGTTGGTGATGATGAGTCCCTGGACATCGGTTCCCAGGTACGACTTCCCGATCGAGAACTTCTCGACGATGTCGGGGTAGGTCCGGGCGTAGTGGTCCATGAACGCCACGGTAGCTTGGTAGTCGTGGTATCCGTCGAAGGCGAGCAGGGTGCTCGACCGGGCGAGCGGGTACTGGGCGCCGGTCCCCGGCGCCGTCACGACTAGGGCCAGGACGACCAGGAGCAGGCTGCGGATGCGGAGCAAGGGGGGCCTCCTTCCTTCGGGCCAGGAGGCGGTGGGACCACCTACCTCCGTAGGCGTTTACGGACCGGTTTCCACCCCTCCCGGAGTGTCTGCAGGATCTGTTCACGCTCTGCCGAGAGGGGCGCGACGAACTCGAGTTCCTTCTTCTTCCGCCGGGGATGCCGGAGCAGAAGACGGGCGGCGTGCAGGAAAGGGTACTCCAGATTGAACTTGTCACGGAAGGCGCTGTTGACGGCCTCGAACCCGTAGCGGTCGTCACCGACCAGGGGGTGTCCGATGGCCGAGAAGTGGGCGCGGATCTGATGGGTCCGCCCGGTATGCAGGACGATGTTGAGCAGCGAAGCGGTCTCGAAGACCTCGCGCACTTCGTATTCGCTCTCGGCCGCCTGGCCGCGCCGCTTCGCCACCACCACCTTGGGGACGTCACCCGCCTGGGCCGAGACCCGCCGCAGGGGGTGCCGGATGATCCCCGCCTTGGCCTGGATGGTCCCGGAGACCAGGGCCAGGTAGTGCTTGTCGACCTCACGGTTGCGGAACTGGGCGGTCAGGTCGCGCAGGGCGGAGGCCGTCTTGGCGATCATGAGCACGCCGCTGGTCCCGATGTCGAGGCGGTGGGGGAGGGCGGGGCGGAAGGTATGTCCCCGGCCCAGGGTGCCCAGATGGTTCCAGGCCCGTGAGAGCGCCGAATCCCCCTTGGCCCCGCTCCCTCCGTGCGAGGGGAGCCCGACCGGCTTGTTAATCGCCAGGAGGTAATCATCCTCGTAGAGGATCTCGAGCTCGTCGGGGACCGGTCGAACCGGCGTCAGCATCGGCTGCTCCTTGTACGATCTGATCGATGCGGCTGCCCGCGAATCGCGGATGGTGATCTCCATGCCTTCCACGGTCATCTCCTCGGGGCGCGCCCTCCGGCCGTCCACCAGCACCCCCCGGGTTCGGAGGAGTTTGTGGACAAGGCTGTGCGGTGCATCCGGAAGGAGCTTCCGGAGGAAGGTGTCGACGCGTTGTCCCGCGTCATTCGGGCCGATCGTCAGATACCGGTGCACAGTTCCAGGCGGGGCTAATCTAGGCAAGAAAGACCGGATTGACAAGAAATTCGACCCCGCCGGCCTCTCCGGCCGACGGAAGAGTCCCCCCCGGGG
>CAZFHZ010000067.1:0-18489 GCA_964519015.1 uncultured Gemmatimonadota bacterium | reverse complement strand
CGCGGTGTCCAGACGACCCGCTCCCAGATCCCGGCCAGGGCAGGTCCGTAGACCTCCCAGGTGGCCGGGTCCGCCCAGACCACGATCTCGTCGGAACCGCCGACCGAGATCCGCTGCCGCCGGCTGACACAACCGCCAGCCAGGAGCAGCACGGCCAGCAGTAGGGTCAGCCGCCCCCCGTCCCAACCCCGTGCTCGCCTCCACGCACCCATGCCCATGCGAATCCCCCCGGTCATGCCGGACCGCCGCCGGTCGCCACTCGAGGTCGGACCGCCTGCCGGCCGGCCGTCACATCCACCCGACGCAGGAGCGCCCAGCCTGTTAGGAAGAAAAGCGCCACCGAGAGCACCGCCCAGCGCTGACTGCCGGTGAGGGTGCTGATGGCCCCAAAGGCCAGCGGGCCCAGGACGGCGCTGAACTTGCCGCTCAATCCGTAGAAACCGTAGAACTCCGCCTCGTGGTCGGCCGGCGTCAGGGCCGCCATCAGAGCACGCGAGGCGGCCTGGCTGGAGCCCATGGCGACCCCGGCCAGCAGGCCGACCAGGTAGAACACCGCTACGCTCCGGGAGAGGAAGGCCCCCACGCACATCAGCGTCCAGAGCGCCAGGGTGGCCTCGATGGTGGGCCGGGCCCCCCACCGGTCGGTCAGCACGCCGAAGAGCCAGGCGCCCGGGAAGGCGGCGAACTGGACCAGGGCGAAGAAGAGGATGACCTGGGTCATGCTGAAGCCGAGGGTGATCGAGGCGTAGATGCCGCCGTAGCTGATCACCGTGTTGATGCCGTCGCTGTAGAGGAAGTAGGCCAGCAGGAAACGTCCCGTCTGACGGTAATCGCGCAGGTGGCCGAGCGTGTCTCGCATGCGCGCCCAGCCCGTCCGCCAGGGGTTGCCGGCCAGGTGGATGAGCGGCGGACGCTCCCGGACCCAGCGGAAGAAGGGGATGGCGAAGACCAGGAAGAAGAGTGCGGAGATGGGGAAGGCGGGGCCGAAGGCGCTCAAGTCACCGCTGGCCGTGGCGCGGGCGGCAAAGGGGAGCGAGAGGGCGAGGGCGACCAGCGCGCCGGCGTAACCGATCGCGAAACCCATGCCGGAGACATAGCCGATCCGGCCCGGTGGGCTGATCTGCGGCAGGAAGGCGTTGTAGAAGACGAGTCCCCCCTGGAACCCGATGTTCCCCACGATGAACAGGATCAGTCCCCAGAGCACCTCGCCGCGGCCCACCGTTCCCATCAGCAGGGTCGGGACGATGCAGAGCAGGGTGAAGAGACCGGTGAAGTACTTCTTGCGGGCGATGCCGTCCGCGATGGCGCCCAGGTAGGGGCTGATCAGTCCGACCAGGATCATCGAGACAGCGTTCCCTACGCCCCAGAGGAAGTCCCCGACCGGCCGGGTCCCCCAGGGCAGATGCACGACCGCCTGGCCGGCCACGTAGGTCCGGAAATAGACGGCGTAGGCTACCGTGACCACGATCACCGTGAAGCTGGTGTTGGCGAAATCGAAGAGGTACCACCCCCACAGCTCCCGGCGGTCGGCCCCCTTCACGGCTCTACCCCCTCGAAGCGGACCGTTTCCGGCGGCCCGTCGGGGCGGTCACGGACACCTACCAGGTCGAAGCGGACCTGTGCCCACCCGCCGCCGCCGGCCTCCAGCCAGGCGGCCGCGGCCCGGCGCCAGCGCCTCCGCTGGTCGGGGCGCAGCCATCCCGCCGGGTCGCCGGCCCCCTCCCCCCGCGCCCCCTTGACCTCCACGAAGACCACCTCCCCCTCCCGGGCACAGACCAGGTCGAGTTCACCTCCCCCGCCGCGCCAGCGCCGGGCGACGAGCCGGTAGCCACGGGCAAGATACTCGGCGGCGACGACCTCCTCGGCTCTTTCCCCCCAGCGCTGCGGGATCGGGGGGTCGGCCGCTGCGAGCAGGTCGAGCTGCCGGCCCGGGGTCAGGAAGCTGCGCCGGTGGAGGGGGGTGGGACCGAGCCGGGCCAGGGCCGCCCGGTGCTCGGCCGTGCCGTAGCCCTTATGGACCGCAAAGCCGTAGCCGGGGTAGGACGCATCGAGGGAGACCATCAGGCGGTCGCGGGTCACCTTGGCCACCACGCTGGCCGCCGCGATCGTCCGGCTGCGACCGTCCCCCCCCACGATCGCCTGGTGGGGCACCGGACAGGCGGTCAGCGGCCGCCCGTCGACCAGGGCGAAGTCAGGAGGTGGGTCCAGACCATTCAGGGCGCGGGCCATGGCCAGATGGACGGCCCCCAGGATGTTGTGGCGGTCGATCTCGGCCGGGGAGGCGCTGCCGGTGGCCCAGCCCAGGGCGGCGCCGGTGACGGCCTCGAAGGCCGCCTCGCGGGCCCGGGGACTCATGCGCTTGGAATCATCGAGGGAGGGCCAGAAGAAGTCGGAAGGGAGCACCACCGCGGCGGCCACCACCGGACCGGCCAGCGGTCCGCGTCCCGCTTCGTCCACGCCGGCCACGCGCGTGTAACCGCTCTGCTGCAGCCGCTGTTCCGGATCGCACAAGGCCCGCCAGCGGGCCTGCTGCCGGCGGGCCTCTTCCCGGCGGCGGCGGTGCCGGCGGGCCAGTTCACGGGCGCCCTTGCGGGGATCGGCTTCCAGACGCCGGAGCAGCTCCTCATCCGCGTCGGGCCCGAGCTCGTCGAGGGCCCGCGCCAGTTCACGAATCGAGGGCTCGGTGCCGTCGGGCAAGGGCTCAGTCTTGGCTGGGGGGGGCCTCGGCGACCTCCCCTTCCCCGGGCACCTCGACCCCCGAGGCGCGCTTCTCCTTCACCCGCGCCCGCTTCCCGATGCGGTCGCGCAGGTAGTAGAGCTTGGCCCGGCGGATCTTCCCCCGGCGCCCCAACTCGACGGTGCGGATCATGGGGCTGTGGTAGGGGAAGATCCGTTCCACCCCGATACCGCCCGAGACCTTCCGGACGGTGAAGGTGCGGTTGTTCCCGCCCCCCCGGATGGAGATCACCACCCCCTCGAACACCTGGATGCGCTCCTTCTCCCCCTCCACCACGCGCACGTGCACCCGCACGGTGTCCCCCGGTTTGAAGTCGGGCAGGTCGGTCCGGACCTGGGATGTGGCCACGCTCGGTAGGCGCTTCATTTCGCTTCTCCTGTTCCCTCCGTCCCCTCCGCCGGCACATCGCGCAGACGGTCGAGGTAGGCTCGGTCGGCCTCATCCAACGAGGCCTTCTCCAGCAAATCGGGGCGCCGCCGCAGGGTGCGTTCCAGCGCCTGGTGGCGTCGCCAGCGTTCGATCTCGGCGTGGTGCCCGGAGAGCAGCACCTCCGGCACCCTCCGGCCGCGATACTCGGCCGGTCGGGTGTAATGCGGGTGGTCGAGCAGACCCCCCGCGAACGAGTCGGCCTCCGCCGAGGCCGGGTCGCCCAGGGCGCCCGGCAGCAGCCGGGCAGCCGCCTCCACGATGGTCAGGGCGGCCGCTTCCCCGCCGTTCAAGATCACGTCCCCCACGCTGTACTCGTGGGTGACCAGGGCCTCCCGCACCCGTTCGTCCACCCCCCGGTAACGGCCGCACAGCACCACCCATTCATCGGTGGCGGCCAGCTCTTGGGCGGCCTCCTGGTCGAAGAGCCGGCCCTGGGGGGAGGTGAGCACGATCGGAGCCTCCCCGTCGAGCCCGGCGGCCCTTAATTCGTCCACCGCCTCGAAGAAAGGCTCCGGCTTGAGCACCATGCCGGGCCCACCCCCGAAGGCGTAATCATCCGCTGTGCCGTGACGGTCGTGCGTCCACGCCCTCAGGTCGTGGACGATCACCTGCAGGATGTCGCCGTCCACCGCGCGGCCCATCAGACCCGCCTGGAGCGGGCTGGTGAAATACTCCGGGAAGAGGGTGAGGATATGGACGCGCATCATCCCTGCCCCGCCCGGTCCCCCGGTGTCCCCACCTCGCCCGGCGGGATAAGTGCGACGATGCGCCCGGCCTCCGGGTCCACCTTCCGGATGAAGACGGTCACCGCCGGCAGCAGCAGGGGTCCGTCCCCGGTGGTGATCTCGAAGACATCCTGGGCCGCACCCTGCCAGACCGCCTTGAGGATACCGATCTCCCGGCCCGTCTCATCGACGACCTCGAGACCGACGAGCTCGTCGATGTACCACGATCCCTCCTCCAGGGCGGGCCGCTCCGAAGAGGGCACTCCCGCCGTGGCCCCTCGCAACCGTTCGGCCTGCTCGGGGGTGTCGATGCCGGCCAGTTTCACGGCCACGGCACCCTTCAGATCCTTGACCGTCTCGATCCGGTACAGGAGGGGAGCGCCGGTATTGCCGTACAGCCAGATGGTCGAGAGTCCATGGAACCGGCCGGGCAGATCGGAGGTGACCCGGATCTTGACCTCCCCGCGGATCCCCCACGGCTTGACGACGATCCCGACCTCGACCAGATCCTCCGCGTCCGGGTCACTTTTCTGCCGGGACACGACCGGCTACCCTGTTCAGGCCTCGGCCCCGGGCTCCGCCGTGACGGGTGCCCCGGTCTCGGCCGGTGCCGCCGGCCGGGCGGCGGACGGGGACTTCTTGCGGGTGGCCTTCGAGGGCTTCTTCACCAGAGTGTGACCGGGCAGCTCAACCGCCAGACGCGCCATCAATCCCTTCCGGCTGAGCAGGCTGCGCACCGTGTCGGTCGGCAGCGCCCCCTTCTTCAGCCAGCTCAACACCCGATCCTCGTCGAACTCCACCCGGGGCGGATTCTGCCCCGGATCGTAATGCCCGACCACCTCCACGAACCGCCCGTCGCGCGGGCTGGTCGACTCGGCCACCACGACGCGGTAGTACGCCTGCTTCTTCTTGCCCGTGCGGCGGAGCCGCATCCGAATCGCCACGCGAATTCTCCTTGCCTGTCACCTCGGCGGTCGGCGCTCGAGCCCCGATCGCGATCCCACCCGTTCCCGGCCTCGCCGGTCTCACCCGTGCGGCCCGCGCATCGGTCCCTCCTCTTCCCGGTTCCGCGTAAGGCGGGTCGGGCGAGGGGTCAGGGACGGACGTGTGAGGATGTGCCGTACGGGCGGTAGACAAGCAAAGATAGGCGAAAAGCCTCCGAAGCCAACCCACTTTTTCGGGTCGGGGCGCGGCCGAGGTGCCGGTCGGAGTTACTTTTCAGCTGCGGTTCCTAGACGGCCTGGCGGAGCCGGGCGACGGCCCCGGCCGGATCGGGGGCCCGGAAGACGGCCGAACCCGCCACCAGCATGCCCGCCCCCGAGGCCGCCAGGGCGGCCGCGTTCTCCAGATTGACTCCGCCGTCCACGCCGATCTCCACCCCCGGTCCCCCCGGTCCACTGCGGGTGCACAGCTCCGGGATCTTGGCCGCGCATTCCGGGATCAGGGACTGGCCGCCGAAACCAGGTTCCACGGTCATGACCAGCACCGCATCAAGCCGCTCGAGCCAGGGGAGGACGATCCCGATCGGGGTGGCCGGGCTGACCGCGATCCCCCGCTCCACGCCGGCCCGCTCCAGCCGTTCCAGGATCCCTTCGGCCCGCCGGGTCCGCTCCTCCTCCGCGAACGGTTCGAGATGGAAGTCGATCCGGTCGGCCCCCGCCTCCAGGTAGTCGTCGAGGAACCGGTCGGGATCGGTGACCATCAGGTGGACATCGAGCGGCAGTCGGGTGAGCCGGCGCACACCGGCGATCACCAGGGGGCCGAAGGTCAAGTTGGGCACGAAGTGGGCGTCCATCACATCGAGGTGGAGCAGGTCGGCGCCGGCCGCCTCGACGGTGGCGATCTCCTCGGCCAGGCGGGAGAAATCGGCCGCCAGCAGGCTCGGGGCGATCCGGACCTTCACGGCCGCCCTCCTCCAGGAGGCGGGAGGACCGGCCGGATGCGCTGCCAGGGAGGGGGCGCGCCGATCCCGGCGGTGTCGGGCGGGGTGATGGTCCAGCCGCGCGGGATCGCGACCCGCAGGTCGAACACCGGGGTCCCCTCCACGCTGATCCCCGGCTCGGGGCTCTGCCCGATGACGGTCAGGGGGAGGTTGGCGTCATCGGTGATCCATTCGATCCAGACCTGGCCCTGCAGGTCACGGATCGTGCGCAGCGCGCCGTCCAGCCCCTGGTTGATCAGACGCGGGATGGGGATGCTCACGCGGGCCGGGCCGGAGCTGATCACCAGGTCGACCGCCCGGTTGCGCAACGACTTCAAGTTCGGTTCGGGGCGCTGGTCGATGACCGTACCGGTCGGGGCATTGTCGGGTCGGCTGCTCACCGAGCCGAGGATGAGGCCGAACTCCTGGAGCTTGGCCTTGGCCTGGTCCTCGGGGAAGCGGCGCAGATCGGGGATGATGATCTCCTCCGGTCCCCGGCTCACGACCACTCCGACCATCCGCCCCCGCTTCACCCGGGTGAAGGGAGCCGGTGACTGGTCGATGATGTGTCCCTCCTCGATGACCGGGCTGAACTCTTCCCCGGTGCGTTCCAGCTCCAGCCCGAGTTCGAGCAGGGTCTGGCGCGCCCGGTAGAACTCCTGGTCCACCACGTCGGGGAGTTCCACCTCGGCCCCCAGGTGGGTGAAGGCGGGCATGAAGACGCGGTCGACCAGCACCACCCCGCCGGCGAAGAAGACCCCGATCACCATCAGCAGGAGGATCAGCAGCAGCACCGTCCGGACGATCAGGGCGAACCCCCCGCTATCCCGCCGGTCGTTCTTCTCACCGTTCATCACACTCTTCCCGTCGCTTCAGGCGGGTCGCGTAGGCTCCGTCGATCCCGTGCGTCCAGGGATTCGCGAAGACCGCCCCCTCCTCCGTTATGAACGTCCCGGGGACCGACATCCCGGGCGAGGAGCGCTCGAATCCGTCGTGGTGATCCAGGAAACGCGCCACCACCCCCTCGTTCTCCTCCGGCAGCACCGTACAGGTGCTGTAGACCAGAACGCCCCCCGGCCGCACCAGTTCCGCGGCCTGTTCCAACAGCTCGACCTGCCGGTCGGCCATCCGGGCCGGTTCGGCGGCATCCACCCGCCAGCGGGCGTCCGCCCGCCGGCGCAGCACGCCCAGGTTGGTACAGGGGACATCGGCCAGCACCCCATCGTAGGCCCCGGCCGAAGCGGCCAGTTCCGTCCAGGGGAGCACCCGCAGCCGCGGGGATCCGTGCCGGCGGACCGTCCCCTCCAGCCGCTCCCGCCGGACGGGATCGGCGTCGGAAGCGTCCACCCGGCCGTTCCCGGTCAGCAGTTCGGCCAGGTGGGTCGCCTTCCCCCCCGGAGCGGCGAAGGGATCGGCCACCCGCCAGCCCGGCCGGGGATCGAGCAGCCGGCCGGCCAGCCCGGCCGACGGGTCCTGGACGGTCAGCCAGCCCTGGTGGAGCCCCGTCAGGCGATCGGGGGCGCATCCTTCCGGGAGCCGCAGGTAGCCGGACACGGGCCCGGGGGCGGTGACCGCCACCCCCTCCTCGGCCAGCCGGGCGACCGCATCCTCCAGGGTGTGCCGGCCGGTATCAACCCGCACCCAGTTCTCGGGCGGCCGGTTGTTCCATTCGGTGAATCGGAGGAGGGCGGACTCACCGAACATCCCGCTGACCCGCTCGAGGAGCCAATGGGGATGCGAGGTCGTCACGGCCAGTCCGGCCAGGGTTTCCTCCGGCGGCGGCGGTTCCCCTTCCCGAGCGGCTCCGCGCAGCACTCCGTTGACCAGGGGGACCAGACCGGGTGCGCCGAGGGCCCGCACCAGCCGGACCGCACCGTCCACGGCAGCCCAGTCCGGAGTGTCGGCCATCCGCAGCTCGAACAGCCCCATCCTGAGTATGTTGCGCACCACCGGTGACAGGCTGGCGGTCCCGCGGGGGAGCCGCCGCTCCAGTTCGTAGTCGAGCCGGCCCCGCCATTTGGTGGTGCCGGCGGTCAGGATATGGTGCCTCCCCCGTCCGGCCTCCTCCCCCGCCAGGGCGACGCGACCGGTCGCCAGCGCCTCCTCCAGGAAGGTCCCGGCTTCGATGCGGACCAGGGCCTCGACAGCCAGCCGGCGGACCGGGTCGGGCTCCCCTTCCCCCCGGAGGCGGGGTGCCACCTCACTCCCCGTCCGGGAGAGCGCCCCCGCCCAGCTCTTCCCCTCCCTGCCAACGCATGCCCCGGGCGAATTCGCTGCCGGTGACCGGACGCCGTCCCGCCCGCTGCAGCTCCACCAGCACTATCCCGCTCCCCCCGCCGGCGGCCACCACCGGCTCTCCGGTCTCCAGAAGACCCACGATCGGGCCCGGAACGGCCGGCCGGGCTTCCCAGGGGGGGCCCGCCCGGTGGGCCCGGCGGACCAGGATCCGCTCGGAGCCGAAGAAGGTCCAGGTACCCGGCCAGGGATTGAGGCCGCGTACACGGTTGACGACCTCGGTCGCCTCCAGGGTCCAGTCGAGCAGCCCCGCCTCCTTCTCCAGCCGGGGGGCCGGTGTGGCCAGGGCCGGATCCTGGGGGGTCCGGGGGAGATCCCCCCGCTGGAGCCGGTCGAGGGTCTCGACCATCAGCGTGGCCCCGGTGAGGGCTAGCCGGACGGCCAGCTCACCGGCGTTCTCCTCCGGTTCGATGGCGACTTCCCGTTGCAGGCAGATCGAGCCGGTGTCGACCCCGGCATCGATGAAGAAGGTAGTCACCCCGGTCACCTGCTCCCCCCGGATGAGGGCCCACTGGATCGGGGCCGCCCCCCGGTAGCGCGGCAGCAGGGAGGCGTGCAGGTTGATGATCCCGCGCGGGGGCAGTCCGAGCAGGGCCCGGGGGATGATGGGGAAGGCCACCACGACCCAGCACTCCACCGCCAGCGCGGCCAGGCGGTCGCGGGTGTCCTCATTCTTCAGGTCGGCCAGCTCGACCACGCTCAGCCCGGCGCGGTCGGCCGCCGCCTTGATCGGGGAGGGCTCGGGGGCCCGCCCCCGACCGGCCGGGCGGTCGGGACGGGTCACCACGGCCGCCACTTCATGCGAAGAAACCTGGAGCGCCTCCAGTACGGGGACCCCGAACTCCCCGTTGCCCAGGAAGGCGAGCTTCACGCCCGGTGGCCCGCGTCGGCGTCGCGGGTGATCCGTTTCAGGACGCCGCGGATCAGGCCTTTCCGCACCGGGGAGATGCGGTCGATGATCAGCACGCCGTCGAGGTGGTCGATCTCGTGCTGGAACACGGCGCTCATATACCCGTCGCTCTCCAGGGTGCGCTCCTCACCCTCAAGGTCGAGGTAGGCCACCTGGATACGGGCACTCCGCTTGATCTCCTCGTTCACGCCGGGGATGCTCAGGCACCCTTCCTGAAGGACCAGGTCCCCCTCCCGGGAGAGGATGCGCGGGTTGATCAGAGTTTCCGTCCGGTCCTCATCGGTGACCGGTTTGAAATCAACCACGATAATCCGCTGCAGTTCCCCGACCTGGTTGGCCGCCAGGCCGACCCCTTCGGCGTCCCGCATCGTCTCCACCATGTCGGCGGCCAGCCGGCGCACGTCTTCGTCGACCCCCTCGACCTCGGAGGCGCGCAGGCGCAGGAGCGGGTCGCCGTAGAGACGGATGGGGAGTCGCGCCATCGTTCACTTCCTCTCCTGCTTCTCTTTCTTCACCTGGGAGATGCTGCTGCGGCCCACGGTGACGCGCACCCGGTCGGCGATCTCGAGCAGGACGGTGTCCTCCTCCTCACTGACGCCCTGGATGACGCCGTGGAAGCCGCCGGCGGTCACGACCCGGTCCCCCTTGGAGAGGGCCTTGACCATGGCTGTGTGCTCCTTCTGCCGCTTCGACTGCGGTCGCAGGATCAGGAAGTAGAAGACCAGGATGATCAGAATGAAGGGCATGAAGGCGATCAGGGGGTTGGGCGCCTGGGCGGCCCCGCCTTCCTGGTAGGCCAGTAGGGTGTACAGAAGTTGCGTCACGTACCGCTCCTCTTGAGATGGGACTAATCGTCAGACGGGTTGGATGGGCCCGTCGGCCCGGCCGGAGATGAACTGCGACAAGACCGGGTCCTCGCTGCTGTTGATCTCCGCGGGGGTTCCTTCCGCAAAGATAATGCCCCGGTGGAGAAATGCCACCCGGTGGCATACCGTGTTGACGGTGCGCATGTCGTGGGTGACCACCACGGCCGTGGTCTTGAGCCGGTCCACCAGGTCGACGATCACCCCGTCGATGATCGCGGACATGATGGGATCGAGCCCGGTGGTCGGCTCGTCGAAGAGCAGGACCTCGGGATCGAGGGCGATCGCCCGGGCCAGCCCGACCCGCTTCTTCATCCCTCCGCTCAGCTCGCTCGGCATCTTGTGCTCGATGCCGGCCAGGCCGACCGACTCGAGGCAGTAGGCCACCTTGTCACCGATCTCGGCCGGGGAGAGCCGGGAGTGCTCGACCAGGCCGAGGCCGACGTTCTCCCCCACCGACATGCTGTCGAAGAGAGCGGACGACTGAAAGAGCATCCCGAAGCGGTGCCGGGTGGCATAAAGTTCCTGGCGACTCATCTCGGAGAGGCTCCGGTCGTCGATGAGCACCCTCCCTGAGTCGGGCCACATCAGCCCGATGATGTGCTTGAGCAGCACGCTCTTGCCGCACCCGGACCGGCCCACCACGGCGACCGTCTCGCCGCAGTGTATTTCGAGATTCACCTCCCGCAGGACCGGCCGCCCCGAGAGGTACTTGCGCAGCTTCTCCACCCGGATACAGCCGATCGGGGTTCGTTCCCCGTTCTGTTCCCGGGGCGCGATCACATCATCACCGTGGCTACGATGTAGTCGAACATCAGGATGAGCACGCAGGCGGTGACGATCGCATCGATCGTGGCCCGCCCCACCCCTTCGGCCCCCCCGCGGGCGCGGTAGCCGAAGAAGACTCCCGAGATGGTCAATATCCCGCCGAAGATGAAGGCCTTGGTCTGGTTGATGACCACGTCCCAGGTCAGGAAGAAGGCCTGGACCCCGTTAAAAAAGGTCGCGGTGGACAGGCCGAGGGTCAGGTAGGAGACGAAGTAACCACCCAGGATGGCCACCAGGGTGGCCAGCAGGACCAGGAAGGGCGTCATCAGCAGGCCGGCGAAAAAACGGGGCGCGGCCAGATACCAGATCGGGTCGATGGCCATGACCTCGAGGGCGTCCACCTGCTCGGTCACCCGCATGGTCCCCAGTTCGGCGGCGATCGAGGTGCTCACCCGGGCGGCCACCACCAGTGCGGTGAGCACCGGGGCCAGTTCCAGGATGACCGCCTTGCCGACCGCGGCCCCGACCAGCGAGAGGGGGGCGTAATCCCGGATCTGGTAGCCGGCCTGGGCGGCCGAGACCGCCCCGGTGAAGAGGCTGGCCAGCAGCACCAGGGGGACGCTCCCCACCCCGATCCGGTCGGCCTGCTCGAAGAAGAGCTTCGGGTGACGGATCAGGCGGGGGAGCGAGGCCGTCATCCGGAGGACCATCATGACCAGGGCGCCTACCCCGGTGGCCAGGCGGATGGACCATTGGCCCACCGATTCGATGAAACGTATCGCGATGGGCTCCCGGGGCAGCCGCATACTTAGTGTCCCGAGCCAGACACTAGAAGGGGACCTTCTCCGCCATGGCCTCGGGGGCGAGGTTGTCGAAGCGGGCGTATTCGGTGTGGAAGGCGAGCGGGATGGTCCCGACCGGGCCGTTGCGCTGCTTGCCGATGATGACCTCGGCCCGCCCCTGCGCTTCCGGCTTCTCCTTGTTGTAGTACTCCTCCCGGTACATGAAGAGCACCACGTCGGCGTCCTGCTCGAGGGCGCCCGATTCCCGCAGGTCGCTCAGCTGCGGGCGCCGATCCCCTCCCCGTATCTCCACCGCCCGGCTGAGCTGGCTGAGGGCCAGCACCGGGATGTCGAGCTCTTTGGCCAGCGCCTTGAGCGCCCGGCTGATCATGGTGATCTCTATCTGGCGGCTCTCGGCGGCCCGGGGGCCGCTCATCAGCTGGATGTAGTCGACCATGATGAGACCGATCCCATGCTCCGATCTCAGCCGGCGCGCCTTGGCCCGGAACTCCAGGACGCTCATCGAGGGGGAGTCGTCGATCAGGATGGGGGCCTCGGCCAGCCGTCCCACGCACATGGAGAGCTTCTGGTAGTCGGTCTTGGGCAGCCGCCCGGTCCGGACGGCGTGGAAGTCGAGGCGCGCCTCGGAGCAGAGCATCCGCTGGGCGAGCTGATGGGCGCTCATCTCCAGGCTGAAGAAGGCCACCGGGACCCCGCCGTCCACCCCGACGTTGCGGGCGACGTTGAGGGCGAAGGCGGTCTTCCCCATGCTGGGGCGACCGGCCAGGATGATCAGGTCGGAGGACTTCAGGCCGGCCAGCTTCTCGTCGAGCAGCTTGAACCCGGTCGCGACCCCGGAGAGCCCCCCCTTGCGGGCGTGGGCCTGGTCGATCAGCTCGAAGGTCCGGTGGAGGATCTCCTCGAGCGGGCGAGCCCCCCGGCGCAGCCGTCGCTCCGAGAGCCGGAAGATCTCCTGCTCGGCGCGGTCGAGCAGCTCCGCGGCCTCTCCCCCCGCCTCGTACGCCTCCGCGATCACACCGGTGAGCGCCCCGATCATGCGCCGCTTGATGGCCGACTCCAGGACGATCCGGGCGTAGTACTCCACGTTGGCCGTCGTGGCGACCTCATCCAGCAGTTCGGCCAGGTAGAGCTCCCCCCCCGCCCCCTCCAGCTGGTCCGCTCCCTTTAGGACCTCCCGCACCGTAACCAGGTCGGCCGGCTCCGAGCGCTCGAAGAGGGTGACCACCGCCTCGTAGATCCGGCGGTGGGCGTCCCGGTAGAAACAGTTCTCATCGAGCAGTTCCACCGCCTTGGCGATGGCTTCCTCGCCCAGCATCATCGCTCCGAGGACCGCGCGTTCGGCCTCCACGGCCTGGGGGGGGACCCGCTGTTCCTGGGCGGAGCGTCGCGCCTCGGTCACGAGCCGGCCTCCTCGTCATGGATGCGGCGGAGCATCTTCATGTCCTCCCAGGTGGGACGTTTCCAGTTCGGATTCCGCAGCAGGGCCGCCGGGTGATAGGTGACCAGCAGGGGACGTCCCCGGTAGGTGTGCACCTGCCCTCTCAGCCGGGCCAGCGGCGCGCTGGTCTTGAGCAGGACCTGTCCCGCGATCCGCCCCAGCGCGCAGATCACCCGTGGTCGGATCAGCGCGATCTGGCGGTGCAGGTGGGGTTCGCAGGCCGCCACCTCCTCCGCCTGGGGATCGCGGTTACCGGGGGGCCGGCACTTGAGGATGTTCGCGATGTAGACCTCGTCCCGCTGGAAGCCGATGCTCTCGATGATCTTGGTCAGCAACTGCCCGGCGGCACCCACGAAAGGGAGCCCCTGGGCGTCCTCCTCCGCCCCCGGTGCCTCCCCCACGAACATCAGGGTGGCATCGGCCCGGCCCGACCCGAAGACGAAGTTGCGCCGGCTCTCCCCGAGCGCACACTTCAGGCAGGGCGCGGCCTGGAGGGCGAACTGCTCCAGCAGTTCCCCCCGGGCACTGGTCTCCTCGGGCACCGGTTCCACCATGGCCGGCGGGATGCCGACCGGGTCGGTGCCGGCCCGGGGGGGTACCCCTCCCCAGGGGATGACACCGTCATCGGCGAAGAGCGTGGGTTGGGGCCCGGTGGTCCGGGGGACGGGTGGCGCCGGCGCGCGGGGATCCCCGGCCGGGACGTAGAGCATTTCCCCTTCCTTCCGGGAGAGCTCGCGCAGGAATCGGACGCTCTCCCCGAACCAGTCGGGGGCGCCGCTCACCGGGCGACCCGGACGTAACGGCGGACGGCGTCCAGGAACGCTTCGGCCAGGCGCTCCTTGGTGTCGAGTCCGAACTCCTCGACCTCCCCTCCCCGGTGCACGAGGGTGATCCGGTTGGTCGGGGCACCCGGTCCTTCGTCCGCGAGGCCGGGAGCGTTCACGGCGATGGCATCCAGCCCTTTGCGTTCCAGCTTGGCCCGGCCGGCGGCGACCGGCTCCCCCGCTTCCAGGGCGAAGCCGATGACCCCCCGATCCCCTTTCCGGGGAGCCAGCCCGGCCAGGATGTCCTCGGTCGGTTCCAGGGTGAGGGTGAAGGCGCCCTCCTTCCGAGGACGCTTGGTCCCCTCGGGCGCGGCCGGACGCCAGTCGGCCGGAGCAGCCGCCATGATGAGCAGGTCGCATTCCTCGAAGCGTTCCCCCACCGCCCGGGCCAGCTCGGCGGTGGTCTCCACCCGGACCGTCTCGGCCAGACCGGCCGGAGGCTCCAGGGGGGTCGGCCCGGTGACCAGCCGGACCTCGGCGCCACGACGCCGGAGCGCCTCGGCCAGGGCGAAGCCCATCCGTCCGGTGGCGCGGTTGCTCAGGGTGCGCACGACATCGAGCGCCTCCCGGGTGGGACCGGCCGTCACCAGGGCGCGCACCCCCGTATAGTCACAGGCGGCGGCCAGGCCCTCCCGCACCCGCTGAGCGATCACCGCCGGTTCGGCCATCTTACCGGGGCCGACCTCTCCGCAGGCCAGCTCCCCGATCTGGGTCTCCAGCAGGTTCACCCCCCGGCCGGCGAGTATCTCCAGATTCGCCCGGGTGGCGGGATGTTCGAGCATGCGGGTGTTCATGGCCGGGGCCACGAAGAGCGGACCGGTGAAGGCGAGGGCGACCGTGGAGAGAAGATCATCAGCCAGGCCGTGGGCCAGCCGGGCGATCACATCGGCGGTGGCCGGGGCGATCACCAGCGCCTGCCCCCACCGGACGAGCTCGAGGTGTTCCATCCCGTCCGGACCGGCGGGCTGCCAGAGGTCGACGGGGACGGGATGACCGGTCAGGGCCTGGAGCTGGAGAGGGGTGACGAAGCGCTGCCCGGCGGCGGTCAGCAGGGCCCGTACCTCGTGGCCGTCCTGCACCAGCAGGCGGGCCAGTTCGGCCCCCCGGTACGCGGCCACCGAACCCGTGATGCCCAGGAGGATGCGCACGGCCCCCCCGGGCTACTCCTCCTGGGGCAGGATCTCCGAGTGCTCCACGCGCCCCTCGATCAGCCGCGTGAGCGCCTCGGTGGTCACTTTCGCCTCAGGCTCCATGTACTCGGGATCGTGGACGGCCTGCATGCGACGCAGGTTGTTGATCTTGCGGGCTTCCTTGGCCGCGATGACCACGGCCCGATAGATGTTCGGTGTGGTGTTACGGAAATCTTCGACGTTGAGACGCTCCTCAGTCACCGGCTCTGCTCCTTCTTCCATTGCTCGAGTTCGACCTTATAGCGGTCGATGAACGGCCGCATCCGCGCCAGGGCGCACTTCTCGGCTTCGATGATGTTGACGATCCGTGAGACCGAGGTCTCGAAGTCCTCGTTGACCACCACGTAGTCGTAGAGGTCGACGTTCTCCACCTCCTGGGGCGAGGTGGCCAGACGCTGCTGGATGGCGGTCTCGCTGTCGGTGCCCCGGCTGACCAGTCGCTCGGTGAGGATCGACGGTGAGGGGGGGAAGATGAAGACGAGCACCGAGTCGGGATAGTTCCGTTTCAGGCTGCGGGCGCCCTGCACATCCACGTCCAGGAGCACCACCCGGCCGCGCTCGACCGCACTGCTCAGTTTCGCCTTCATGGTGCCGTAGAGATACCCGTGCACCTCGGCCCATTCGGCCAGCTCCCCCCGGTCGATCATGCCCCGGAAAGCCTCTTCCTCCACGAAATGGTAGTCCACTCCATCCCGCTCCCGGCTCCGCCGGGCCCGGGTAGTGACCGAGACCGAGTATTCGACGTTCCCGATCCGCCGCAGCACCTCGTAGCAGATGCTCGTCTTGCCGGCCCCGGAGGGGGCGCTGATGATCAGGGGGAATCCGCGGTTATTCAATGTTCTGCACCTGTTCTCGGATTTTCTCCAGCTCCTCCTTCAGGGCCACCACGACCCGGGTGATCTCCGCGTCGTTCGCCTTGCTCCCGATGGTGTTCACCTCCCGGTGCATCTCCTGGAGCAGGAAATTGAGCGTCCGACCGGCCGGGGCCTCTCCCGCCATCGCCTCCCGGCACTGCACCAGGTGGCTGCGCAGCCGGGTGCACTCCTCGCTCACGTCGATCCGGTCGGCGTAGAGGACCAGTTCCTGCTCGAGTCGTCCCGGCTCGGGCGGCGGTCCCGAGATCAGTTCGGAGATCCGGGCGCGCAGCCGGTCGGCGTAGGCGCGCAGGCGGTCGGGAGCGAGCCGTTCGACCTCGCCCAGCCCCTCCTCGATCCGCCCGATGCGTTCCGCCAGGTCGAGAGCCAGCGCCTCCCCCTCCCGCCGCCGCATCGACCAACAGGCCTCCAGGGCCGCTTCGAGCGCTCCTTCGGCGGCCGCCCATTCCGCCTCCTCGTCCGGCGGCTGGGCCTGCCCGGTGAAGATGTCGCGGAAGGAAGCGATCATCCCCAGGTCGGGTTCCCCCGCCAGGCGGAGTTCCTCCCCCAGGCTGCGCAGCGCGTCGCGGTAGCTCCGGGCCCGTTCCAGGTCGGGCTGGGGGGCCTCCTCGGCGCTCCCCTCGACCGAGACGGCCACCATGACCTTGCCGCGTTCCATCCGGCTCCGGACCCGCTCCCGGATGCGTTCCTCCTGCATCATGACCTGGTTGTTGCCCCGCACGGTCAGGTCGAGGAAACGGTTGTTGACGGTGCGTACCTCGACCGTCACCGTCCCTCTCGGTCCCGGCTCACTCGCGCGGCCGAATCCGGTCATGCTGGTGACCATCCATCCCCTCCGTCCTGGGTGTCCTCTCCGGGGGCCCGCCGGCGGGCCCGGGCCACCAGTCCGAGGCCGATCACGACCAGCACGACTCCGACCAGATGGTTCACCGTGAGATCGAACCCCCCCATCCTCACGATGACCATGCTGGGTTCGTAATACCGGAAAAGGTCTTCGCAGCCGCGTGTGAGGCCGGTCAAGATAAGATAGGCTCCTATAATCACACCGTCAAATCGGCCCCACCGGCGGTCGAGCACGATCAGCAGCGCGGCGATCAGGAGGCTGTCGAGGCTCATGTAGAGCTGGGTCGGGTGCACGGGAGTGCCGGGGAAGGCCTCCCCGGCCAGGCAGCCGGGGGGGAAGACGACCCCGAAGGGACCGTCGGTCGGCCGCCCGAAGCAGCAGCCGTTCAGGAAACAGCCGATCCGCCCCACCGCCGTCCCCAGGGCCAGTCCGGGAGCGCCGGCGTCCAGGACCTTCCAGGGGTCGAGCCGCCAGCGCCGCACCAGCAGGACGGCCACCGGCAGGGCCAGCACGATCCCACCGTAGTAGACGAATCCCTGCAGGCCGACCGTCCCGTCCGGCTGGATGGGCCAGAGCACCCGCCAGGGTTGGGCGGCGAACTCTCCCCAGTGGGTGAGCGCGTACATCAGGCGCCCCCCCAGCATGCCGACCACCACCATGACCAGGCAGAGGTCGACCAGGCGGCCGGCCTCCAGGCCCCGGGCCCGGCCGCGCCGCACCAGCACCACGATGCCGAGGGCGAACCCGAGAGCCAGCATCAGGCCGTAGCTGCGCACCGCGAAGGGGCCGACCCGGAAGAGCTCGGGCAGCATCGGCGCTCAGTACTCCATCCAGCGCATGCGCAGCCCGAGGATGATCCCGACCAGGGCCAGTTGGCTCAGCAGGTGGGAGCCGCCGTAGGAGACGAAGGGGAGCGGCAGACCGGTGATCGGGAGCACCCCCAGGGCCATCCCGACGTTGACCGTGAAATGGAAGAAGAGGATCGTGGCCGCCCCCACGATGAACAGCTGGCCGAAGGGGTTGCGCACCTCGGCCGCCGCCCGCAGGGCACGGTAGAGCACGAGCAGGAAGAGGAGGATCACCGTCACCGCGCCGACCAGCCCGGTCTCCTCGGAGATCACGCTGAAGACGAAGTCGGTGTGCTGTTCCGGGAGGAAGTTGAGCTTGGTCTGGGTCCCCCGCAGGTAGCCCTTGCCGAGCAGCCCCCCCGAACCGACCGCCACCGTGGACTGGATGATGTGGTAGCCTGCCCCCAGCCGGTCCTGCTGGGGATTGAGAAAGGTCAGGATGCGCTGGCGCTGGTAGTCGTGCAGGTGATCCCAGGCCATGGGGGTGGCCACCCCGACGGCGACCACGGTCAACAGCACCGCCGCCGCCACGCCCCGGCTCAACCGGGTCCGCCAGACGATGAGTGCGATGATCAGCAGCATCAGCCCCCAGGTAAGGGGCGAGAAGGCGGTCACCACGCTCAGGAAAGGGCTGCACAGCAGTACGATCTTCCGCAGCGGGAGCCCCCGCCAGTAGAGCATCGGGACGATGACCACCGGGAAGAGGACCGAAGTTCCCAGGTCGGGCTGGCGCGCGACCAGCAGGAAGGGGATCCCCCCCAGCGCCACGGGGATGAGGAAATCGCGGGCCCGGCGGAAGGTGACGTTGCGCCCGGCCAGGTAGCGGGCGGCGGCCAGGACCGTGGCCACCTTGGCCGGCTCGCTGGGCTGGAAGCGGATGCCCAGCGGCAGGTCGAACCAGCGCGAGCCCCCGCCCACCAGCACCAGGACCGCCACCAGCAGCAGCAGGGCCAGGCCGTAGAAGAGATAGGAGGTGCTGTAGAAGAACTGCGGCGGGGGGCGACCATCAGGAAGAGGAG
>CAZFHZ010000066.1:0-18650 GCA_964519015.1 uncultured Gemmatimonadota bacterium | reverse complement strand
TCTGCTACCCTGTCGGCGCAACGAAATGATGCGAAATTCTGACTCAGGACACTAAATTGCACGGACGAGAACCCACCCCAGCCAGGAAGGACCGATCCGTGGAAATCTCCGTCATCCAGCAGGCCGTCCGGGAAGCCGGGCTCGACGGCTGGCTCTTCTACGACTTCCATAACCGCGACCTGACCGCCTACCGCATCTTGGGGCTCGATCCCGCCAAGCATGCGATGCGGCGCTGGTTCTACTGGGTGCCGGCCACCGGCGAGCCGATCCGCCTGGTCCACGGCGTGGAGGCCACCAAGCTCGATCCGCTGAGCGGCCGCAAGGTCGTCTACGTCACCTGGAATCGGCTCCACGAAGCGCTCGGGGAGATCCTGGGCGGGTCCAAGAAGATCGCCATGCAGTACTCCCCCGAGGCCGATATCCCCTACGTCTCCCTGGTCGACGCCGGCACCGTCGAACTGGTCCGCAACAAGGGGGGGGTCGAAATCGTCTCCTCGGCCGACCTGGTCAGCCGCTTCGAGGCGGTCTTCGGCCCCGAGGGTCTGGCCAGTCACCGCCGGGCCATGGAGAAGGTCCACCAGGTCAAGGACGAGGCCTTCGCCCGTATCGCCACCGCCCTCGAGAAGAAGGAGCGGCTGACCGAGTTCGACCTGGCCCGCTTCATCCTCGACCGCTTCGAGCAGGAGGGGATGACCGCCGACGATTCGGTGCCCATCGTGGGGGCCGACGGCCACCCGGCCGACCCCCACTTCGAGCCGACCCCGGAGAACAGCGTCCCCTTCGCCCCCGGGCAGACGGTCCTGATCGACCTGTGGGCCCGCGAACTCGTCCCGGAGGCGATCTACGCCGACATCACCTGGTGCGGCTTCATCGGGGCCAAGCCCCCCGCCGAGTACATCAAGATATGGAAGGTCGTCTGCGACGCCCGCGACGCGGCCTGCGAGCTGGCCGTCGAGCGTTTCGCCAAGGGGGAGCCGGTGCACGGCTACGAGGTCGACCGGCGCTCCCGTGACGTCATCGACAAGTCCGGCTACGGCGAGTTCTTCCTCCACCGCACCGGGCACTCGATCGGCCACGAAGTGCACGGCAACGGGGCCAACATCGACGACTTCGAGACCCGCGACAGCCGCCGCATCCTGCCCGGGACCTCCTTCAGCATCGAGCCGGGGATCTACCTGGCCGACCGCATGGCGGTGCGCACCGAGGTCGACATGATCGTGACCGCGGACGGGCAGGCGGAGGTCTCCGGCCCAGTGCAGAAGGACCTGATCCTGCTGACCTGAGCGGGACCTGTGGAGGGACCGCAACACGAAGGGGCGGCCGCGGCCGCCCCTTCTTCGTTCCGGTGTCGACGGGTGCCTACTTCCGGAAGCTGAGCAGTTCCATCTCGAAGACCAGGGTGGCGTTTGGGGGTATGGAGGGGGGACGACCGGCCGCTCCGTAGGCCAACTGGGGCGGGGCGATCAGCTTACGCACCTCCCCCGCCTTCATCCCGATCACTCCCTCATCCCAGGCGGCAATCAGACCACCGACTCCGATCTTCCAGGTATTGGTCTGGCCGTCGCCGCCATTCTCCTTCTTCGAGGATGCCACCAGCGTGCCGTTCTGAAGCCAGAGGGTGTAGTGACAGGTGATATAGTCACCTTTCTCAACCGTGGCGGTCCCCTTCCCTTCCTTCAAGGTCTGCCAGACCAGACCGCTCGGGGTGGTGACCTCCAAACCCGGCTCGGATCCGCCGCCCCCGCAGGCGGAGGTGGAGAGGGTCAGGGGGAACAGCAGAAGCAGCAGCGGCAGCAGGCGGCGAACGGTCATCTGGGTCATCTCCCGGGTGCGGGTTTTCTCTGGTCAAACCACCCGGCAAGTTGCACTATCGGGAGCGTCCCGTCATCACCTGTTTCAACGCGGCCACCGGGCCGCGTGAGGGAGCCCGACATGGCCGGTATCCGCGACCTTCACGTGATCGGCGACCGGGTGCTCGTCCGACCCGCCGAGGAGGATGACCGCACCGAACACGGTCTCTACCTGCCCGCGGGGGTGCGCTCCAAGGAGAAGGTGCAGGGGGGTCGGATCGTGAAGGTCGGACCCGGCTACCCCATCCCCAACCCCGCCTTCGACGACAGCGAACCGTGGGCGAGCGAGGAGAAGGAACCGGTCCGTTACGTACCCCTCCAGGCCCAGCCCGGTGACTACGCCCTCTTCCTGCGCGAGAAGGCGATCGAGATCGAGTACGAGGGGGATAAGATGCTCATCCTCCCGCAGTCCTCCCTGCTCGTGCTGGTGCGCCGCGATCCGCTCGAGGAGTTGACCGGGGGGGCCTCAGACCAGAAGCCGCGGAAGCGCGACCAGCAGTAGCACCAGCAGCAGCGCATACAGGCCCAGGGCCACGCAGGCCAGCCGCCAGATCCGCCCGACGGGGGGAGGCCGAGGTACTCCGGCGCTGGTACCAGCCGCACTTCTGCTCCATCGGGCCCCCACCACCATGACCCCCGCCGACATCAGGAATCCGAAGACGTTCCACCAAAGCCAGGAGACGGTGGGCAGAGCCGCCCAGCAGAAGAGGTTGAGCCCCACCCCGGCGGCCAGCCCGGCAATCGCGTGGAGGGAACCGGGGCGGCGGCTGGTGAATCCGACCAGGAAGACCGCAAAGACCGGCCCGTAGAAAGCCGATCCGATCTTGTTGATCGCCTCGAGCACCGTGGGTGCGACATGCTCCACCTGGAAGGCGAAGAGGATACAGGCTGCCCCCCAGAAGAGTGTCAGTCCCTTGGAAAGAAGCAGTTCCCGCCGCGGGTCGAGCCTGCCCGGGCGGAGCTTCTTCCAGACATCCTCCAGCGTCGCCGCGCTCAACGAGTTGATGGCCGAATCAAGACTCGACATGGCTGCCGCCAGGATGGCCACGAAGACGAACCCGGTCAGACCCGGCACGAGCCGGTCGCGGATGAACACCGGGACCAGGTAGTCGACGTTCCCCCCCGGCAGTTCGGCCATGAAAGCAGGGTGGTGGACCACGAAAGCGCCCAGCACCAGTCCGACCAGACAGTAGGCCAGCACGACGGGGAAACGGACCAGGCCGTTGAAGAACAGGGAGGCGCGGGCGTGCCCGAGCGAGCGGGCACTCAGTTCGCGTTGCACCTGGCTCTGGTCGGTACCGTAGTAGGAGAGATAGAGGAAGAGCCCGCCGATCAGCAGCGGCCAGAAACCGAAATCCCGGCCGTCCCCCAGTCCGTGACCGGAGAAATCGACCGCGGTCAGCCGGGCCGGATCGAGCGTGGCCACTACGTCTCCCCAGCTCCCTACCGCCTGCAGCGCGGTTCGGCCGACCAGGACGATCCCCACTACCAGGATGCCCATCTGGATCGTGTCGGAGACGATGTCGACCTGGATACCTCCGAAGAACTCATAGACCAGGGCGGTGCAACCGATGGCCAGGATGGTGGATCCCAGCGGGAGCCCCAGGGTCACCGAGACCACGATGGCACCGGCATAGACCATCACACCAGCGGCCAGGCCGCGGCTGATCTGGAAGACCAGGCTCACCGCCACCCGCACTTTCGCATCGAAGCGGTGCTCCAGCACTTCATAGACGCTCACCACGCCGGCTCGATGGAAGATCGGCATGAAGATGAGGATGAGTGGGATCATGGCCAGCGGGACGGCCACCTCGTAGCCGAGCCAGATCAACCCCCCACCCGGTCGCAGGCCGACGAAAGCGGGCGCCGAGAGGAAGGAGACCGCACTGAGCTGCGTGGCCATGGTGGAGACGCCGACCGGGAACCAGCCGAGGCGCCGCCCGGCCAGGTAGTAGTCCTCGCGGGTCCGCTGGCGGCGGCCGAGCCACCAGCCGAGCGCCATCATCCCGACCGCGTAGAGCGCCAGGATGACCCAGTCGAGCAACGTCAACGCCCCGCTCCCTGTTCCAGCGCGGCGGCCAACCGGCGCCGCATCCGATCCACGTGGGAGCCCTCCCAGTAGAGCCGGCCGCACGAGGGACAGCGGGCGATCCGCTCGTGCCGTTCGCGCAGCGAAGGGGACGCGAACCGGGCGGTTTCCTCCCGGTCCAGGACCTGGAGGGGGGTGTTGCAGAGCGTGCAGCGGGTGAAGAGCCGAGCGGTGGTATCGAGCCGGTAGCGGGTCACCACTTCGCGCAACTGCACCATGGGCTCCTCGGAGTCCACCACCAAGCAGTTGTCGATCCACCAGCGGCGGGGGATCCCGCGGTCGCGGGTGAGCAGGACCCGCGTCTCGGCCACCGCCCGTCGCACCAGGTCATCGTCGTGGGCGGCTGCCTCGTAGAGGGTGTCGCAGCCGATCACCCGGAGCCAGCGGGCCAGCCGGCCCAGCATGGCGTCGGCGATGAAGCGCGGCGGCCGGCCGGCCGGCAGGTTGACCCGGTGCTCGAGACCGACCAGGCGGCCGCAGGTGCAGTGGATCGTCCGGCCCAGTTCGAAGAGGGTGACGTCGTACTCGCGGCCGCACCCCGGACAGCGCACGGACACGGTCAGACCCCCTTGCCCGGGGGGCCGGCGGAGCGGCCCGGTTCGGGATTCGCGGACATGACCCATACCTTGTACCATGTCGCGGGACCGACGGCATCCCCCGATCGTCCGCCCGGCCGTCTTGACCCGCCCCGGGCGCCGGTCTATCGTAAATCCGCTACGTCGTACCGACCGCCATGCGGCAGGTCCTCGACCGCCGGGAGATACGCCATGGAGCGTCCGCCTGACAAGACCGGGATGGCCCGTTACCTGCTGCTGGCCGGCTGCTGCCTGCTGGTCCTCGCCTCGGCCTGTTCGCGCGGCCCCAGCGTGAATCAACCGGGGATCGCCCGCAAGATGGACCTGCGGCTGCGCCTGGCGCTGGGCGGCCAGTCGGAAAACCCGGGAGACTGGATCCGGGTCACCGTGCGGCTCAAGAGTGACCCGCTCCCCGAGGACCGCCCGATGCTGGCCCGCTACGGACACGTAGGGGCCATCCTCGGTCCGATCGCGACCTTGACCATCCGCCCCGAACGGGTCATCCCCCTGGCCCAGGAGAAGCGGGTCTTCTTCATCGAGTTGGAGAGCTTCAACGTGCCGAATCCGGAACCGCCCCCCTCCAGGGAGAACCGCCAGTGAGGGATCCGGAAGACCCCGCCGATATCGGGCGGGCCCGCCCCTCCTGCGCCCGGGCACTCTCCTGGCTGGCCCTGCTGGCCCTCTCGATGGCGGGAGGGGCGGGCTTACCGCAGGAACCGCCGGCCCGTCCCCTCGACCTGGTACTGCTGCGCAGTATCGAGCGTCTCGATGAGGCCGCCCGGGCCGGACGGCCCGGGATCCCCCTGACCGCCCGCCGCGTCGGCGTGATCGCCGATCCCGCCGGGGGCACCCGTCCCTGGGTCCGGGTAGTGCTGGCCGGTAGCGGGGCCGAGTCGGCCGTCCGGTTGCAGGGGGGGATCCTCGAGGGCAGAGGTCGGGTCGTGACCGCCCGGCTCCCCCTCGACCGCGTGGTGGCGCTTTCCGAGAGTCCCGGGGTGCGGTTCGTGGAAGCCTCTACACCGAACTACGCCCACCTGGACACCAGCCGGGTCATGATCCGGGCCGACCAGGTGCACTCCGTATACGGGCTCAAGGGATCGGGCGTGCTGGTGGCCGTCTACGACACGGGGATCGATTTCCGCCACGCCGATTTCCGCAAGAGCGACGGCACCACCCGCATCCGGGAGCTGTGGGACCAGACCGACAACTCGGGCAGCCATCCGGTCGGATTCGGCTACGGGAGCGTCTGGACCTCCACACAGCTCGACGCCGAGATCGCCTCCGGGAGCGGGGTGGTGACCCAGCACGATGTGAGCGGTCACGGCTCCCACGTAGCCGGGATCGCCGCCGGCAACGGCCGGGCCACCGGCAACGGCCAGCCGGCCGGCCGGTTCGTGGGGATCGCCCCCGAGGCGGACCTGCTGGTGATCAAGGGGGGGGACGACTCCTTCGGCTCGACCGACATAATCAACGGCATCTACTACGCGCAGGCGCGGGCCGACGGCTGGGGGGAGCGCGTGGTCGTCAACCTCAGCCTGGGCGGGCATCAGGGACCGCACGACGGCACCTCGCTCTACGAGCAGGCGATCGACGGGGCCTCCGACGACGGGGTGGCGGTGGTGGTCTCGGCCGGTAACGAGGGGAATGACGCCCTCCATGGGCGGCGCACGCTCAGCACGGCCACTCCGCTGGATTCCCTCAGCTTCTCGGTCGGCAGCTACACTCCCGAGGAGGAAAGCGAGAACGACTACGTCGACTTCGATCTCTGGTACGACGGGACCGCCTGTATCCGGGTGACCGTGATCGGGCCCACCGGCGCCGTCTACGGTCCGCGGGATACCGGCAGCAACCTGTCCTCCCTGGCGGGGGCCGACGGGACGGTGGACATCACGCTCCCTCTCATCCCCGACGGCCGAAACCAGGACCGGGAAGCCCTCCTGGAGGTGTACGACGGTACCAGCGGGATCACGCCCGCCACCGGCACCTGGAAGATCCGGCTGCAGCTCCTGGAGGGGGGCACCACCGACATCGACCTGTGGATCTTCGATGAGACCATCGGTGCCGCTTTCGTCGGCGAAGACTCCGACTACTCGGTGGGAATGCCCGGAACCGCCCGCAAGGCGATCACGGTGGGCGCCTGGGTCACCAAGAAGAGCTGGACGGCCGTCAACGACACGAATTACGCCTACTCGAGCCAACTCACGGTCGGGGACATCGCCCCCTTCTCCTCCTGCGGACCGTCCCGGGACGGCCGCCAGAAGCCGGAGATCGTCGCCCCGGGACAGGGGATCTTCTCCGCCCTATCTTCGGACATGACCACCCCGGCCAACCCCTACATCGCCCTTACCGGCGTCCACCGGGTAAGCCAGGGGACCAGCCAGGCCGCCCCCCACGTCACCGGGGCGGTGGCGCTCATGCTGCAGGCCGATCCGACCCTGAGCATCGACCAGGTCCGGGGTGACCTGATCCTCTCCGCCCGCCCCGACCCCGCCTACGCCCCGGCGGCCTCCCTGCCCAGCACCACCTGGGGCTGGGGGAAGCTGGACGTGCTGGGAGCGGTCACCGCGGTGCTCGCTCCCGGGGACAGCGTGGCCCCCGTCATCACGGTAGGCATCCTGCGCAACAGCGTGCTGACCGATTACCTGGACCTGCTCCTGATACCCGGCGAGCTGCTCGCGGCCGAGCCGGAGGTGGACGTCTCCGGGACGGCCATATCGCTCCAGAGCGTGCCGGCGGGGGCACAGTCGATCTACGCCGGGGACTTCAAGATCCCCGCGGCCGGCGACTACACCATCACCGTGCAGGCCCGCGACCCGGCCGGTAACGACACCACCATCACCCGCCTCTTCTCAGCGAGTCTTTTCGAGGGGGGCGCCTCCGGCGCCGGTGTGCTGGCCACCCCCGACGGCCGATCGATCCTCCAGGTCCCGGCCGGTGCCCTGCTCGGGCGCGGCTATCGGCTGGCGACGACCCTGGACGCTTCCCCGCCCGGCACCGATCCCGGGGCCGATCCGACCGGCGACCGACAGGCCCGCTCCCCGGTCTGGTCGCTTCAGCCCCACTCGGAACGGCTGACCCGACCGGCCCTGATCACCCTGGTCTGGCAGGCCGACGAACTGGCCGGGAGCGATCCGGCCACACTGGTGGTGGCCCGTTGGGAGGAAAGCGAGTGGGTGCCCCTCGAGAGTTTCGCCGATCCGCGCCGGCACCGGGTGGAGGCGCGCACCGATCGGCTCGGCCTCTTCCGTCTCCAGGCCGGCTCGGGGAGTGTCCCGGCCTGGGCCTGGGGCCTGGAACCGAACCGCCCCAATCCTTTCAACGGTTCGACCCAGATCCGCTTCACCCTGGCCCAAACCGCCCGGGTCAACCTGAGCGTGCTGAACGTGCGTGGTCAGCGGGTCCGCTCCCTGGCTGCCGGCGATCTCCCGGCCGGTCCGCACACGGTCGCCTGGGACGGGCGGGGGGAAGACGGCCGCGAGCTCGCCTCGGGCGTATATCTCATCCTGCTCGAGGTCGACGGCCGGGTCTTCACTCGGAAGGCGTTGCTGCTGCGATGAGTGCGACGAACCTTCACCACGCGGGCAGGCGTGCCCTCCCGCTGCTGGTCGCCGCGATCGTGCTGGCGGCCGCTCCCGGCTGCTCGAAGAGCGGACCGGGCAGTCGGGCCGCCGAGGAGACCGCCCTGGGCTGGACGGCCTGGGAAGCGGAGGACTATGCCACCGCCCGCACCCACTTCCTGACCGCACTCAGCGAGGAGTCCGACTACACCGAGGCCCATCTCGGCCTGGGCTGGTCGCAGGCCTTCCTCGGTTCACTCCCCCAAGCGGTCACCGCCCTGACCAATGCCCTGGCCGGCGGTCTGACCACGGCCGACCCACAGGCCGGCCTGGCCATCGTACTGCGTGACCTGCCCGACCTGGACGGGGCCATCGCGGCCGCCGACGCCGCGCTGGTCATCACCCCGGCCTGGTCGTTCGTCCACCGCACCTCCATCGACTGGAAAGACCTGCGGCTGGTCCTGGCCCAGTGTTATTTCCGGAAGGGGTCGGCCACCTTCACCCAGGCCCAGGCCCAGCTCGACCTGCTCGATCCCGGTAACGGGCTCAATCCGGCGCAGGCGGCGACCTGGACGGTGGAGGGAGTCGACTACGACACCTATGCCGAGGCGTTGCTGATGGCCATCGAGGTCGTCGAAGCGACGATCGGAGGCTGAACCGAGCAGGGAAGGAGTCGCTCCCGCACCCAAATGGACCACCGACGTAGCGGTCCCCTCTACGCCCGCTTCGACACCGCGGATTGCTGGGTCAACCTGGCGGGCGACTACGATTACCTCACCGACGGCTACTACGTCTCGATGGAGCTGGAGATGGACGAGGGATTAAACGTCCACCCCACCCCCATGGAGGTGCTGGACGCCTATGTGACGCCGATCTTCCTGGAGAAGGCGAAGCAGGCGGGGCTGGACATCCCGCAGTGGTACATCACCAACGACTACTTCGACCCGCCGGTGCTGATCGACAGCCTCAATCCCTTCATGAGCCGGCAGAAACTGGTCCACAGCGCGGCCCAGCAGGATAGAGTGGCCAAGAGCCTTACCCGCAACTTCACCTACGCCATCTGCTGCCAGGAACTGCCACCGGGGGCGAGCGTGCGCAGCTTCAAGAGCGTGCTGGGCTGGTGCGAACAGCCGCGCTACCGGGAAGCCTCCCGCCGGATCTGGGAGGTCTTCGGCATCTCCCTCGGACTGGTCCGGACCATCGAACCCCGGAGTGGTCCCATCCTGCTGAGCGGCATCTGGCCGCTGCGGCCGGGTAAGCTCAACCCGCGCGAACGGGCCTGGATCGAGGAGCACGTCACATGGCCGGCATAGGGGTCTTCGTCGAGCGCTACACGGTCAGCCGCTCCGAGGAGATGGCGGCCCTGATGCGCTTCGGACAGGTGGCCCAGCGGCTGGGACACCGTCTCGACGTCCTCTTCCGCCCCGACCTGTTCAAGATCCCCACCTACGACGCGCTCTTCATCCGGGCCCTGACCGACCCGCTCAACTCCTCCTTCATGGCCTCTCGGATCGCCTCTCTACACGGCTTACGCGTGCTCGATGATCCCGATTCGATCCTGATCTGCTGCGACAAGGTCAACATGTACCGCCACCTGCAGCGCGCCGGTGTCCCGATGCCCGAGACGGTCTACCTGGACGCGGGCGACATCACCGCCGCCGGCGGGCGCGAACTCCTCGACCGGCTGGGGAGTCCGTTCGTGCTCAAGGCCTCCAGCAGCAGCTTCTCGATGTATGTGGAGCGGGTCTCCGACCCGGACGCCTTCGTCAAGGTCGGCAAGCGTTACCTGCGGCGCAGTGCCCGGGTGGTCGCCCAGCGCTTCGTCCGCTCGGAATTCGACTGGCGGGTGGGAGTGCTGGACGGGGAAGTGCTCTTCGTCGCCCGCTACCTGATCCCCCGCAAGCAGTGGAAGATCCTGACCTACACCGAGAAGGGGCGGGTCATCTCCGGACGGGTGGAGGGCGTCGCCGTCGAGAACACCGATCCGAACCTACTGGAGACCGCCCGGCAGGCCAGCGCGGCCATCGGGCATGGCCTCTACGGGGTGGACCTCAAGCAGACCCCTGACGGCTACGTGGTGATCGAGGTCAACGACAACCCGACCATCGCCCAGGGGGAGGAGGACCAGAAGGCCCCCCTGGTCTACGAGCGAATCATCCGCTACCTGGTCCGGGAATGGGGTACGGATGGCCCCTAAGGTGACCATCCGGCCGGCCGGCCGCCGCGACCTGGACGACCTGGCGCGGCTGGAGCAGGAACGGTTCCCCGTCGACGCCTTCGATCGGGCCACCCTGGAACGGCTGCTGGACGGCCATACCACCATCCTGTTGGCCGAGGCGGGCGGCTCCTTCGCCGGCTCGGCCGCCATGCTCTGGCGCCGGGGAAGCCGGGTCGGACGCCTTTACTCCATCGCCGTCTCCGAACACGCCCAGAGCCTGGGGATCGGCCGGCGCCTGCTGGAAGCGTGCGAGCGGGAAGCGCGCCGGCACGACTGCACCCGGGTCAGCCTCGAAGTACGGGCGGTCAACGAGCGGGCCTTGGACCTCTACGCCCGCAACGGCTACCGGGTCGCGGAAGAACTGCCCGGTTACTACGATGACGGCGCGGACGGGGTACGGATGGTCAAGGAGCTGGAACCGCTCCCGGGGGAGCGTTTCCACGTCCCCGTTCCCTATTACGAGCAGACCACCGAGTTCTCCTGCGGCCCGGCCGCCCTGATGATGGGGCTCAAGTACTTCCGCCCGGAGCTCGTTCTGACCCGGGAACTGGAACTGATGCTCTGGAAGGAGGCCACCCTCATCTACACGATGGCGGGGCACGGCGGGAGCGGTCCCTACGGACTCGCGTTGGCGGCCGCCCAGCGGGGGCTCGACGTCCACGTGCGTCTCTCCCACCGCCGCGTCCCCTTCGTCCACTCCGTCCGCGATGAGGATAAGCAGGAGATCATCCGCCTGGTGCACCGCCAGATGCAGCGCGATGCCGACGCGATCGGCGTGCGGACCACCTTCGGCAACTTCACCTTCCGCCACATCGCCTCCGAGCTGCGTGACGGCTCGATCCCGATCGTGCTGGTCAGCACCTGGCGCCGCCACAAGGTGCGCGGGCCGCACTGGGTCGTCGTGACCGGTTACGACCGCCTCAACGTGGTCTTCCACGACCCCTACGCCGGCTTCTCCTGGCGCCGCCGGGAGGGCCGGGACGTGGTCCTGCCGCTGAAGGAGTTCGAGAAGATGCGCCGCCACACCCGGGACGTGCGCAAGGCGGCGGTCTTCATCCGCAACCGACCGCCCGTGATCCCCGACTGACCCGGAGGTCCTCATGAGAATCCTCGCCGCTCCCTGCCGCACCGGGGATCGGTACCCGGCCGTCCATCCGGGCCCGGCCCTGGTCCTGCTGATCCTGCTCCTGGTCCCGCGGCCGACCTCGGCCCGGCAGATCGGAGCGGCCCAGTCCTTCACTGTGGACGACCTGCTGGAACTGCGTTCCCTCTCGGTCGCCGACGTCACCCGCGACGCCCACTGGCTGGCCGTGACCACCAGCCGCCGCGTCACCCGGCTGGGCACCGACTACGCCCGCTACGGCGATCCCACCTACCAGAGCCCCGGTACCGTCGAGGTCTTCGTGCTCGACGGCCGCACGGGCGAGCGCCGCAGCCTCTTCCCCGAGGAGGTCACCGCCCGCGCCTTCACCTGGTCCCCCGACGGCGGGCGGCTGGCCTTCCTGATGCGGCGGGAGGAGGCCTGGCGGCTCATGCTCTGGGAACGGGAGCGGGGACGGCTGCGTGAACTCCGACTGCGGGACGAGCGACCGATCGCCTCCGGCTCAAGCCTGACCTGGCTCCCCGACGGCAGCGGGCTGATCCTGGAACTGCGGGCCCCGGACTGGAACCGGCGGGCCGGCGAGCAGTTCCGGGCCCTGACCGAAGGGCCGATCATCGTCCACGATTCGAAGGCGCCCTTCCTCCTCTGGGACGCCCTGGGCAACACCGGAGCGCTGACCGTCCCGGCCCGGGTCGAGCTGGCCCGGGGCGCGGTCACCGACCTGCTCCCCGAGGGGAACTACGGTACCCTCCGTCTGGCCGAGGACGGCTCTTTCCTGACCTTCGTGACCAACCATCCCCAGAAGACCACCTACACGAACCAGGGGCGGACCCACTACGAGCTGACCCGCCTCGACCTGGCCAGCCTGGAGCGCCGCGTCCTGGTCGAAGCAGGGGAGGAGCGCCCACCCTCGGTCTGGAATCGCCGGGGGGATACCTCCGCCTGGGTGGTGAAGGGGGACGTCTGGGTGCGCTCAGTGGACGAAGAAGAGGGGCGGAACCTGACCGCCGCGGGGGGACCCTACCACGACGAGCCCGACACGGCCCGGGTCCGCTTCTCGGTCCAGCGCTTCAGCCCCGACGGTCGTCAGCTCCTCTGCAGCAGCCCGAAGGGCTGGTGGCTGGTGGACACCGAGGCGGGGGGCGCCCAGCGGGTCTTTACCTTCGAGGAGGACGAGAAGACGCGCCCGCGGCGGAGCGTGGTGGCCTGGAGTCCGGACGGGCGGTCCCTGCTGGCCTCCTGGTCGGCAACCGACCGGTGGGAGCGGGGTCTGGTCCGGATCGACCTGGAGAACGGCCAGGAGACCGTCCTGGTCCGCGACGCTGGACTTTACCGCAACTGGCGCCTGAGCGAGGACGGTGCCACCCTCTACTACTTCTCCTCCGACGGCGATCATCCGGAAGAGCTGTGGCGGGCCGACGCCGAGCTGCGCTCGCGGACCCGGCTGACCGACACCAATCCCTGGCTGGCGCAGCGCAAGCTGACCCACAGCGAGCTGGTCGAGTACCTGGACACCGACGGGGAGAAGCTCTACGGCATCCTCTACTACCCGGTGGACTACGAAGCGGGGAAGTGCTATCCCCTGGTGTGCGAGATCTACGAGACCTTCTTCGACAACGGCTTCAACGCCAACATGAACCTGCTCGCCAACGCCGGCTGGTTCGGTTTCCGCCCCTCGGTCAACCTGGAGGTCGGTTACCCGGGGGAGGCCTGGGTCAAGGGGGTCACCGCCGGCATCAACAAGCTGATCGAGCGCGGACTGGTCGACCCCGACCGCCTGGGGGTCCACGGCACCAGTTACGGGGGGTACGCCACCGCCCTGCTGGTGACCCAGACCGACCGGTTCGCCGCGGCCATCAACATCTCCGGGAAGGTGGACATGGTCTCCTTCTACGGGGACAGCCCCCGCCTGGGGGTACGCAACATCACCGCCCCCGAGAACGGGCAGGACCGGATCGGCGGCTCACTCTGGGAGTACCCGGAACGCTACCTGGCCCACTCGGCCATCCTCTTCGCCGACCGGATCACCACCCCCCTGATGCTGATCACCGGCGACCTCGACCCGAACGTGCCGGCGCGCCAGTCTATGGAGATGTACTATGCCATGCGCCGGCTGGATAAGGAGGTGGTCTGGGTCCGCTACGCCCATGGGGGGCACAGCCCGCCCAACTCGGTCGCCGAGACCCGTGACTTCTGGGAGCGTATCCTGGGCTGGTACCGGGACCACTTCGAGCAGGTCGGAGAGAAGAAGAAGTAGGGGAGCGGACACCTCAGGCCATAACGACCGAGGCCGGTCGGGGATGACCCCGGCCGGCCTCGTCGGCTACGATCCCGATTCGAGGGATTCTCAACGACGCCGGGCGGCCGCGGCGGCCTCCTCCTCCTGGCGCTGCTTGACCATCTCACTGATCAGGGAAACCCGTACGGCCTCGCCGATGGCGGGGACGTTCTTCTCCAGGAACTGTCCAAAGAGCGTCAGTTCCTCCTCCGACCAGGGGCAGCCCACGTTGCCGCCATCCGGCATGATGAAGCTGTCGGCCACCACCTTCCCGTCCGGCTCCACGATTGCGAAGAAGGGGATCCCGGAGGGTTTGCCCCCCGTGTACGTCCGCTCGATGTCCATCCCGTTGACGTCCCGGTCCTGGTCGATCTTCAGGTCCACGAAGGCCTGCGACCAGATCATGGCTACCTGCGGGCGGGCCAGCCAGCTCTCCAGCCGGCGGCACCAGCCGCACCAGGGCGCGCCGAAGTGTACGAAGACCCGCCGCCCGCTCCGGCCGGCCTCGGCCTGGGCCTCCTTCAGCCTCGTCGTGGCATTCCAGGGCGTCACTTCATGGCTCTTCAGGAAGCCGAGCACCTTCTCCCGGTCGTGGGCCGGTGTCTCGGAGTCCTTCTTCTCCAGCGCTCCCGTCTCCTGGTTGGTCACCACCTTCCCGCCGGCATCGAGCACGGTCAGATAGGGGACCCCACCCCCCTTGATGTCGGCCCCGAACCGCTCCACCAGGTCGAGGTTCTTGTCCCAGCGACCGATGTCGACCCGGACGACCTCGTACTCGTAGAGCAGCTCGCGGGCGATCTCGCGGTCCCCGGTGAACATCTGGTGGAGCAGCTTACACCAGCCGCACCAGTTCCCCCCCCACTGCACGAGTACCCGGGTGTTCTCCCGGCGGGCGACCGCCAGGGCGGCTTCGATCTGGACCGCCGCGTCCGCCGCTTCGTCGTAGACCGGAGCCTCCTGGGCGGCCTGCTGAGCGGCCTGACGGGCATCAGTGTCCGCCGTCCCGGAACGTCCGACCGGTGTCAGGGCGGCGAGCAGCACCGTGGGAAGCAGGAGAAAGACAGCGACATAGAGCGTTCTGCGCATCACGGGTGATCCCTCAAAGGTTGTCGCGGAAACGTTCAAGACCGTCCGGACGGTCACGGTATTCCCACCGTCCGGGATGGTTCCCGACGGCCGGGTTCGTCCTTCATACCCTTTTCCCGCCGAGGATGCAAATGGTCCGTTCGAACCTCCGACCGATGGCGCGCCCTCTCCGCCCTCCGGTGGCGCTCCTCTGCCTACTGCTGGTGCTGACCGCCCCGCCCGCCCTGCGGGCCCAGACCGGGATCGCGACGCCGCTGGAGACCTCTGGTTTCCAGACCTACACCCCCCACGCCGAATTGCTCACCTGGCTGCAGCAGGTCCAGGCGAACTCCACCGAGATGCGGCTGGGGACCTACGGTGAAACCTTTCTGGGGCGGGAACTCCCCTTCGCGGTGTTCAGCCGGCCCAGCGTACGGCTCCCCCAGGAGGCGATGCTCTCGGGCAAGCCGGTGGTGCTGCTGGCCGCCAACGTCCACGGCGGTGAACGGACCCTGCGCGAGTCCCTGCTCATGATCACCCGCGACCTGGCCACCCCGGGTACCGAGCTGAACCACCTGCTCGACCGGCTGGTCATCATCATCGCCCCCACCATCAACCCGGATGGATTCGAGGCCCAACCGCGACCGACCCGGGGGAACTCGTGGGGGATCGACATGAACCGCGACTACATGAAACTGGAGCAGCAGGCGCTGGCGGCCTTCGTTGAGCACCTGGTCAACCGCTGGCAGCCGCACGTGGTGGTAGACGGCCACAACGGGGGGGCCTGGCCCTACAACATCTGCTACCAGGGGCCGAGCCTGGCTGACGCCGACCCGGCCCTGACCGCCCTGTGCGACCGCGAGATCTTCCCGGCCCTGAACCGGCGCATGGAGGCCAACGGGTACCGAGCCTTCTATTACAGCGGAGGGAACGAGCGGATGTGGCGCGGTGGGGGCCCCGAGCCCCGCATCGGGCGCAACTACCAAGGCCTGTCGAACCGGGTCGGCATCCTCTTCGAGTCCCCCGGCGGCCAGGATATCGAGCAGGGGGTACGCAGCGGCAAAGTCGCTTACGAGGCCGTCCTCTACTTCGCGGCCGACAATCCAGACCAACTGATGAGCACCGTGGCCCAGGCCCGCCGCCGGGCCGTGACGGCCGGAGACCAGCCGAAGGACCAGGTCAGTGTCCAGCAGACCTATGGGCCCGTCGAGAGCCCGGTGACCTGGGAGGTGCGGGTCGGCGGGCGGGAGAGCACCGAGACCAAGAAGATCACCAGCGACAGCCTGATGATCCGCCCGGTACCCACCCTCACCCGCACCCGCCCCTGGGCCTACCTCATCCCGCGCAACGCCGTAGGGGCCGTCGAATTGCTCCGCCAGCACGGCATCGCGGTCGAGGTGCTGCAAGCGGATATCGAGCTCGAAGTCGAGGCCTACACCGTCGGTTCCATCCGCCATGTCCGCGAGTACGACCACGAAGCTGCCGTGGAGATCGAGGTCGGCCAAGTCGTGACCCGCACCCAGCGCTTCCCCGTCGGTACCTACGTCGTCCCCACCGGGCAGCTCATGGGACGGGTGGCCGCCCACCTGCTGGAACCGGAGACCGATGACAACGTCTACCGCTGGAACCGGATGGATGCCTGGCTGCCGTTGACCGAACCTCGTCAGGCCCGTGCCGGCGCCCCGCCTGACCCGGAGGCCGAGCGCCCCATGCCGCAACGCCCGGGCGCCGGCCAGCCGGCCGAGCGCTACCTGCCCATCGTGAAACTGCTCAAGCCGGTCCCGCTGGCGACCAAGCTGCTGCCGGACTGAAGCAGGAAGGATCGGTTCACTGGCGCCGCACCGGTGCCGCCGGTGAGACCGAGGAGGGAAAAGAAAGATCATGAAGAAGGGGCCTCCCAAGGGAGGCCCCTCGCATCAGTGTCGTACCGCCCGGTACACCTGTTGTTGAACTAAACCGCTTCGCGGTAGGTGCTTGAAGCGGTCCTTCACCGAGCAGTCCTTCGTATCCTTCGAACCAGCGCGTCCGGTCACAGACACGGGGTGACTCCCCCGTGGGATGGGGTAATCTGTTCTTGCTGAGAAAGACACCCCAACGTCACGAAAGGAGCCACCCCATGAGCTCGTTGCGTCAAAGGATGATCCAGGATCTTCGTGTCCGCAACTATTCTCCCCGAACGATCGAGATCTACACGCGAGCCGTAGCCCAGTTCGCGCACCACTTCGGCAAATCGCCACGTCAGCTGGGGGCCGAGCACATCCGGGAGTACCAGGTCTATCTCGTGGAGACCAAGAAGGCATCCTGGGCCTGGTTCAACCAGTCGGTCTGCGCTCTGCGTTTCCTGTACAACGTGACCCTGGGGCGCAAGGAGATGATCGAGCACATCCGCTTTGCGAAGAAAGAGAAGAAGCTGCCCGTGGTATTGAGTGCGCAGGAACTGGGGCGTTTCTTCCAATCCATCTCTTACCTGAAGCATCGCGCCGTGCTCATGACCATGTATGGAGCGGGGCTTCGACTTTCGGAAGCCCTGGGTCTGCGTGTTGAGGACATCGACAGCGAACGCGGGGTTCTGCGAGTACGCCAAGGCAAGGGACGCAAGGACCGCTACGCGCCGCTGTCGGGAACTCTGGTGGAGGCTCTACGCACGTACTGGCGGGCCTACCGTCCCAAGAGCTATCTGTTCCCTGACGAGTCCCCTGATCGGCCCTTGAGTCCTTCGTCAATCCAGAAAGCGTGTAAGACAGCTCTTCTGAAATCCGGCCTGACGAAGCCGGTGTGCACCCACACGATGCGCCACCCGCATGTTCACGGTGTGGTACCGGCCGGCGGCATCTCACCCGACCGGCGGAACTGGATCGATTGCCGCAAGGACTTCTTGCTGCCCGTGCTGCAAGAAAGGACTCCTCCTCATCGTGCAACACCTCGGCCCGTCGGGCGTGTGGTCATTGTCACCCGAGTACGTGGATACCTCATGACGCTGCCTGGGGGTGAGCTCATCGTGACATCCGCCGACGGCATGTTCCCTTCCGTCCGGCTCGTGCTGTGTGCAGATCGCTGTGTGGCAGCCACGGGAACGCACTTCAAGCCTTCAGTGCGGCGTCTCCTGGGCCCTTCTCACCGATCGAATCGAACCCGGCCAGCCCAACTGGAGCATGCTGACGGCTGTCGTCCTACCCTCAAGACTTCTGTCCGCCTTGACCCCCTCTTCCAGGCTCCATAGCATCAATCCAGCGGCTTAGTTCAACCGGTTTTATCCGTAGCGCACGGAGCCACCCGCCGGTTCATCTCTCAACACATCTCCTGCCGTGCTGCTCCGGATACAACCCTGTACGTTAGGACTTCCTCTGGCTGATAAACCATGCTCACAAGAGAGTCGTCCATGTATTGCTTATAGCGTATTTGACCGATCGAGGGGAATTTCATGCTGATTCGGAGATTCAGCGTAGTTGCAGCCTGTGCATTCTTTGCTGTTTTCACAACGCCCAGGTTCGCTGCATCTCAGGTCACTGAGAGCGCAGATCATAGGTTCCAGACAAGCTCAATCAATGGCGTACAGGTGGCTGAGAACACTGGAGGTCCCAAGTTCTCGGGCGACATATTCGCATTTATCGAGGTGTTCCGACTTCAGCAGGATCCCTCCAAGCCAGACTCATATCTCAGCTCTCCCCATAAGTTCACACGGGACCAGGACGGGTACTACTACCTCGCCGAGAGGGGAGACGTTCAGGTAAAGGTGTTCGATCCCCAGGGGCGTTTTGTTCGTTCTTTCGGCCAAAGGGGAGAGGGGCCAGGAGACTTCGAGTCAATTCGCCTGATTTCTGTGGACGCAGGCATTGTGACGCTGATGGATGATCTCCTCGCCAGGGCCACATTCTATCGCACCAATGGGAAGCTCGAGGAGGTTGTCTCCCTGCGG
>CAZFHZ010000065.1:0-18763 GCA_964519015.1 uncultured Gemmatimonadota bacterium | reverse complement strand
AGGGCCCGGCGGCCACACCTGGGACCTGTGGGACCGCCAGATCCAGCGGGTGCTCCCCGAGGGGCGGCTGGTGCTGCTCGACCCCAGCGAACCGGTCTTCCACACCTTCTTCGACATCGACACCTTCGAGGGCTTCGAGCATCCCAACTACCGCTGGCTCACCCCGACCTGGTACGGAATCTACGAGGAGAACGATCCCTCCCGGCGTCTGCTGGTGGTGATCAACTACGACAACGATATCGGGGATTACTGGGAGTGGTCCGACCGGGGTTACCTGCCGGTCGCTCTCTCCAACGAGGCGTACAAGTTCGGAGTGAACTACATCATCTACGGCCTGACACACTGAGGAGTCGGCATGACCGAATCGACCCGGACGCTGCAGGATGAGGACGACGTCGCGCTCGCCGCGAAGATGACCGAGGCGCGCGACCGGATCCTGAGCGAACTGCGCAAACTGATCATCGGACAGGACGAGGTCGTCGAGCAGGTCCTCCTGACCCTCTTCGTGGGGGGGAACAGCATCGTCACCGGGGTGCCCGGACTGGCCAAGACGATGCTCATCCATACCCTCGCCGAGGTGCTCGACCTGAAGTTCAGCCGCATCCAGTTCACCCCCGACCTGATGCCCTCGGACATTACGGGGACCGACATCATCCAGGAGGACCCGCAGACGGGGGGGCGCCACCTGGTCTTCACCCCCGGCCCGGTCTTCGCCAACATCGTGCTGGCCGACGAGATCAACCGTACGCCTCCCAAGACGCAGTCGGCCCTGCTCGAGGCCATGCAGGAGCACCGGGTGACGGTGCAGGGGACTACCTACACGCTCGAAGAGCCCTTCTTCGTCTTCGCCACCCAGAACCCGATCGAGCTCGAGGGCACCTACCCCCTGCCGGAGGCGCAGCTCGACCGGTTCATGTTCGACATCGTGATCGACTACCTGCCCGAGGACGACGAGATCGCCGTGGTGCGCAGCACCACCGAGCTCCAGGAGAACCGGCTCGAGGTGGTCGCCACCGGGGCGGACATCGTGGCCTTCCAGCGCCTAGTGCGCAAGGTCCCGGTGGCCGACCCGGTCATGCGCTACGCCGTCAGCATGGCCCGGACCAGCCGGCCGATCGGGCCCGACGCCCCCGACTTCATCCGCCAGTGGGTCTCGTACGGAGCCAGTCTGCGGGCCGCCCAGTACGTCATCCTGGCCGCCAAGGCGCGGGCACTTACCCTCGGCCGCTACCACGTCGGCATCGAGGATGTGCGGGCGATGGTCCACCCTGTCTTCCGCCACCGCATCCTGACCAACTTCCACGCCGAGGCCGAGCGCATCACCACCGCATTCCTGGTCGAGCGGTTGCTGGAGACGGTCCCGGCGCCCGCCTCGGGGATGTAGGGGCGCGGCGTGGCTACGGGCGAGCACACCGGACGGACGGTAGCGCCGGGGGCGCAGTTCATCGACCCCCTGGTGCTGGCCCGTATCGACAGCCTGCTGCTGGTGGCCCGGACCGTCGTGCACGGTTTCATCAACGGGCTGCACCGCTCCCCCTTCCTGGGGCTCTCGGTCGATTTCGCCGAGCACCGCCCCTACATGCCGGGGGACGACATCCGCCGTATCGACTGGCGTCTCTACGCCCGCACCGACCGCCACTACGTCAAGGAGTTCGAGGCCGAGACGAATGCCGACTTCCTGGTGGTCGTGGACGCCTCGCGCTCGATGGACTATGCCAGCACCACCCTCTCCAAGTTCGATTACGCCCGCTACCTGGCCGCCAGCCTGACCTACTTCTCCCACCTGCAGCGGGACCGGGTCGGGACGGTCGTGGTGGGGGAGGGCCTGCAGGAATACGTCCCCTGTGCCGCCCGGCACCTGGAGGATGTGCTCTACGCCCTCGACCGGGCCCGCCCCGAGGCCCGGCCCCGCACGCCCCTCTCACGCTCCCTCCACAAGGTGGCCGAACTGGCTTCGCGGCGGGGCATCATCGCCATCCTCAGCGACGGGTACGAGGAGGCGGAGCGCATCCTGGCCGCGGTCGGGGAGCTCGCTTTCCGCGGGCACGAGGTCATCGTCTTCCACCTGCTCGACGAGTACGAGCTGACCTTCCCCTTCGAGGATCCCACCCTCTTCCAGGACCTGGAGAGTGGGGAACAGCTTCCGATCGTGCCCCGGAAAGCGCGGGAACGCTACACCGAGCGGCTCCAGGCCCATGTCGACCGCCTGAAGAAAGGGCTGGGGGAGCGGGGGGCGGACTTCGTGCTGCTCGACACCTCGGTCCCGCTTGATTTCGCCCTTTTCCGCTATCTCTCGGAGCGGGAACGGCTGAGGCGGGTGCGCTAAGGTGCCCATCGCCTTCCTGAACCCGCTGTTGCTCTTCGGCCTGGCCGCCCTGAGCATCCCCGTGCTGGTGCACCTGGTCCACAGCCGGAGGGCCCGGCGCACCCCCTTCCCCTCGCTCATGTTCCTGGAAGCCACCACCTTCCGCGCCCACCGGCGGCGGCGGGTGCGCGACCTGCCGCTGCTGCTCCTCCGGCTGGCCGCTTTCCTGCTCATCGTGCTCGCCTTCGCCCGCCCCTATCTCCGAGGCGCGCTCGAGGCGGCGGGTGCCGGGGGCGCCCGCCACCGGGTCGTGCTGCTCGACCGCTCCTGGAGCATGCGCTACGGCGACCGTTGGACGGAGGCGCTCCGCGCGGCGCGGGCCGAGTTCGAAGGCCTGCCGGTCGGGGCCCGCGGTTCCCTGGTGCTCTTCGACGAAGGAGCGGAGGTGGTGGCCGGGCCGACCGCCGACCGCGTTCTCCTGCTGGACGGGCTCGCCCGCTCCGAGCCCGGCTGGTCGGGGACACGTCTGCGACCGGCCCTGGAGGCCGCCGACCGGCTGTTCGCCGAGGGGGAGGGTGGGGGGGAGGTGGTGCTGGTGAGCGACCTGCAGGCGCTCGCCTGGCTGCCCGGCGAGGCCGGGGTGCTCCCGGCCTCTACCCCGCTGCGCATCATCGACCTCTCCCGCCCCGGCAGCGAGGACGCCGGGATCGCTTCGGTCCGGGCGCGGCGGGCCGGCGGGGAGGAGGCCGCCGGGGAAGAGGTGGCACTCGACGCCCTGCTCTTCAACCACGGCCCGCACCCGCTGCGCGGCGTGGAGGTGACCCTCCAGGCCGGGGAGACCACCCGGAGCGTACGGGTGGACGTGCCCGCCGGCGGCACGGTCCCGGCCTCCTTCGAGGGGCTGCCGCTGCCGGCGGCTGGTCTGGCCGCCACCCTCCGCATCCGGGAGGACGAGCTGGCCGCCGACGACGTTTTCTACGCGACCATCCCCCCCGAGCCGCGGCGGGAGGCGCTGATCCTGCAGGCTGCCGGCAGTCCATCGCGCCAGAGCCTCTACCTGATCCGGGCCCTCGAGGTGCTGGAAGCTCCGCGACTCCAGGTGCGGAGCCTCCCGGGCATCGACCTTCCGGAACTGGACCCCGTCCGCACCCCGCTGGTCGTCCTCAACGACCCGGGTATGCTGCCCGCGGCCGTCCGGTCGGAGCTGGACGCCTACGTCCGGGCCGGGGGGGGGCTGCTGGTGCTGCTCGGGCCCGCCTGGCGGGCCGGGACGGACCCGGCCGGGGAGGAACTGCTCCCCGGCGGAGTAGGGCCGCCGGTGGACCGCATCCGGGAGGCGGGGGTGACCTTGAGCGGACTCGATTACGACCATCCCGTGTTCGCCGTCTTCCGGCGACCCGGCAGCGGGGCCTTCACCGGTGCCCGCTTCTTCCGCTACCGGCCGGTGCCGTCGGAATGGGCCGATCGGGTACCGGCCCGTTTCAGCGACGGGGCGCCGGCCCTGATCGAGCGGGACCTGGGGGCGGGACATGTCCTGCTCTGGACGAGCCTGTTCGACAACGTGTGGAACGACCTGGTCCTGCAGCCGGTCTTCCTCCCCCTGGTGGGCCAGACCGTCCTGCATCTGACCCGATACCGGCCGCTCCCGCTCTGGTATGATGTGGGTGCCCCGCTCGCCTCGGGGGAGGCCGGTCCGCTCCCCCCCGGATTCCATGAGCGGGCGGGAAGGGAAGGGGAGAACCCGGTCGAGATCGCGGTCAACGTGGACCGGCGGGAGGCCGACCTGACACCGCTCGATGCCGGGGAACTCGCCCTGCGGGCGGTCCGCCCCGCCGGGGAGGCTCCCCGGGAAGCCGGGCTGGGAAGCCGTCCGGGGGAGGTCCTATCCGGACGGAGCTGGGCCTGGTGGTATCTGCTGGTCGCCGCCGTGCTGGCCCTGGCGGCCGAGGCGCACCTGGCCGGACGGCGGGATGCGCGACCCAAGACGAGGGGAGTAGTGGCATGAGCCGGTTAGATCCGAAGAGCGGCTACGAGCACCTGGTCGACATGCTCGGGCGGGTGCGCTCCCGGTGGCGGCTGATGCGGCTGCTGCGCGGACTGATGGCGGTGGTCGCCGGCGGCGTGCTGCTGGTCGTCTTCTCCTCCCTGTTGCTCCATATCTTCCGATTCCAGCCGGCCGCGGTGACGGCGGCCCGCCTCATCACCTGGACGGGGCTGGTGCTGCTCATCGTCCGCTTCCTCCTCCTCCCGCTGCTGCGCCGGCCGCCCGACGAGCGCGTCGCGCTCTACATCGAAGAGGCCCGGCCCGACCTGCAGAGCGGCCTGATCACCGCGGTCGAGTACGGCCGGCCCGACCCGGAGCGCGGGGAACCGACCTCTCTGGTCCGCCAACTGGTGCGGTCGATGGCCGGCCGGAGCGTGATCGGGGATTACGCGAGCCGGGTCGGCCGCGAGGGGGCCCGCCGGGCCGCCCTGGGGATGTTCGGGGTCGTGCTCCTGGCGGTCCTGCTGGTCGCCGCTTCCCCGACCTTCCTGGGCAGTGGCGCCGCCCTGGTCTTCCGGCTCTGGGAGCGGGCCGAGGCGGCCAGCCCCTACCTGCTGACGGTCACCCCCGGCGATACGGCCGTGGCCCGCGGCTCCAGCATCCTGATCGGAGCCCGGGCCGAGAACTTCCGCCCCCGGCGGGCCGAGGTCTCGATCCGCCGCGGGGAGGGGGAGTGGGAACATCTCCCCATGATCGCCGATGAGACCGAGGGGGCCTTCCTCTTCCTGGCCACCGGCCTGGAGGCCGATCTCGAGTTCTATGCCGAGGCGGAGGGGGTCCGCTCCCCGATTCGCCGCATCACCGTGCACGACCTGGCCTGGGCCGACCGGGTCCATGTCCGTTACCTCTTCCCGGCCTACACCGGACTGGAGCCTCGGGAGCAGGAGGGGGGGGACATCGCTTCGGTGGCCGGCACCCGGGTGGAGGTCTTCGTCCATCCCACCCTCGAAGTCGCGGGCGGTCGACTCGAGCTGGACGGGGGTGTCTCGATCCCATTGTTGCCGGCGGAGGAAGAGGGGGAGCTCTCCGGTGGGTTCGAAGTGCAGGCCGACGGCGCCTACCGGGTCTACTTCGCCGCCGAAGGCGACCGCTGGGCGGCCGGTTCCCCCGAGTACCTCATCCGGGTGCTCGACGACCTCCCCCCGGTCGTGCGTTTCCGCCAGCCCGGTGCCGATGTGCGGGTGGGCGCGGTGGACGAGGTCTTCGTGGAGACCGAGGCCGAGGACGACTTCGGGGTGGGTGCTCTGGAGCTCGTCTTCAGCGTCAACGGGCAGCCGGAGCAGACGGTGACCCTCTACCAGGAGGGGGGCACGGGTTCGCGGGAGGTGCTGGCGGGACACACCTTCTTCCTCGAGGAGTGGGGGCTGCGCCCCGGCGACCTGGTCTCCTATTTTGCCCGGGTGACCGACCGTTGTGTGAGCCCGGGGGCTCAGGAGGCCGCCACCGACATCTACTTCGTGGAGATCGCTCCCTTCGACCGTGACTTCCGCCAGTCGCAGCGCACACCCACCGCGGGGGAGCAGCCGCCGGCCGGTGCCGGGGCGGGAGGCGCCGCCGGAGGGCTGAGCCGGCAGCAGCGCGACATCATCGCCGCCACCCACCGCATCGTGCGGGACCCGAAGCGGACCTCGGCGGCCGAGCGGACCGAGAATCTGGGCACGGTGACCCTGGCCCAGGGACAGCTGGCCGAACAGGTGGCCGGGATCGTGGAACAGATGCCCGGCGAAGTACTCGGGGCCGGTTCTCAGATGGGAGGGATCCGGGACGACCTGACCGCCGCCCTGGCGGCGATGCGCGAGGCGGAGACCCGGCTGGGCGAAGGACATCCCGATGAGGCACTCGGACCCGAACAGCAGGCGCTGATGCACCTGCAGCGGGCCGAGGCCGCGGTGCGCGAAGTCCAGGTGGCCCAGCAGCGCCAGCCGGGGAGCAGTGCCGGGGGTGCGGGAGGAGGTCGACAGCAGGACAACCAGGACATGCTCGAGCTCCTCGAGATGGAACTCGACCAGTCCATGAACCAGTACGAGGACGTCCAGCGGGCGCAGCAGCAGCAGACCGACCAGCAGGTCGACGAAGTGATGCAGCGCCTCCAGGAACTGGCCCGCCGGCAGCAGCAGGAGAACGAGCGGCGCAGCCGTCTCTCCCGGACCGGCCAGAGCGCCTCCGGGATGGGGAGCGGGCAGCAGCAGCTGGCCGAGGAGACCGAACAGCTCGCCCGGCAGCTCGAACGACTCGCCCGCGAGCAGGGGCGCACCGACCTCCAGGAGAGCGCCCGCCGGCTGCGTGAGGCGGCCGAGCAGATGCGCCGTTCCTCGGCCAGCGGGACCGAGGAGGCCGGCCAGCGCGCCCTCGAGCGGATGGAGGAAGCCCGCCGATTGCTCGATGAGGGGGTCCAGGAGCGGCTCCGGCGTGACCTGCAGGACGCCCGCCGCCGGGCGGACGAAGTGGCCCGCCAGCAGCGGGGGATCCAGGAGTCGGTGGCCGGACTCCCTTCGGAAGGGGAGGCGCGCCAGGAGCAACTCCGGCGCCTGCTCGACCGCAAAGAGTCGATGCTGGCCGAGCTCACCGACCTCGAGCAACAGCTCGACCGGATGGCCAACGAGAGCCGCCGGGAACAGCCGGCGGTCTCCCGCGAAGTGGCCGAGGCGGCCCAGGGGATCCGGGACGACAAGCTGAAGGAGAAGGTCAGCTACTCACGTGGGGTGGTCCAGGAGAACTCACCTGAATACGCCCGCAACTTCGAGGAGCAGATCGCCGGGGACATCGAACGGCTCCGGCAGCGGCTGGCCGAGGCCGATCAGGCAGCCAGCCAGGCCCAGGCGGGAGGGAGCGGGGACGACCGCGACCTGCTGGAACGGGTCCGCCGCCTGACCGAGGGCGTGGAATCGCTCCAGCAGCGCACGCAGCAACAGGGTCAGCCGGGGCAGGAGGGCCAGCCCTCGAATTCCCAGACCGCCCGCCAGTTCCAGCGCGAGTTCCAACGCCGGGCCGACGAGGCCCGCCAACTGGCCCGTGACCTGGCCGAGCGCCAGCTCGAGGTCGACCCGGGTCAACTCGAGCGGATCGCGCAGCAGATGGAAATGCTCGAACGCAACCCGGTCTGGGCCGATCCGCGCACCGTGGCCGAACTGCAGGAGCGGATCGTGCGGGACATGAAGGAGCTGGAGTTCGCCCTGCGCCGGGAACTGACCATGGGCGAGCGGCCCGATCCCGCTCTCCCGGGCTCGGGAGAGGTACCCGAGTCCTACCGCCGCCAGGTGGAGGAGTACTACCGGTCGCTGGCGCGCAGCCGGACGAGTCCTCCGCCGCCGCCGAGGAGCACACCGCCCCCCGGCTACTGATTCGGTTCGCCGGAGAGACGGACAGGAAAGGGTGAAGGCCCTGAAAGGCAACGAGATCGGATCGATGCTGCGACCAGGCTACCAAGGCCTTTCCCTTCTGATTCCTCTCCTGACCGTAACGGCATGCGGCCGGGGTATAGAGGATCATCAGGTCAGGCAGTATCGGGAAGATGGCGTCACGGTCGTAGTGAACACCGGCGGTCCCCGGTACCAGGAAGATATCTTCGGGTACGAGATGGCGGCGATGCTGTTCCAGGACGAGACGCGCCCCGTCTCACTCGTCTATCCCCGTGCCCCCCGCCGTTGGGATGAGCCGGGGTTCCTGATGGACGGATCGGGCAGATTCTATGTCCAGGACCGGGGCAACGGGCGGATCGCCGTTTTCGACCCGGATGGTCGCTTCGAGCGCAGTATCGGGCGATCGGGGCGGGCACCGGGGGAGTTCGTCTTCCTGCATCTCTACGGTCTGGTCGATGATACCCTGGAGATCTATGACGAGTCCCTGCATCGATTCACCTTCTATCGGACCGATGGCACCCTGGTCGAGACCCTCTCCTGCCCGGTCGGTGGGGGCCGGGTCTTCTTCGACCGGACCCGCGAAACGTTCACCGCCCGCGATTTCCCGCAGGAGCAGGTCGAGTCGATCACAATGCTGGGCTCAGGATTCCGAACCTTCGATCGGACCGGCACACCGATCGGTCAGGCCCGCTCGGCCTCGATCCCGATGTACTATGCCTACTTCTGGAGCGGTCACAAGGGGGGGGAGGGGGATCAGGATCTGCCCTTCACCGGTTACCCGGCAATGGCCTGGACCCCTGACGGGATCTACCTGATTGATGGTCTGAATCCGGTCATCGGTCACTTCGCCCTGGACGGTACCCCACTGCGGCGCATCACCCTCGACCTGCCGGAGATGCCGGTCACGGGCACCGACCGGCAACGGATCATCCTGGACCTGGAGGCCCGGACCGCTGATTCGGCGGGAGACGAATACGACCTCCTCCAGGCGATCCGGGAGACGCTCACCTTCCCCGATAAGAAGTCGCACTGGTGTGGGATCCAGGTCGATGACGCCGGGTATCTCTGGTTGGAGGTCCCCGATTGGGATCGAGCCCTGGACGGGTATGGGGAGGGTCGCCTCTACCAGGTCGTGAGCCCGGCCGGTGAGTTCCTGGGTACGACCCGGGCTCCCGCGGCCGGGAAGATCATGCGGGGCCACTTCCTCGGCATCCGTATCGATCCGGAGACCGGGCGGGAGGACTACATCGCCTGGCGCCTGGTACCACGGGCGGAAGGTCTCCAGTATCCCTGAGCGTAGGATCAATCCCCCGGAGGGGGGCAGAGCTTCCCCTCGCGGAGTTCCTCTTCCACGACCTGCTGGGTGGTCATCTCCAGCACGATGGTCACATCATCGAGCGGTACCACCCCCAGTCTCCCCAGCAATCCATCGATGATCTCCCGGTCCCGCTCCTCCAGGTACTCCCGAAGGGTGGCCACGGTCCGGAGCCTTGTCCTGATCTCTGGTGAATCGATCCCCTCGGCCGCTGCTCTCAGCTCCTCGACCGATGCGAAGCGCGCCTCGATCCCTCCGTCGGTCATGTAATCGAGAAGGTCCACGTCCTGATTCCTCCTGCCGATCATAGGTGCGGAGTTCGCCCGACAGCATACGCCCGCCCCCGGGGAGGGGAAAGACTCCCCTGACCGGAGCTCGAGGAGGAGCCGGCCGCTGCGGCCGTGACCGGAAGGCGGCCGACTCGCGGTGTCGCTCGTGAAGGGATCACGGAGAACCGGCTAAACGACCGTCCGACAGATCAGTCCTTCCAACGAACGAGCAAGTATCACCGCCGAATGGGGAGGCACGGGACATGCGACCCTTCAATTCGAGCATGATATCCGCCGCCGTGGCCGCCGTGGCCGCTGTTGTCATAAGCGGGATACCGGGGTGTTCGGGTTCGTCGGAGGAGAAGGCCCAGGGCCACCAGTTCCAGGTCGTTCAGGAAGAAGGGATACCGGTAGCTCTCACTCGGGGTGGGCCGAAGTACGAGGGAGAACTCTTCACCTACGAGGTGGATATCCGTCTTATGGAGGATGAGCGGGAGGAGTCCTTCCTTTATCAGCCGCTCAAGTTTGTAGCCGATGAGGAGGGCTGGTTCTACGTGTCCGATTATGGAAGCGGTGACGTGGCGGTCTTCGATCCTTCCGGCCGCTACCAGCGCCGGTTCGGGCACAAGGGTCAGGGACCCGGAGAGTTCCAGTACCCCATGATCATGCGGATCCAGAACAGGATCGTTCATCTGTATGACATGCAGCTGCGTCGCTCGACCCGCTATTCGACTGAAGGTGAGTACCTGGGTTCCTCCCGGTTTGTGATGCCCATGACCATGATGAGTCAGCCGGGAGACCCCTCCTGGAGTTTCTCCGGAATACAGCAGATCTCCGAAGATCGGTTCCTGGTCCAGACCTCGATGAACCGTTACGACATCAGCGGCTACTTCCGGAGCACCGGAGCCATGATGCTGGATGCGGAAGGCGACACGCTATGGAGCTTGGCCTGCCCGGAAGTCCGGATGGGGGAGACCCGTAACATGCGGCAGGGGGATATCGCATACACCGCACCGGCGGCCTATGCGTACGGACCCAACATTCTGAGTCTGTACGTTCCCGCCCTCGGCATCGTCGTGGAAACTGGATGGGAGGGGGAGCTGGAGGTTTACGATCTGGAAGGTCGGTTGACCCGCAAGATCCGGGTCGAAGGGATCCGGCAACCCGTGACCGAGGCCGATCGAGCGGTCGTAAAGGACTATTACACGGGCTTAATGGCGGAGGCAGAGAACGATCAATTGCGGGATATGTATGAGCAATCACTGAAGAACATCCTGTTCCCCGACAGGAAGGCCGCGTTCGGATCCATCAAGTACGATGATCGCGGGTATCTCTATGTGGGGACGCTGGACGAGTACGGCCCGCTGATCTCGGGTGAGAAGGGCATCCTCTACCACGTCTTCAGCCCCGAGGGCGAATACCTGGGCAAGACGCGGCGCCCTGGCGGGCGCAGTTCCGAGGTATTCGGTGGACACCTCCTGGTCATCGCTGCCAACCCCGAATCCACCGAGAATCTGGCGGTCGCCTACCGGATGGTGCCCGTCCCGCAGGGATTCCGGTACCCATAGGCCGATTCTTCTCACCCGGGGATGAGATTCCGCAGAGCAGTGGCAAGCGGTCTTCGGCCACGGCCGACCGGTGATCAGAAACTGGCCGTCCAGCTCACGGTGGCTGAGGCCGGGGCTTCCAGGGTGATCCGGAGGAGCCGGCCGCTGCGGCTGCGGCCGGTCACCGCCGCGCCGTCACAGCGGAAGTCGTTCAGGACGAACCCCTCCGGCAGCTCCAGGAAGAGCGTGTAGGGGTCCCTCCCGACCAGGGTGCTGGTCCCGCTGAGGGTTCGTTCCGACCAGAGCACCGCGGCCAGGTCGGGGCCGCCCCCGGTCAGGTGCCGGCCGGTGGCCAGCACCTGCGGGCGCTCGAGTTCCTCCCGGATGACGAAGACCTGGCAGCCGAAGCGGGGATCGATCGGCCCGGGCTCGAAAGTCCCGCGGAAAGCCCCCACCCGCCGCTGCGACCAGAATTCGAAGACGGTGTAGGTGCGCTCCGGGTCGAGTCCCAGGTCGCGGGCATTCAGCCGATCAATCCCCTCGTCCAACCGGCCGAGCACGACCCAGTCCCCCCAGTCGCGCGCAAGCTCCAGCAGGAAGAGGCCGGTGGAGGGCGCGCGCGAGGCGTCGAAGACCCGCTCCCCGTCGCCGCTCACCTCGGTCTCCACCCGGTCCAGCAGATGGGAGCGGGAGGGATCCACGTCGTAGAGCTGGCCGGGCCGGGTGAAGAGCACCGGGGCGGCCCGGCGGGCCGGCTCGACCAGCGGACCCTGGTAGCGCTCGGGAGGGTCGGTCAACATGAGCAGCGAACCGGTGAGCGAGGTGACCGTGCAGGAGCGCCAGGCTTCCCGGGGGCTCAGCTCCACATGGTCGGGATCGTTGCGCCAGACCACGTTGTTGAAGGAGTTGTACTGGGCCAGCCCGGCGTAGCCGAAGCCGTCCCCCCCGATCCGGCAGCCGTCGACCAGGCCGGTCAGCTCGGGACGGATCCCCCAGCAGCCGAGCATGAAGCACTCCGGTCCGATCTCCTCGCGGACCGCCCGGACGTAGTCGCGGAAGACCTCGACCCGGTCGAGATCCCTGGTCTCGAAGTACTCCGGGAAGGAGTTGTACCCCTCGTACCGCAGGTGCCGCAGAGCGTCCACCTTGAAGTAGGTCCAGCCCATTAATCGAAGCCCGCGGTAGATCGGGCGTACGATCTCGGAGAGCGTGCCGGGGGCGGAGGCGTCCATGACGTAGCCCACCCAGCGTCCCTGCACCGGTTCGCCCGCGACGTCCCGCACGAAGTGGTCGGGGTGGGCGGCCACGTAGTCGGCGTCGTGGAAGGAGGCGTAGGTCCAGATGCCCGGTTGCAGCCCCTGCGCCCGGATGTGGGAGGCCAGTGAGGTCAGCCCGGAGGGGAACTTCTCGTTCGGCACCAGCCACGACTCGGGGGGGCCGCCCGGGTCCCGCTGGTAGCCGTCGTCGATCTGGAAGTAGTCGTACCCGAAGGGATGGAGGCGTTCGGCGAAGACCTCGGCAGCCCGCCGTATCTTCTCCTCGTCGATCGCCTGGAAGTAGGCGAACCAGGAGCACCAGCCGGCCACCGAGCGGTCCCACACCCGGTAGGTCCACGGCTCGAAGTAGCGCAGGCCGCGGTGCCGCTGGTAGTAGCGGGGACGGAAGCGCAGGACGAGGTAGGCCCCTTCGGCCTCCAGGGTGAAACGGGTGAGTCCCGCCACGCCCTCCACCGGCAGGAGTCGGGCGCGGGCGGGGAGGTCCACCGAGAGCACCCAGTCGCGACCGCGGTCGTAGACGGCCCGGTTGCGCAGGCTCCGGCTGGGTCCGGAGGCGTGCCGCACGATCGGCGGACCCGAGCGCGGGGGGTCGACCTCGCAGGCGAAGGCCTCCCCGGCGCCGGTAATGATCCCCTCGAGCCGGAGCGGGCCGCGCAGGTCCCCCGATTCGAGCAGGATCGCCTGCTCCACGATCCCCGCCCGGTCGGAGACGACCGGCCGGATCGAGAACCCGGAAGGGGAGCGGATCGTCCCCTCGAAGATCCTCCCTCCGGCATAGCTCAGCACCAGGCGGTCCCCCGCCTGTTCGATCACGGCCGGAGCGAGAGGGGGGCCTTCGTCGTCGGGATGCGGAGCGCCGGCGCAACCGGCGGCCAGTAGAAGGACGATCGGCAGGAGCCGGTGGTGGAATGGGGCGGGACAGGAACGCATGGACGGCACCTCAAGGCTCGTTGCTTCGGCGGCTTCGCCAGGGATGATACCAGCCCCGGTGGAGCCCCGGCCACCGGCGCCTGGGCGGAGGCGGCCGGTCGGACTAGAATGGGATCCGAGTGGTCACGAACGTCCCGGAGGATGTCATGCGCCGCGCTCTCCTGCCCACTGTCCTGCTCCCGGTCGTGGTCGCCTGTTCGGGGCCCGCCGCTCCTCCCCCTCCGGCCCCGTACGGGCCGCTTCCCTCGGCCCAGCAGCTGGCCTGGCACGACCTGGAGTATTACGCCTTCATCCACTTCAACATGAACACCTTCACCGGCCGGGAGTGGGGGGAGGGGAGTGAGTCGCCCGCCCTCTTCGATCCTTCGGCCCTCGATGCCCGCCAATGGGCCCGGGTGGCCCGGGACGCCGGGATGAAGGGGATCATCCTGACCGCCAAGCACCATGACGGCTTCTGCCTCTGGCCGAGCCGGCTGACCGACCACACGGTGGCCGCCAGCTCCTGGCGGGACGGGGATGGAGACGTGCTGCGCGAACTGGCGGCGGCCTGCCGGGCGTACGGCCTGCGTTTCGGAGTCTACCTCTCCCCCTGGGACCGGCACGAACCTTCCTACGGCGACTCCCCCCGTTACAACGCCCACTTCATCGGGCAGCTGGAGGAGGTGCTCTCCGGTTACGGGCCGGTCTTCGAGGTCTGGTTCGACGGCGCCTGCGGCGAGGGACCGAACGGGAAGCGGCAGATCTACGACTGGCCCGCCTTCATCGAGACGGTCCGCCGGCTGCAGCCCGGAGCGGTCATCTTCAGCGACGCCGGCCCCGACGTGCGCTGGGTGGGCAACGAGCAGGGGTTCGCCGGCGAGACCAACTGGGCGACCCTGAAGCGGGACGAACTGGAGCCGGGGACCCCGCGCTACCGCGAGCTCACCGAAGGCCACCGGGACGGGGGCTGGTGGGTCCCCAGCGAGTGTGACGTCTCGATCCGGCCCGGCTGGTACTACCACCCGGAACAGGACGACAAGGTCAAGACACCGGATCGGCTGCTCGACATATGGTTCCGGTCGGTCGGGCGGGGGAGCAACCTTCTGCTCAACCTGCCGGTGGACCGCCGGGGGCTCGTCCACGAGAACGACGTGGCCGCCCTGATGGGACTGCGCGCGGCACTCGACAGTCTCTTCGCGGTCGACCTGGCGACCTCGGCGGCGGCGACCGCCTCCAACGTGCGCGGGGGGCACCCCCGCTACGCTCCGGCCAACCTGTTCGACCGTGATCCCGCCACTTGCTGGGCGACCGACGACGGGATCACCACCGCCGAGCTCACCGTTCAGCTGCCTGGCCCGCGGACCGTCTCGATCGTGCGGCTCGAGGAGGGTATCGCACTGGGGCAGCGGATCGAGGCCTTCGCGGTGGACGCGTACCTCGATGGGGCCTGGTACCAAGTGGCGATGGGCACCACCATCGGCCCCCGCCGCATCCTGCGCTTCGCTTCCGTGGTCACCGACCGGCTGCGCCTCCGGATCACGCGGAGTGCCGCCCCGCCGATGTTGTCGGAGGTGAAGGTCTACTAACTAAGTTATTCCGTAGTGTCGGCCGGGGAGGCTATGCTGAACGGCACCACGGCGGCGAGACTCCCCGGGCGGCTCCCACCAACCTGCCGTCTGCCCACCCGTTCCCTGTCATGAGGAGGTATTCCCGTGTTCGAGAAGCGCACGCTGCTGGCCGCGCTGGCGGCCTTCGTAGTCATGTTCCTGGTTTCCTGGCTGCTCTTTGGGGTGGTCTTCGCCGCCCAGATGCAGGACATGCAGAATCCGGCCCTGCTGGCGGCGGTCAGCGAGATGCCGAACATGCCCGCGCTCATGCTTTCCTATCTGGTGCTGGCGTTGATGATGGCCTTCATCTTCCGGTTCGGTTACGAGGGGAAGGCCCCGGCCGTGGAGGGGATCCGATACGGCATCTTCATGTGGCTGCTCGTCTCGGTCACCCACTACCTGGAATGGGTGGCCTGGGGGATGATGTCGTGGGGCCTATTCGCCTTCGGTGGCGTGCTCTATCTGGTCCAATTCGTCCTTGGGGGACTGGTCATCGGCCTGATCCTGGGACGGCCGGCTGAAACCGGCGGGACCGCTCCAGTGACGTCCAGCTAAGAGCCGGGGAGGAGTACGCAGGGCGGGGTGTCAGGAGGGGAGCTCCCGCTCCGGCGCCAGCAGGTCGTCGAAGCTCTCCCGGCGGCGGATGAGCCGCACGGTACCGTCGGATTTCACCCAGACCTCGGCCGGGCGCCGGCGGGAGTTGAAGTTGCCCGACATGGCCAGGCCGTAGGCACCGACGTCCCGCACCGCCAGCAGGTCACCGGCTTCCAGGGGGGGTAGGGAGCGTCCGCGGGCCAGGAAGTCGGAGGACTCGCACAGCGGGCCGGCGATATCGCAGTCCAGACGTTCGCCGGTGACCGGCTCCTGCACCGGCTCGATTCGGTGATAGGCGTCGTAGAGGGCGGGTCGGAGCAGTTCGGTCAGGCCGGCGTCCACGATCAGCAGCCGGCCGCCGTCGCGCGGCTTGATGTACTCCACCCGGGTCAGCAGCACCCCAGCCGGCCCGACCAGGGAGCGGCCCAGCTCGAGCAGCGGTGCCGCTTCGAGCCCGTCCAGCAGAGGAGCCAGCGCTCCGGCATAATCTGCCGGCGAGGGGACCGGGGAGCCGTCGTAACTGATCCCGAATCCCCCGCCCAGGTCGAGGATGCGCACTTGGTGCCCGGCCGCGCGTGCTTCGGCCAGCCGCTCCAGCAGCCCGATCAGGGCCGTCCGGTAGGGCGCGACCGAGGTGATCTGGCTGCCCAGGTGTATGTGCAACCCGGTCAACCGCAGCGGCCCCCGCCAGACCGCGTCCGTCAGCAGGACGCGGTACTCCTCACCGAGCAGCCCGAACTTGTCCCGGCGCCGACCGGTGGTGATGTGCGGATGGGTCCCGGCGTCCACCTCGGGGTTGAGCCGCAGGCCGATCCCGAGGGGAGAGTGGCCGGCGGACCCGGCGAGCCGGGCCAGCCGGTGCACCTCGCCGGTCGATTCGGCGATGATCAGGCCGACCCCCGCCGTCACAGCGGTCTGAAGTTCCTCCTCGGTCTTCCCCACCCCGGCGAACACGATCTCCCGCGGATCGGCACCGATCTCGAGTACTCGGGCGAGTTCCCCCCCCGAGACGATGTCGAATCCCAGACCGAGGCCGAGCAAGTGGCGGAGCAGGTGAAGGTTCGGGTTGGCCTTGACCGAGTAATGCAGCCGGACCCCGAGTGGATCGAAGGCGGCCCGCACGGCGGCCACCCGCTCGTCGATCACGGACGCCGCATAGACGTAAAGGGGGGTACCGAAAGAAGCGGCGAGCTCCTCCAAGGGGACCCCGCCAGCATGGAGCTGGCCTGCCTGCCGGGAGAAGCCGGTCCTCATCGGGCCTCCACCCTCTCGGCGCTCCATCGGGACCGGCTCAGGGCTTCTCCCGCCCCGCTCCTCGGCATCCGCCCAAGCACTCAGTAGCCGCCTCCGGTGTGGCAGTCACTGCACGGCATCATGGTCTCCGCCCCGCCGATATCTTCGGGGTGCTGGAAGGTCAGTCCACCGGCACCCTGTGTCGACGGGCCGACCATGCGCGGTCCCTGGGCCAGGATGGAATGGCAGAGCTGGCAGTCGTTGCGGATGACCTCGCCGTCGTCAGCGGTGAAGGCCCCGTTGTGGCAGCGGAAGCAGCCCGGATATTCCTGGTGTCCGATGTGGCTGGGATAGGCGTCCCAGCGGGCCTTCATGTAGGGGAAGAAGTAGGTGTTGAAAAGCTGCTGGATTCCCGCCGCCGCCTTCAGCAGATCGGCCTCGCGGGAGGTTACCACATCGGGATAGCGCTCGGTGTAGAAGGTGCGCAGACCCTGCTCGATGGCCGCGAGGCCCTCTTCCCGGTTCGCATAGTCGCCGGCCAGCAGGCCGGTCCCCTCCCGTTTGATGTAAGGCAGGTCGGCCGGGATCGATCCATCTTCCAGGCCCTTGTCCATGGCATGGCGGGGGGAGAGGTACTGGTGGGAGGGTCGGTTGTGGCAGTCCATGCAGTCCATCGTCCGGAGCTGGTCCTCCGGCAGTCCGGTCCGTTCCTCCTCACTGAGAGGGTCGAGGGTGTTGGTGAAGACCCGCACAGTACCGTCGGGCAGATGCTGGCGGACCTCGCGAATCCGGAGCCGGGCCGGATCGGTCGCCACGTACTCGACCTGCTGGGCGATATGCCAGTGGATACCGTGCACCTTCCCCACGTTCTCGTCGGAGCCTCCCGTCCGCATGACCATCCGGATCGGCCAACGCGTGTTCGTCTCGTCGCTCCGAAAGCGGGCGACCTCCCACATCTGGTCGCCGTGGAACTTGGCCGGCCAGTGACAGCGTTCGCAGGTCTCCCGGGCGGGACGCAGGTTCTCGATCGGGGTCGGGATCGGCTGGGAGTACTTGTGGAAGGTCACACTGTAGACCTGGTAGAGCCCCGAGATCTTGGAGCGGACCCACCACTCGGCTCCCTCCCCGATGTGGCACTGCACACAGGCGACCCGGGCGTGGGGGCCGGCCTGATAGGTGGTGTACTCCGGTTCCATGACCTGGTGGCAGACCGTGCCGCAGAAAGCCACCGACTCGGTGTACTCGTACGCCGTGTAGGAACCCCCCGCGGTCAGGAAGAGAAAGACCACCGTCCCCACGACGAAGGTGAAGAGGGCCCGCTGGGCGGTGCTCTTGTTGAAATCGATGACCGGCAGGGCGGGGGCCCCCGTCGCAACCTGTCGTTTCTCCCGCCGCCATTCGATCCACATCCCGACCGGGATGGCCAGCAGGCCGAGGATAAGCGGGACGGGGAGGATGGCGAAACCAACGATCCCCAAGTAGGGGCTGCTGGTCTCGCTGGTTACATCGATCACCAGGAGCAGGATGATGGCGAAGGCCATCGAGAGCGCCAGGGCGGCCCCGGTCAGGCTGATGGGATTGTAGACGTAGCGGGGGTAGCGGCGCCGGACCTCTCCGCCCGGAGTGGCTTCTTCCTCCGTCCCCGGCGTCCGCTCCGGCTCTTCGGAAGGGGGTGAGGTGGGTGCACTCATGCTGTCTGGACTCCTGGATGGCAGGGTTCCGGAGAGTCGGCTCGCGTCCCGAATCTAGTCGTCGCACCAGATGGGCGCAACGCTCTGCCGAGGTAGCCGGTCACCGGCCGGGCGGGATTCGGGCCGGGGAGCCCGGGCCGGTCACCTGCGCCGGTAGGCGATCCGGCCACCCAGTATAGTCAGGTCGGCCTGCGCGTCCCGGATCTGGTCCTCGGGGCAGGTCATGATATCCACCGACAGCACCGTGATGTCGGCCAGCTTGCCGGGGGTGAGGGAGCCCTTGATCCCCTCCTCGAAGGCGGCATAGGCGTTGTTGAAGGTATAGGTCCGGAGCGCCTCCGCCCGGGAGAGCCGCTGCTCACCGTAGAAGACCTCCCCATCCGACATGCGGCGGGTCACGGTGGCGTAGAAACAGGGGATCGGGTCCATGTCCTCCACCGGGCAGTCGGTCCCATTGCCGATCACCACGCCCAGGTCGGTCAAGGTGCGCCAGAGGTACGATTCTTCCCGGGCACGTCCCTCCCCCAGCCGCTTCAGCACCCAGGGGCCGTCCGAGGTGCAGTGGATCCCCTGCATTGCGGCCACGATCCCCAACTCGCGGAAGCGGGGGACG
>CAZFHZ010000064.1:258-18794 GCA_964519015.1 uncultured Gemmatimonadota bacterium | reverse complement strand
TGGGACATGTACCCGGTGGAGGATGCCGGGCTGGTCAAGATCGACCTGCTGGGCAACCGCTCCCTGGCCGTGATCGACGACGCCTGCACCCGGATCGAGCAGCAGCACGGGCGGCGGGTCTCCTACGTCCACTTCGACCCCACCCGCGACCAGGCCACCCGGGAGCTCATCGCCCGGGGGGATACGGTGGGCTGCTTCTATATCGAGAGCCCGGCCACCCGGGGACTGGTCCGCAAACTGCACTGCCGCGACTTCGCCACCCTGGTGGCCGCCTCCAGCATCATCCGCCCCGGGGTCTCGCGCAGCGGAATGATGCACGCCTACATCGAGCGCCACCACGGGGCGCCCTTCACCTGGCTCCACCCGGAGCTGGAGGACCTGCTGGGGGACACCTACGGGGTGATGTGCTACCAGGAGGATGTCATCAAGGTCGCCCATCACATCGCCGGGCTCTCCCTCGCCGATGCCGACGGGCTGCGCAAGAGCATGAGCAAGAAGCGCAACCACGAGCGGCTGGAACGCTACCGGCGGCAGTTCACCGAGGGAGCGCTCGAGCGCGGGGTGGACCCCGGGGTGACCGCCGAGCTGTGGCGGCAGATCGCCTCCTTCGCCGGGTACTCGTTCTGCAAGGCCCACTCGGCTTCCTATGCGCTGGTCTCCTTCCAGGCGGCCTGGCTGCGCGCCCACTACCCGGCCGAGTTCATGGCCGCGGTTCTCTCCAACCACGGCGGGTTCTACTCCCCGCTGGCCTACGTCTCCGAGGCCATGCGCATGGGGCTGGAGCTGCGCCTGCCCGACGTGAACGAGAGTCTCTTCGCCTGGACCGGGCAGACCGACCCGGAACCGGGGCCGGGGCAGACGCGGGGCTGGCTGCGGGTGGGCCTGGAGCAGGTCGGGGGGCTGGCCGCCGCCAGCGCCCGGGCGCTGGTGGCCGAACGGGAACGGGGGGGCCCCTTCGGAGGCTTCGCCGACCTGGCGGCCCGCCTCTCCCTCACGCCGACCGAAGGGGAAGCGCTGATCCGCTGCGGGGCGCTCGACGGGCTGGGGGAGGGGAGCCGCCCCGAACTGATGTGGCGGGCCCTGGTCTGGGAGAAGACCCGGCGGTCGCCCGGCGGCGGGTCGGTCCCCCGGCCGGCGCCGGGCTCGGCTCCCCGCCCCGCCCCGGCCGGGCGGCCCCTGCTGCTCCCGCTCGACTATCCGGAGTCGGGACCCCCGCCGGCCGCCCCCGACTACGACCGGCGCACCCTGCTCGCCTTCGAGGCCGCCACGCTCGGCTTCCTGGTCAGCGCCCACCCCCTGGAACTCTACCGCCCGGCCATCGAGCGGGCGGCGGCCGAGACGGGCCCCCCCCTCATCGCGGGACGCGACCTGGCCGATCAGCTGGGCCGGCGGGTCCGTACGGTGGGCTGGATGGTCACCGCCAAGCCGGTCTACACGGTGCACGAGGAGGTCATGCAGTTCATCTCCTTCGAGGACACCACCGCCCTCTACGAGACCACCCTCTTCCCGGCGGTCTACCGGCGCTACGCCCCCCGCCTGCTCACCCGCGGGCCCTTCCTGTTGACCGGGGTGGTGGACGAGGAGTGGGGGGCGATCAGCCTGACCGTCGAGCGGGTGCAGACCCTGGGCCGGGGGGACCTGCCCGAGGTGCTGGAACGGGAGACCGCGGCCCGCCGCGGTGTCCAACCGACACCAGGCCGCCCCATCACCCTCCCTTGACCGGACCGGGCCCGGGACATAGCGTGCATCCCGACATGACCTTTCCTCCCGACCATGCCCCCGGTCCGTCGCGCCCCTGGCCCTCCCCGGCCCTCCCCGGAGTGTTCCTGGGTCTGCTCGCTGTCCTGGTGATACGTCCGCCGGGCCGGCCGGGCGCGCCGCGGAACCCGGCGATGGCCGCCCCGATCCAGACGGTCTCCGGCCGCGAGGAGGGGATCGAGGCCGGCCTGCGCGCCCTGCGGGAGGGGCGGACCCCGCTGGCGGTGAGCCTGCTGGAGGCGGCCACGGTCAACGGGGAGGCCCCCTCCCGGGATGCCTGGCTCGGGCTCGGGGTGGCCTACGGACGGCTCGAACGCTGGGAGAGCGCCACCGTCGCGCTGGCCCGGGGCCGGGCCGGGGCCCCGGAGCCGCTGGCCGCCTGGGTGGACCTGCTGACCTCCGACCTCCTGGTCCGGGTGGGCCGGCCGGAAGCCGCCGACTCCCTGCTGGCCGGGGTCCTCTCCCGTCACGCCGGGGGGGCGGTCCGGCAGCGGGCGCTGGTCGCGCGGTTGGAACTGGCCACCGGGCGGGGGGACCGGGAGACGGCCCTTGACCTGCGCCGCCGGCTGGTGGCCGAGCGGCATCCCGACTCGGCCGCCTACGCGGTCGAGCTGGCCGAGCAGCTCGCATCCACCGAGCCGGAAGCGGCCCGTGAGTTGCTGGTGCGGGCGCTGGAACTGCCCGGGAGCGATGAAGCCCGGGGGCGGGCCGCCCGACGGCTGCTCGAGGAGGGTCTCGAGGAGGCCCCGACCCTGCTGCGGGCCGGCCGGATCCTGCACGATATCTCGGACTGGGCGGGGGCCCGCGCCGCGCTGGAGCGGGTGTATCGCTCGGGTAGCACCGAGGAGAAGCAGGAAGCGGCCTACTGGTTGGGGATGACCCATTTCCGTCAGAAGGAGTGGCGGGCCGCAGCCGCCCGGCTGGATGAGGCGGGAGGCTCCCCCCGCTGGCGCACCGCGGCCGCGTTCTACCGGGCGCAGGCCGTGGCCTCGAGCAGTGACCGGGCGGCGGGGGCGGCCGCCCTGGTCGCTTTCGCCGACACCTACCCGCACAGCCGCTGGACGCCTCGAGCCCTCCGCCTGGCCGCCGACCGGCTGGGGAGCGGCGACTGCTCGGCCGCCCGGCAGGTGCTGACCCGGCTCATCCAGGAGCATCCCACCTACTGGGAGAACGCGGCGGCCCTCTTCCAGCTCGGCAACTGCGCCCGCCGGCAGCAGGCGTGGGGGGAAGCCCGTCGCTGGTACGTGCGGCTCGGCTCGGGGGTCTTCCATCCGGAAGAGAAGGCCCAAGGGTGGTCTTGGGCGGGCCGGATGGCCTGGGCCGAAGGGGACTCGGCGGCCGCCCGGGCCTACCAGGAGCGGGCCGCCGACGCCTTCCCCGGTACCTGGTACGGCGAACGGGCGGCGGCCGAACTGGGACGCCCGCAGCCGCTCCGCCACCAGCCTCCGCTCGATTGGGTCCCCCCCCTCACCCTGACCGTACCGGAGTGGGCGGACCCGGGACTGGCCGCCGGCATCACCCTTCTGCGGATCGGGCAGGAGCAGACCGGTGAAGCGGCGCTGCTCGAGTCGCTCGACCACCGGCGGCTCGACCGCGACCGGCTCTACACGGTGTGGGAACGCTGCGTGGCCGGCGGCGCCTACGATGCGGCCGCCCGGCTCGGTGAACGTCTCCGCGACGGCTACCGCTGGCCGGACGGGGACCGGCGGCGGACCGATCTGGAGTATCCTCTCTACTGGCTCGACCGCCTCCTTCCCCACACCGGGCGCTACGAGGTAGACCCGCTGCTCGTGCTGGCGCTGATGAAACAGGAGAGCCTCTACCGGAGCGATGCCCGTTCCTTCGCCGGCGCCCGGGGTCTGCTCCAGCTCATGCCGGACACAGCCAGCGAGTGGGCCCGTCGCCTGCGGCTCCCGGCAGTCGAACCGGAGGACCTCTACGATCCCGACCGCAACCTGGCTCTGGGCGTCCCCTACCTGGCCCGTCTGATCGAGCAGTTCGACGGTTCGGTGCCCAAGGCGCTGGCGGCCTACAACGGCGGAGCGACCAACGTGCGCCGGTGGGAGAGGGGACTGGAGGACGAGCGGCCGGAAACTTTCCTCGAAGCCATCGGTTATGAGGAGACGAGGAACTACGTGCGCAGCGTGCTCAACCATTACGAGCGGTACCGCCGACTATGGACCCTGAACGGACCGGGATGAGGTTGAGGCCGGGCCGACCGCTCGCCTGGGCGGCCTCATCGGGATTCCATCTCCTCCTGCTGGTGCTCTTCCTCGCCCTCCACCTGCCGGTCCCTTCCCCCCCCGAGCAGCTGGCCGACCTGTCGTTGTGGGAAGAGCCCGCGGTCGCCCCCCCCGAACCGGAAGCCAGCCCGACCCCGGCGGCACCCACCGGAGCGCCGGCCGCACTCGAGCCGGCGGTGACGGCGCCGGAGGTGGTCCTCCCCGAACGGAGCGCCCCGACGACCCCGGGGCGAGGCCGGATCGGGATCCACCGGGCCCCCCTCTGGCCGAGCGGCCCGCCTCCCCGCGACACCGTCCCGATCGATCTCGAATCACGGATGCGCTACCTGGCCAGTCCCCTGCGCCGGATGCTGGCCGCGAACCGATTCGAGCCCGCCCGCCCGAGCGCCGTGGACACCCTGATCTACATCCAGCAGCGGCTGGAAGAGATCGCCCGGGACGCCCTGGCCGCCGCCCGGGCGGCGCCGAAGGGGGAGACCTGGGCCGAACCGATCCCCCGACCCGGCAGTATCCAGCAGCTGCGGGGGGAGCCCCAGATCCCGGTCCTGGGGGTGGCGGCCGCGCTGGCCAAACTGCTCATCGATGAAGGTCGCAAGGCCTGGAACCGCCTGATCGGCTACGATCCCGACACTCCGCCTCCCCCGGAGATGGACCTGACCTGGGAGGAGGCCCTGGCCTATGCGGCCCTGGACGACTACCGGGGCCTGAGCGTCTTCGAATGGCACAGTCGGATGCCGCGCGACTACAGCGGGGGATTGGGTGACCTGCAGCGGGTCGCCGCCGGGCTCTCCGAGAAACGCCTCATCACCCTGCAGGTGGAGGAACGGGTCTTCCGTTACGTTCGGCTGATCCCGCGCCACGAACTGATCGCCTACTACACTTCCTTCCTGAACCGGCTGCCCCTGGGCCCCTCCAGCCGGCGGGAGGAACTCACCCGGATCCTGGCCGCCCTGGTCCGCGAGCCGGATTGATCGGACGGCATCCGTCCCCGGAGGAGGTCAACCGGTGTCTCCGGCTGGGGTCACTCGGGTTCCCCGGCCTCGCCCCGGACCTGCCCAGTCCGACCGGGAGGGTAGTCTGCGCTTCCCCTCGATATTCTCTAACGGATTGTCCAACAATAAGATACACGGAATCGTAAAGTTCAGGACAAGGAGGCCGGGGCCCGGCTCAGCCGTTGGCACGGGAGTTGATAGTGGAAACGGTCGGGACAAACCCACAACCCGGCCCGACCGGGGTGGAACGAGGTGAGCGAGATGACCGAGCCGAGAACGAACGAGGTGACCGGGACCAGTCCCCAGGCCTGGAAGGGGACCATCCTGCTGGTCGGCCTGACCGCCCTGCTGATGCTGGTCAGCGGCTGCTATACGGTGGTCGCCACCGGTCGCACCTGGACCGACCGGACCATCTCCTCGGACCGGGACCCGTCGGCGGACGCGGCCTGGGACAGCGGGGCGTACTACGGGGTCGAGGATCCGGCCTACGCCTCCGGCCAGGGAGTCGGTCTGCGGACCGAGGCGGAGGAGAGCGAGCAGTCCGGGGTGGGGATCCGGTACCGGGAATACTACGGTGACCAGACGGACGATCTCGGCTATTGGGAGGACCAGGTACCGGCCGAGACCATGGTGGTGACTTACCGGCGCCCCTGGATCCGCCGCCTCTATGTGAACAGCTACTACGACTGGACCTGTGGCTTCTACCCGCAACCCTACCGTCGCGGATCCTACTGGAACGTGGGCTGGAACTGGCGCGGCTTCTGGTTCGGGTACAGCAGCGGGCTCTACTGGTACGACCCCTTCTACTGGGACTCCTTCTACTGCGACCCCTTCTGGGCCCACGGCTACTCGGCCGCCTTCGGCTGGTGGGACCCCTGGTACGGCTGGGGCGGGTACGACCCGTGGCGTTGGTGGTGGTGGGAGCCGTGGTACCAGAACTACTGGCACTGGAACTGGATGAACCGCTACGCCGGGTACTACCAGCCGGTCTACTACGGGTACGATCCCTGGAGCCCCGGGATCGCGGTGCAGGACTACCAGCGGCGTCCGGCCGATCGCCGTCGCGGGGTGACCGATGAGGAGCGCCGGCCCGCCCGGGGCGTGCTGGCGGGCGAGACCACCCGCGGGGGGACGGGGAACGAGGGATCGGGTCTGCGCACCCCACGGAGCACCAGCCCGACCACACCGACGGTGAAGACTCCACGGAGCACCAGCCCGACCACGCCGACGGTGAAGACTCCGCGGAGCACCAGCCCGACCACGCCGACGGTGAAGACTCCGCGGAGCACCAGCCCGACCACGCCGACGGTGAAGACTCCGCGGACCACGATCCCGAAGGCGCCGACCGTGAGGACGCCGCGGACCACGGCTCCCCGCACCCCCACCGTCCGGCCACCGGCCAGCGGGGGATCGAGACCGCCGACGAGCGCGGTCCGCCCCCCCAAGACCGTCAAGCCCCCGGGGGGTGAGATCGGGGCGGTGCCCGATCCCGTGCCCGACAGCGGGCGACCCTACCTGCTCTACGATCCCCGGACGGCTCCGCGGCCCGAGCAGGGCATGGTGAAGCCGGGGACACGGCTGGATGCGAGCCGGACCCCACGCAGCGAAACCCCGCCGGCCCCCACCGTCCGGGTGCAGGTCGGCCGGCCCGGTGACTACCGGACTTCCGGGAGCGGCGCGGCCCGGACCATCCAGCAGATCGGACAGGCCGTCTCGAGCGCGGTCCGCGGTTCCACCTCGGGCGGCAGCCGGACCTCCCAGCTGGCCCGGGGCATCGGAGCGATCAGCCGGGTACTGGGCGGCTCCAGCAGCAGCGGCTCCTCGGGGAGCGGCTCAACCTCCCGCGCCCGGGCCTCCTCGGGCTCCTCCAGCGGCTCGGGAGCGATGACCTCCCGGCCCTCCATGGGTTCGAGCGGCTCGATGTCGGGCTCGAGCGGTGCCCGGCCTTCGGTGGGTTCGAGTGCGGGCCGGGTCGGTGGCGGCGGGAGCAGCAGCGGGGCGCGCGGTTCGAGCGGTGGAGGTGGTGCCCCGCCCAAGGGGAAAGGGAAGGGGAAGGGTTGATCGGGTGATCACGGGGAGATGGATGCGGACTTCGGGCGTGGGATGGGGCACCCGATGCGGACGAAAGGACGGCGGACGATGAAACGGCACGGTGAGATCAGCGCGGCGGGGAAGGGGGCGGCCCTGGCCGTCAGCCTGCTGGCCGTTCTCCCGGCGGTCGCCACGGCTCAGAGTGCGGAACCTCTGGCGGTCCGGACGGCCGGGGTCGGCGCCCGGGCGGTCGCCCTCGGCGAGGCCTACTTCGCCCATGGAGGGGACTTCTACAGCCTGCACTACAACCCGGCCGGTCTCGGTCTGGCCACCGGGATCCGTGTGGACGGCAGCATCACCCACCGGCGTACCCGGGTCGACACCCGCTACTTCGGCACGGCCACCCAGGCCGATGTCAACAGCACCGGCCTGGATGCGCTCGGGTTGAGTTACGCCTTCCCGACCACGCGCGGGGCCCTGGTTTTCGGCGTGGGGGCGAGCCGCCTGCGCGACCTGGACGGACGCTACCAATTGAACGGCTACAATACCAGTGACCACGAGTGGCTGGGGGAGACCTGGGTGGAGGCCCGCGACCTCGACCGGGGATCGGTCTACGCCTACACCCTCGGACTGGCCGTGGAGAGCTCCCCGGGCTTCTACCTGGGTGGTTCGCTGGAGGCGATCGGCGGGCGGGACAGCTACCGTTACCTGCTCGACGCCTACGACACCGAAGACGTCTGGACGCCCTACGACGGTCACACCTGGGACGATGGGATCGACTACACCTACCGGAGCCGGGGAGTGCGCCTCGGGGTGGGGAGTCTGTGGCGGCCCTTCCCCCTCCTCCAGCTCGGGGCGGCCGTGCAGCTCCCCGCCTATGTGAAGATCAACGAGGACTGGTACCAGTCGCAGACGGTCTATCTGGACGACGGCACCACCGATTCCGCGAGTGGGTACTACGACCAGGGGATCTTCTCCTACGAGCTGCGGCTCCCGCTCGAAGCGGGCATCGGCGGGGAGCTCCACCTGGGCGCCTTCGGCCTCTACGGCAGCGGCACCTGGGTCGACTACACCCAGTCGGAGTACACCAAGGCCCCCTACGATGGATACGACGAGGCGTTCTTCTCTGAGAACTACCGGTCCTGCTGGTCGTGGAGCGGCGGGGTGGAGGTGGGCACCCCGCAGGGGATCGCCCTGCGGGCGGGCTACCAGTGGTCACCCCAGCTCTTCCGGCCGAGCGATCTGAGCATGATCCTCGACCACGAGGTCTACAGTGCCGGCATCGGACTGCCCATCGACCGGGGGACCACGCTTGACCTGGCCTACCGGCTGGCCCGCTGGGAGACCCGTTCCACCGAGGTGGGGGAGCGTTGGAGCAGTGGACAGTTCATGATCTCGTTCGGCTATCGGTTCTGACCCCTCTCCCGATCGCCGAACCCGTCGTCCCGGTCCCCCAACAGTTGTACCGGCCGACAACATTACCCCGTGTACCGGGTCAGCGCTTCGCACCGGTTGACTCCCCCCGGCGTCCTCTGTACTCCTGAGAGCGATGAGCCCGCGCGATCCCATCTCCGCTTCCCTCCCCGCCACCGATCCCGGCGAGCGGGTCCTGACCTGGAGCTGGCTGACGCTGGCCGCCGTCCTGGTCGCCCTCTATGCCGGTCTGGGCGGGTGGCGGCCCTGGGGACTGCTGCCGCTGCCGGCGGCGCTCCTGCTGCTGCGCACGCTGCGCCGGAGCGGGGCGGAACATCGGGGGGGCCACTGGCCCCGGGTGGTCATGGCCACCGCGTTGCTGACGCTGGCCGCCCTCCCACTCCCCCTGCGTCCCGGTCCGGGCTGGCTGGAGCGCCAGCACGTCCGCGACCGGGAGCGGCTGCAGCGGGTCATGGCCGGGATCGATCACGACCTGGTGGGTCTGCTCGACCGGGCGGCGCTCCAGGTGTCGGAGACCACCGGTGCGTCGGCACTCAAGACCCGGATCGAACGGGCGTGGCTGGAGGCCGGGCGTGACCGGTTCCCGGGGGTGGGGGCGGTGGCTCTCTTCCGTCCCGAGGGGGGACCCGCGCTCTGGAGCGGCAGCGCCTTCCTGGTCCCCGAAGGGCCACCGCTCGACTCCGGTCCGAGCATCGTCGGGGACAGCCTGGGGGCGGTCCAGGTCCGGGGACGGGAGATCCCGGAGGGCATCCTGACGGCGGCCGTCCTGCTCGATCGCCGGCCCGGTGCGCCCGGTCCGGTGCCGGGAGTGCGGACCGTGCTCGAGCGCCGCCTGCCCGGACGGATCGTCTCCGGCCTCCTGCTCCGGGATGGCTCCGACGGGGAAGTGACCATCGAGCCGGGTCCGGCCGGCTCCCCGGCCGCCCTGACCTGGCCGTTGCGCGGACCGGCACAGACCCTGCTGCTCGGGCTGGTCCTGCTGGCGGCCCTGGGGCTTCTGGGGATCGAACGCTCCCCGGTCCGGGCGGGGGCCGCCGCTCCCATCCTCTATGCGGCCGTGGTGCCCCTGGCGCTCGGGGTGACCGGGCGCCCTCTCCGACTCGACCTGCTCGCCCCGTCCTGGAGCGGACACCAGCTGACCAACCAGGCCTTCCTGGCCGTTGCGGCCGCCGCGGTCGGGCTCTGGCTCCTGCTGCGGCAGCTCCAGCGGCGACCGGCGGTCCGCCGGCGCCGGCCCGCCCCCGGACCGGTGCTGCTGGTGACGGTCGGCCTGATCCTGCTCTGGGGGCTCACCCTGGCCCTGACGCAGGACCTCTACCGGTTCGCCCCGACCTGGTTCTGGGAACGGGTGGCCTTCCTGCCGACCGGGCGCGACCTGATCGGCTGGCTCATCGCCATCGCCCTGACCATGGCGGCGCTGCTCGGTTCGGCCACCGCGCTGCTCTGGCTGCAGGAGGCCCTGGGGCGACCGGGGGGCGGGCTGGCGGTGGCCGCCGCCGCGGCCGGCGGGGCCGGAGCCGCCCTGCTGGGTGCCTGGGGCGGCTCGCTCTGGGTGGGCGCGGTGACCGCCCCGGGAGCGGTGATGCTGTCGGGCTGGGTGATCGCGCGGGAGCGCCGGCTCCGGGTCTTCCCCTTCGTGGTGCTCCTGGCGCTGCTGGGGGCGGCGGTGCATCTGCCGCTCAAGTGGGAGACCGGTCGGCTGCTCAACCGTCAAGCCATCCGCGCGTCCACCCTCCAGCTGGCGGAATCGGGGGTCGGCTTGAGTCCGACCCGGGTGAGCGAACTGCGTGATGAGATCCTCGAGGCCGGCCCCCCCCGGGCCGGTGGGGGGAGGGAGGGGGAAGACCGCTACGCCTACCTGCTCTGGCGCTCACTGGCCCTCGACGGCACCGACCTGGCCAGCGGAGCCCGGGTCCTGGACGGAGAGGGACGGAGGGTCGGTGGTTTCGTGACCTCCGCGGAGCTGTTCGCCGCGCCGGTGGTGGACTCGCTCCAGGCGGCCGTGGCCGCCGGGCAGGGGCGGATCGCCCTGACCGGCGGCTCTCCCGGGTTCTTCGGCGAGGAGACCCTGCTGCTGGGTATGCCCGCGGGCGTGGGGCGGCCGGGGATCGTGGTCGGTGTGCAGCGACGACCGCTCGGTTTCCTGGAGACGGGGGAGGAGCGCCTGTGGAGCCGCTCCGATCCGGCCGGGGAGGTGGAACGGTCCGGCCGGCTCTCCGGCGGTCTCTACGTGCGGGTCTACGACGAGGCCTACCGCCTACTGGCCGAACCCCGGACGGTCAACCAGGCGCCGGAAGCCCCGACCGTGCCCGCGCCGGTGGTGGCGGTCCTGGTGGATCGGCGGGGGAGTGGCGCCTGGTACCGCCGGGGTTGGTGGGGGGTGACCGGAGCGGACGAGTACTACTTCTGGCTCGAAGCCCCCACCCCGCGACCGGCCGTTCCGGGCGGGGCGGTGAGCGGCCTGGAGAGCACCCAGCGGCGGATCGCCTGTGTCGGGCTGGTGCGCCCGGGAGTGTGGGGCCGGATGGTCGAGGCGATCAATCTGGCCCTGCTCTTCGTGGGCACCCTGGCCCTGCTCTTCGGGCTCCCCTCCCTGCTGGTGTCCGTGCGCGGGGTGCCGCTGCGGCAGCGCCTGCGCGGCGTCTCCTTCCGGAGCCGCCTGCTCGTCCCGCTGCTGGTGGTGGCGCTGGTTCCGATGGTCGCCCTCTGGCTCTTCACCCGCACCTTCATCCTCGATCGCGAGGCGGCGGGGTGGGAACAGGACCTCGACCTGAGCCTGCGCCGGGTCCAGCAGGGTCTGCTGGAGCGCGCCGAACGCCTGGCCGAGGAACTCGCCCGCAGCGATGGGGGAGGGGGCCTGATCCAGCTCCCAGCCGGTTCCGAGTGGGCCCGTTTCGACGCCGGTCTGGTCCGGGTCTCCGGAAACCTCTCCGATGAACTGGCCGACCGGATCCCGGCCCGTGAGGCGGTGCTGGGCCGGGGTCCCCGTTCCTTCCTGCTCCGGACCGGGCGGATCTGGTCGATCGCCCTGGCCCCGACCGGCCGGGGCTTCGCCGGGGGCGCGGTCCTGGTCGCCCTGCCGCTGGACGCCGACGCCCTGCAGGCGGCGGCCACGGGCTCGGTCTGGGAGGTGGACCTCTTCCTGGACGGACGGCTCCGTTTCGCGACCGACCCGGCCCCTTACACGGCCGGTCTGCTCCCCCGCCAGCTTTCGGGGGCGACCGACTGGGAGGGACGCGGCGGGAGCGAACTCTCCTCCTTCGCCTGGGGGGAGATCCGCGGCATGCGGCATCTCTCCGCCTACCGGCCGCTGACCGACTACGTCGGTCTGACCGTGGGCACGATCTCACAACGGCGCTTCGGTTTCTGGGGATTGCGCGATCCCGACCTGGACCGTCTCTTCGCCACGGTGGCCAGCATCTACCTGCTGCTGGTCGGAGCGGTCACCCTGGTGGCCGTCCTCATCGCCCGCCGGATCTCCGAGCCGGTGGGTGAACTCACCCGTTCCGTGCGACGGGTCTCGGGGGGGGACCTGGAGGTGGACATCCCGGTCACCCGCGGCGATGAGGTGGGGGGTCTGCAGAAGGCCTTCCGCCAGATGCTCATCGCCCTGCGCGAGAATCGCGACCGGCTCGCCCAGGCGGAGCGGGAGCGGGCCTGGCAGCAGATGGCTCGGCAGGTCGCCCACGAGATCAAGAACCCGCTCACCCCCATGCGACTCTCGGCCCAGTTCCTCCGCAAAGCCTACGACGAGCAGGCCGAAGGCCTCGACCGCATCGTGCAGGAGTGCACCGACTCCATCGCCGAACAGGTCGAGGAACTCCGTCGGATCGCCAACGAGTTCTCGGCCTACGCCCGTCTCCCCGTCGTCGATCGCGTGCCCGCTTCCCTGAACGGTCCGATCGAGGACGCCCTCAACCTCTTCCTGCCCGCTCTCCCCGACGGGGTCAGGCTGGAGCGGGAACTCGATCCCGACCTGCCCGAGGTGCCACTCGATCCCGAACAGGTGCGCCGGGTCGTCATCAACCTCATCCGGAACGCGCTCGACGCCATGGGGGAGCGGGGGGTGCTGACGGTCCGGTCGGGGCGCGAACCCGACACGGTCTGGCTCCAGGTCGCCGATACCGGGGAGGGAATCGCCCCCGAAGTCCAGGAACGCCTCTTCGAACCCTACTTCTCGACCAAGACCGACGGCACCGGACTGGGACTGGCCATCACCCGCGCGGTGGTGGACGCCCACGGCGGTTCCCTGCAGGTGGAGAGCCGCCCGGGTGAGGGGACCACGATGACCGCTCGCTTCCCGCTCCGCTGAACAAACGGCGGGAACCACCGCCTTCCTCCGTCGTTCACTCTTGATAAGGGGGGTCGACCGGACGGTCCGGTGAGCCGGCGTCGGAGGCCACACCTACTTTTCTTCGACCCGACTTTCCCAAGCAGACATGGACGAGAAGCAGTGACCGACCTGCCGTCGAGAAGACCATACCCGGACCCGACCCGCTCCACCCCGGCCGGATCGGTGGGACCGGCCCTGCTCCTGGCGCTGCTGCTACCGGTCGCAGCCCTGGCCCAGGAGCGGGTCCAGCGTCCGCCCGTCCTGCAGGTCGACCGGATCGAACAGGAGTTCCGGTTCATCCGTGGACTGGTCGGCGACGGTCTCTACCCGACCGCCCTGGAGCAGATCCGGTCCTTCCTGAAGGAGTGGCCCGACGATGAGCGGGCCGAGGAGGTCCGGCTGCTGGAAGCGGAGGTCTACTTCCTCCAGCAGGACTTCGAACGGGCGGAGCAGCTGCTCAACGCCTTCCTACTCCGCACTCCCCAAAGCCCGCTGGTCGACCGCGCCCTCTACCGGCGCGGGGAGGCCCGTTTCAAGCGCCAGGAGTGGGTTGGCGCGGCGGCCGACTTCCGTGCTATCGCCGACCAGCATCCCAATTCCGGGCTCCATGACCGGGCACGCTACTGGCTGGGGGAAGCCCTCCTGCGGCAGGGGGACACCGAGGGGGCACGCCAGGCCTTCCAGTCCGTCTACAAGCAGCAGGCCGACTCGCCGGTAGCCGACTACGCCCTCTACTCCATGGGCTGGATCGCCCAGGAGCAGGAGGAGTTCGAGGACGCGCTCGCCTACTACCGCCAGGTCATCGACACCCACCCGACCAGCGATTTGATCTCGACCAGCCTGTTCAAGATGGGGCAGTGCTACTTCGCCACCGGCCGGTATGCCGAGGCGGCCGATGCCATGAGCCAGGTCCTGCAGCTCGATCTGGGGACCGAGGTCGCCGCCAACGCCGGCTTCCTGCTCGGGGAATCGTACTACCACATGGGGGAGTTCCCCCTGGCCCGCCGGCACTACCAGGAGGTCGTGCGCGATCATCCCGGATCGGAAGCCGCTCCGGAAGCGCAACTGGCCATCGCCTGGACCTGGTTGAAGGAGGATCACCCCCTGGAAGCGGCGACCGCGTTCCGCCGGGTCGCCGAGGACTACCCCGGACACGGGAGTGTCGGTGAGGCCCGTTACCGGGAGGGGGTGGCGCTGCGCGAAGCCGGTCGCAGCACCGATGCGCTGCAGGCCTTCGCCGCCGCGGTCGAAGTACCGGCCAATCCCTGGGCCGACGACGCCCTGCTCGAAGCCGGTCTCATCCATTACCGGGAGGGGCGTTTCCCGCTCGCCCGGGCGGCCTTCGAACGGATCCTGGAAACCGGGGGGGAGAGCCCGTTGGCGGCCGATGCGGCCGAGATGGTCGGGGAGTGCCGGCTGGCCGAAGAGGGTCTGGAGGAGGCCGACGCCGCCTTCGAGCGGGTCATCCAGACCTGGCCCGACACCGAAGCCGGCCGCCTGGCCCTCTTCCAGTGGTCGGTGGTACGCCTGCGCCGGGGTGCGGCCTCCGAAGCGGCCGCCGGATTCGAACGCTACCGGACCCGCTACCCCGAGTCGGAACTGACCTCGGAAGCCCTCTATCAGCAGGCCGAGTCGGAATATCGGGCCGGTCGCTACGACCGAAGCGCCGCGCTCTACCAGTCGTACCGGCAGAGCTGGCCGGAGGGCGCACACGTCCTGGAATCGGAGTACGGGACGGGCTGGTCCCGCTTCTCGACCGGGGACTGGAACGGGGCCATCGAGGCCTTTCGGCGGGTCGTGGCCGCCCCGGCGGGGGAGACCTCACTCCGGCGGGATGCCCACCTGAGGATCGCCGACGCTTACTACAACCTGCACCGCTACCGTGACGCCGCCGTGACCTACCGGGAGGTGCTGCAGCGCGACCCGGGCGCGGCCGATGCCGACCGGGTGGCCCTGTCCGCCGGCGATGCCTTCATCCGCGCGGAAGCATACGAATCCGCCCTGCCGGTGCTGGGCGAGATCGTAACCCGATTCCCGGCCAGCTCCCGATACGACGACGCGCTCTTCTGGAGGGGGTGGGCGCTCTTCCGGATGGGGGAGTACGAGCGGGCGGTCGCCGAGTATCGCAAGGTCCTCGAGCTGCGTCCACCCAGTGAACTCGAACCGAACGCCCGATACGCCATCGGGGACGCCTGGTACAACGCCGGCCGCTATGCGGAAGCCCTGAGCGCCTACCGCGAGCTGGCGCTCGCGCATCCGGCCGACCCATGGCTGGCCGAGGCGGTCGGCGGCCTTCAGTGGGCGCTTGTCCAACTCGGTCGGGCCGATGAGGCGCAGCGGGCGGCGGACGAGCTGCTCACCCCTTCGACCCCGGCCGGGGTACGGGAACGGGTGCGGCTGCAGCAGGCGCGGTTCCTCTTCGACCTGGAACGACACGCCGAGGCGGTGCCGATCCTCCAGGGACTGGCTGGGGGAGGTAATCCCGAGGTGGCCGCCGAAGCGCTCTATTGGCTGGCGCGCAGTCTGACCGTGCTCGGGCGCACCGAGGAGGCGGAGACCGCGCTGAACCGCCTCTTACGGGAGCATCCCGAGGGCGCCTTCACCCCACAGGCCCGGCTCCGTCTGGCCGGTCTGCAGATCACCCGCGGGGCGAACGCTGAGGCGATCCGTGCGCTCGAACCGCTGCTCGCCCGGTCGACCCCGGAGCGGGCCGAAGCCCTCTATCTCTCGGCCACCGCCCACCGCTCCCTGGGCGACGCCACCCGTACCGAGGTGGAGTTGCGCCGCCTGATCGACGAGTACCCGGGCAGCCCGTTGGCCGCCCAGGGGCGCCTGCGCATGGCGGAACTCGCCATGGAGCGGGGCAACTTCAACATCGCCCAGAACGAGGTGAACACTCTTCTGGCCGAGCGCACCGACGAGCTGGCCGCCGAAGCCCAGTACCTGGCCGGTGAGATCCTCTTCGCCCAGCAACGCTGGAACGACGCCGAGGTCCAGTTCCTGAAGGTCCGCTACGTCTACCCCGCCTTCGGCGACTGGATCGCTCGGGCCCTGCTGCGGGCCGCCCAGGCCGACCTGCGACTGGGCAACACCGAGAAGGCCCGCAACCTGCTCGAGACCGCCTTGCGCGACCACCCCGCGGCGGCCGTCGCCGCCCAGGTCCGGGCGGAGCTGGAACGGATCCGGCCATGAGGACCCGCCTGGTCCCCCTGCTTCTGGTCGGGCTGCTGATCCCCGGACCGCGACCGGTGGCCGCCCAGATCCGACCCGACCGGCCTCCGCCCCCCCCGGTCTCCATCCTCCCGCCCGATGGGGAGGGCACGCGCGTGCTCACGGCCCAGGATTCGGTGGCCAAGCGCACCACCCTGCCTACCCTCGCCCTGCCCGACATCGTGGTCTTCGGCACCTCGAGTGCGACCATCCGGGAGGGGAGCAAGCTCTTCACGGCGGACAAGCGGACGGCCCTCGACCGGGAGATCCGGCCGGCCGGGGGGGAGAAGTCCCAGACCCGGACGGGTTGGGGTGGGGGGCGCCGGACCGCCTCCTGGGAAGCGGCCGCCGCCCTGCGCCGGTTGCGAGCCTGGACGCAGGTGGGCAGCTGGGGGGAAGTCCTGGCCGGAGCGGAAGGCTGGCTCGAGCGGGGTAGCTGGCAGTTCACCGCGACCGGGGGACTGGAACGTTCGGGCGGCCATCTCCCGGACAGCGCCTTCCTGCTCGGACGGTTCGAAGCCGGAGCCCTCCACGCCCTCAACCGGACGAACGACCTGCGGTTGCGCCTGGACGTCTCGAGGGGGCGGCAGGGGGAATGGGGCTCCTCCATCCCCGCCGACGGTCTGCCCGGGGCGCCGCTCGGGGCCGAACGGGACTGGTTCGAGGCCGGCTACGGCGCCGAGCTGGAGACCCGCCCGTCCGGCCGGTACCGGTTGGGGGTGCGCGTAGCGGGCCGGCATGCCGGTCTCTCCGACGCGGTCCGCACCCCCGGGCTGGAGCACCATCCCACCTCCAACGGCTGGCTGCTGGAGGCCACCGGTGGCGTGACGGCCGGACGGGTCCTGGTGACCCTGGAGGCCGGCCACCAGCAGGACCACCTCACCGGGTCCGGACCGGCCCAGGACGTCCATCTCTCGCAGGTGATGGTCGGGCTGAGCACCCGGGTGGGGGAAGCCTCTTCGCTCAGCCTGGGCGGAGTGTGGTACCACCTGGCGGACGACCTGTCTTCCCGTGACCGGCTCTGGCCCCAGGCCGAGTTCGTGACCCGCTACTCGGAACGGCTCGATCTCTACATCCGGTACCATCCGGGGATCGCCTACCGACCGTTGGGCCAGGCCCGCCGGGAGAACCCGTTCGTAGCCAACGACTTTCGCATCGTCCCGCGGGAGGAGGACTTCCACCTCGGGATCGGATTGCGCTATCAGCCTCTGAGCGGGTGGACGACCGGTTTCGAGGTCGCCCGCCGCCAGTTCGACCGGCTCCCGGTCTGGCGGCGCGCGCCCCTGACCGACAGTGAGAGCGCGGGACTCTTCATCCTGGGTGCGCTGACCGGCGTGATGGTCAACGAGACCAGGCTTGAGGTGACGGGTCACCTTTCCCCCCAGCTCGATCTCCGGAGTGAACTGCTCCTGCGGCAACCGGTCGGGGGTCTGGCCGAGATCCCGCACCTGCCCCGGTTCGCGCTGCGAACCGTCCTGGAAGCGGCCGGCCCATGGGGTCTCGGTCTCTCCCTCCACCTCGATCATCTCGGGGTGCGGTACGGTGATGAGGTGGGAAACGCGGGCCGGCGGCTGGTCGCGGCCACCGACCTGGGCCTGGGCGTCCAGCGGGCCTTCGGCCGCCGCTGGCTGGCCTGGGTGGCCTTGCGGAACCTGCTGGACAGTGACATGGCGAGCTGGGAGGGCTACCCCCTCCCGGGCCGCACATCCGCCGTGGGGATATCCCTGCGGTTCTGAGGCGATCGACCTCGAGGAGGGTCTGATGAGCATGTTCTCGATCCTGGTGCGGGGGGGATGGCTGATGGTACCTATCGCCATCTGCTCCTTCATCGCGGCCGGCATCATCGTCGAGCGGTGGCTGAGCCTGCGCCGGGCCCAGGTGAACACCGGGACCCTGATGAACCGGGTCCGCCACGCCCTGACCAACGGCGAGACCGGCCGGGCCCTCGACATCTGCGAGGAGACCCCGGGCCCGGTGGCCGGCATGCTGAAGGTGGGGATCATGCGGGCCGGAGCCAGCCGCGCCCTCATCCGGGAGACCGTGGAAGGGGCCGGGAAAGCCGAGCTCTACAAGCTGGAGCGGGGATTCGACTCCCTGGCCACGGTGGCCAGTGTAGCCCCGCTGCTCGGGTTCCTGGGCACCGTGACGGGTATGATCAAAGCCTTCATGGACATCCAGGCACTCGGCGGGCAGGTCAACGCCAACGTGCTGGCCGGAGGGATCTGGGAAGCCCTCATGACCACGGCGGCCGGACTCTCGGTGGGGATCCCCACCCTGATCTTCTACAACTGGCTGGTCGGACGGGTGCAGCACTTCGTCTTCGAGATGGAGCGCTCCAGCATGGAACTGCTCGACCTACTGAGCGAACCGGTCGGCGAGCGGGTGGCCGGCAGCGGACCCCGGGAGGCCTGACATGGACCTGGTGCCGAGCCGCAAGCCGATCGTGACCTTCAGTGCCATCGGGCTGACCGACATCGTACTGCTCCTGCTGATCTTCTTCCTGCTCAGCAGCACCTTCATCCTGCAGCCGGGGAT
>CAZFHZ010000064.1:0-248 GCA_964519015.1 uncultured Gemmatimonadota bacterium | reverse complement strand
AAGGTGGAGCTGCCGGAGGCCCAGATCACCGAGACGGTCGAGCAACGCACCCTCACGGTGACCATCCCGGTCTCCGGGGGGGTCTATCTGAACGACGAGCCGGTCGCGCTCTCCGAACTCCCGGCCCGCCTGCAGCAGGCGCTGGCGGCCGGGGCCGACCGTGACATCGTCCTGAGGGCCGATGAGAACGTGGTCTTCCGCCGGGTGGTCGAGGTCATGGACGTGGCCAAGCGGGTGGGGGGAGGGAG
>CAZFHZ010000063.1:7521-18848 GCA_964519015.1 uncultured Gemmatimonadota bacterium | reverse complement strand
GGGCGGCACCGCCCGCCGCCCCGGGCCCGCCACCCGATCCCGGAGGTCATCCCATGCGAAGGACCCTGACCGGCCTGCTGGCTGCGGCCGCCCTGCTGCTGCTCGCCGCCGGCGTCCAGGCCGACCCGATCAAGTTCGCCCGCTACCCCCACTTCGCTAACGGTAAGCTCGCCTTCACCTATCACGGCGACATCTGGGTGGCCGGCGCAGACGGCTCCAACCCCTACCGGCTGACCGCGCACATCGCCGACGACCGGATGCCCAAGTTCTCCCCCGACGGGAAGTGGGTCGCCTTCACCAGCAACCGGATGGGGAACAACGACGTCTACGTGGTGCCGGTCGGCGGCGGGGACCCGAGGCAGCTCACCTTCGGCACCATGGGTCATACCGCGCTCTACTGGACTCCCGACGGTAAGGGGATCCTGACCGCTACCTCGATCGGCCCCGATCCCTGGGGGACCCCGCTCTACATCGTGCCGCTGGACGGCTCGATCCCGACCCCCCTGGAGATGGACCGGGGGGCGGTCGGCATGATCAAGCAGGACAATACGATGGTGGCCTTCAACCGGAACGGCTTCACCTACTGGCGCAAGGGCTACCGGGGGAACAACAACACCGACATCTGGGTGCAGGACCTGAAGACGAAGGCGATCACCCAGCTCACCGACGCCGACATCCAGCAGTTCCGGCAGCACACCCAGGACGCCTACCCGATGTGGGGGGCGGACGGGATGATCTACTTCATGAGCGAACGGGACGGGATCTTCAACATCTGGAAGATCGCCCCCACCGGCGGCCCGCCCGTCCAGGTCACCAACCACCGGGCGGACGGAGTGCAGTACCCCTCGATCAGCCCGGACGGCCGCGCCATCGTCTACGAGAACGAGTTCGAGATCTGGCGGCTCGACGTGCCCGACGGCCGGCCGCAGAAGATCACCCTCGACTTGGCCTTCGACCCCAAGTTCAACACGGTCGAGTACCTCCACTCCGCGAACAACGCCGACGGCTTCACCATCTCCCCCGAAGGGGACTACGTGGCGGTGGACTACCACGGCGAGATCTTCGTGGTCCCGAGCGACTCCGAGGTGGGCGAGAAGAAGCAGGTGACCGCCTCCGGCTGGCGCGACTGGCGGGAGCTCTGGTCCCCCGACGGGAAGTGGATCGCCTACGTCTCGGACGAGACGGGGGATGACGAGGAGGTCTGGGTGTGGGAAGTGGCCACCGGGAAGCGCTCCCGGCTCTCCCGGCACGAGTCGCTGAAGGGGGAGCTGACCTGGACGCCCGATTCGAAGAGCGTGCTGTGGGAGGGGGAGAACCGGCTCTTTCTGAGCGAGGTGCCGGGGGGGCGGACCACCGAGGTCGCCTATAACGAGGCGGGGGGGTTCAGCGTCAGCGGCTTCTCGGCCGACGGCAAGTGGCTGGTCTACGCCCGCAGCGACGAGCACCAGAACTCCGACCTCTACCTCTACGAGATCGCGGCCAAAAAGGAGTACGACGTCACCCCTAACCCGTGGCGGGACGGCGGGGGACAGCTCACCCCCGACGGCCGGTGGCTGGTCTTCACCTCCAACCGCGAGGGAGGGGTCAACCACCTCTACAAGGTTTCGCTCACCCGGGTGACCGAGGACCCGGACGACCCGCTGGTGCGGGAGCGGGCGGCCAAGGCGGGTAACGAGCGAAGTGGCGGCGAGGCACGCGGCGAGCGGGCCGGCCGGGAGACGGGGGGTGAGGGCGCCCAGGCGGCCACCCCGGCCATCCGAGTTGAGCTGGAGGGGATCGACCGCCGGGCGACGGCCCTCACCAGCGGCGCCGAGGGAGTGGGGAGCTTCTTCCTCTCCAAGGACGGCAAGCTCGTCTACTTCACCAGCCGCGACGATAAGGGACCGGCCCTCTTCTCGATCGGCCTCGACGGTAAGGACCGCCGGTCGGTGTCTGAGGGATCCTTCGGCGGGCTGACCCCCACCGCCGACGGCAAGATGGTCTTCTACCGGCAGGGGCAGGAGCGGACAGGGCAGGGTGCGCCGGCCCAGGCTCGTGGGGGGGGTGGGCAGGGCCTCTGGCGCATGACGCTCGCCACCAAGCGCAAGGAGCAGGTGAGGTTCGACCTGGCCGTGACGGTGGACAAGCCGGCCGAGTGGCGGCAGCTCTTCATGGAGTCGTGGCGGATCATGAAATACCGCTTCTACGACCCGAAGATGCACGGACGGGACTGGCTGGCCATCCGCAAGCGCTACGAGCCCCTGCTTCCCTACGTGGGTCAGAACCAGGACGTCTACGACCTGGCCAACGAGATGATCGGGGAGCTGAACGCCTCGCACACCGGGGTAAGCGGTCCCAGCGGGGTGGAGATGCCCGACACCTACCGCACCCGTTACCCCGGTTTCGAGATGCGGCCGGAGGGGGGACGCTACCGGATCACCCACGTCTACCGCGACGGGCCGGCCGACAAGGAGTGGCTCGACCTCAAGGTGGGCGACTTCGTGCTGGCCCTGGACGGCCGGGAGCTCAAAGCGGGGGAGAACTACTGGCCGATCCTCAACCACACCCTCAACGACTACGTGACGGTGCGGGTGGCCTTGGACGCCTCGGGCCGCAACGCCCGCGAGGTGCGGGTGCGGGCACTTCCCTCGCTGGGCAACATCATGTACGAGGAGTGGGTCTACCAGCGGCGGAAGATGGTCGAGGAGTGGTCGGGGGGCCGGATCGCCTACGTCCACATCCGCTCGATGAACGGGCCCTCGCTCGAGCGCTTCCAGAACGAGGTCAACCAGTACTGGGACGCCCAGGGGATCGTGGTCGACATCCGCTACAACGGCGGCGGCAACACCGACCAGGAGATCCTCGACCTCCTGGAACGGCGGCCCTATGAGTTCTGGAACTCACGCTCGGGGGTGCGCAGCTGGGGACGCCGTCCCCGGCAGGCCATCGCCGGCCCCAAGGTGATGCTCATCAACTGGCGCTCCGCCTCGGACAGCGAGGTCACTCCGCTCGGCTTCCGCGACCTGGGGCTGGGCCGGATCGTGGGCACGCCCACTTACGGGGCGGTCATCGCGACCGGCTCCTACCGGCTGATCAACGGCGGCTCGATCCGCACCCCCGGCTCGCTGGTGGTGAGCTGGGACCCGACCAAACCGAACAACTACGGCATCAACCTGGAGAACTACGGGGTGGCGCCCGACGTGTTCGTGGAGAACACCCCCGTCGACGAGCTGAAGGGCTTCGACCGCGAGCTCAAGGCGGCGGTGGACGAAGCGCTCCGGATGCTGGCCGAGGGGACCTGGCAGTACGGCATCAAGAAATAGCGCGACCGGGGCCGGTCTCCGGCCCCGGCAGGAAGGACTCAGGACGGCCGCTTCCGGCAGGGGGCGGCCGTCCGCTCATCCGGCGGGCCCGTCAGGCTGAGAACGGGAGCGAGTTCATTCTGGATCCTGGGGCGGCTTCTCCTTGTGGAGCACCGCCAGGTGATCGCGGTAGCGGGAACGGACCTGCAACAGATCGTTCCGGTCGAGGTGGAGCTCGCCGGCGATGACGCGGATCTCGCTGTCCTCCTGGGTCGAGATGGACCGGTCGGCCGAGGAGACGGCGAAGAGGCAATCGAGCAGGGCGAGCTTCTCCTCGCGGCTGGCGTTCTGGTCGAACTCGCGGGTGACCAGGTAGTTGTCGGTCCCCCCGAAGAGCTCGTTGTGGATCTTGGCCATCCGCACCACGATGACCGCCTGCTCCTCGGGCAGGCCTCCCCGCTCGACCACCAGCCGTTCCATGGTGGCCACCTCGTCGTCGGTGACGTCCAGGTCGGCGTGGGCCACCCGCCCCAGGATGTAGGCGAAGGAGGCGATCCAACGGGCCCGGGCCGGTTCCAGGTCATCGAGGGCGTCCACCACCTCCCGCACCCGCTGCGGGAGACCGCCGGGGTCCGCCGCGGGTGCAACAGGGTTCTCCCGGTGTCCGGGGAAGAGCAGGTTCCACAGCGACATCGCGATCCTCCCGGTCTCAGGCCAGCGGCCAGGGGCCGAAATCCCGTTCGTAGCGTTCGATGAACTCGCTCCGGCCGTAGGTGTGGTTCTGGGTGCCGTGCTCCTCGATGGCCCACACGGCGGCAGCGGCGCCGAGCCGGCCGATGCTCTCCAGGTCGAGCCCGTTCACCAGGCCGAGCAGGAAACCGGCCCGGTAGGCGTCGCCGGCCCCGGTGGGGTCCAGCAGCCGGTCGGTGGGCGCGATCCCCACGGCGACCTGCTCCCGGGGGGAGCGCAGGCGGGCCCCCTCGCGCCCCAGGGTGACGGTGATCAGCGGGGTGAGCCCGAGCAGGTCATCCTCGCTCAGACCGGTCTTCTCGCAGATCAGCTGCAATTCGTAGTCGTTCACGATCAGGGCCCGGGCCCCCCGGATCATCTCCCGGAGTTCTCCTCCGCCGTGCGCCGGCAGCGACTGGCCCGGATCGATGACGAAGGGGAGTCCGGCCTCCCGGCACTCCCGGGCCCGGCGCTGCATGCCCCTGGCGCCGTCCGGGCTGATGATGGCGAGCGCGAACCGGGCCGGGTCGATCAGGTCTCCGCCGGGGATGTCGTTGCGCAGCATCGCCCCGCCGTGGAAGGCGGTGATCTGGTTGTCGTCCTGGTCGGTGATGATGGTGGCCGAAGCGGTGAAAGCGTCGGGGAACTCATGAATCCCGGCCAGGTCGATGTCGTGCTCCTCCAGCCAGCGGCGGTAGACCCCGAAATCGTTCCCGACGGTGGCCAGCAGGGTCGGCCTCAGCTCGAGCAGCGCCAGGTTGTAGGCGATGTTCCCGCCGGTGCCACCGAAGTCCTGATGCCGCCGGTCGGCGGTGAAGCTGACGTTCAGCATGTGGATCTTGTCGGGGAGAATGTGCTCGGCGAACCGGCCCGGGAAATCCAGGATGGTGTCGTAGGCGATGGATCCGCACACGAGGATGTTCCCGCTTCCCGGCATCTCTTCCTCCTTCACCGACGGCGAATCCAGGGGACCGTTCGCTGGTATCGAATATGACACAACCGGCGACTGGGACCAACGCCGGTGCGCCGCCCCCCCCGATTTTCCCTTCAACAAGAGCCGTCCGGGGGCGTAGAAGGGATAAGCAGGAGGACCTTCGACCGGCTCCCCGACACCAGGGTAGGGACATGTCCGACTGGAACCGACGCTTCGCCGACGCCGCCCCCGCCATCCTGAAGAGCGCCATCGAGATGGGGGAGCGGACCGGAGACCCCGAGGAGCGGTGGCAGCGCGCCCACCAGTTCCTGGCCTGGGGGGTCCCCTGGTACCTGAGCGCGCTGGGGGGGGTCCTGGAGATCCACGAGACGCTGATCGCCATCCCCGGTTTCCTCTATCAGCTCCGGGTGGCCATCGAGGTCCAGGCCGAGGTGGACGAGACCTTCCCGGCCGGCGATTTCCTCGCCCTGGTCAACGAGATGGCGGCCCGCTTCCACGACCAGATGCCCGCCCAACCGGTCCCGGAGTCCTCACCCGGGGCGGGTGAAAAGGCAGCGGCCGGGAGTGCGGAGACCGGGAAGGGCTCGGCCGACGCGCTGGACACCCGGATCGCGGAGGAAGCCTTCAACATCGTCCGGGCCTCCTACCGGGTCGGCCGCAACCAGTTCCCTTCCGACCAGTCCGGGGAGGCCGCCACCTGGATGCTGGTGGCGGGCGCCTCGGCCTTCCTGCGGGGGCTGGAACTGGGATTGGGCAGCGCCCGGGCGGAGGTGCTGCGACCCCGCTTCTTCAGCCGGCTCCGGCATGAACTGCGGGAGCAGTACGTCGAGGTGCCCGGCTACCCCCTCAAGCACTTCCTCGACATCGCCGGCTCGGTCGGCAAGAAGTGGGTCTTCCTGGCCACCGACGAATAGACGGGTCCCGGGCGAGGGCTCCTCAGCTCTTCCTATCCGGCAGCAGGCCCAGGCCGTAGAGCGTCAGCCGCATCCCTTCTTCCAGCAGGACGGGCGTCCAGCCGAGTTCCTGGTGGGCCCGGGTGGCGTCGGGATGGGCTCCCCACTGCAGGAGACGCAGCTGGCCGGTCGGCATCAGGGGCGCCTCACCGGTCAGATGGGCGAAGCGTTCGGTCAGCGGCGCGATCCACCCGGCCAAGGTCCGTGGGAGGGTGGGGGGGAGCAGGTGGCGCCCGCCGGTGGTGGCCATGACCAGTTCGGCCAGTTCCTTGAAGGTCACGAAGCGATCGCTGAGCAGGTAGCGGGCACCCACCGGCGCCCGCTCGGCGGCCAGGATGTGGCCGCGGGCGGCGTCGGAGGCGAGCACCACGGCCAGGCCTCCCGGCGGGAGGAAGGGGAGGCGGCCCATGGCCAGCCGGCGCAGGGATCGGTTGAGCCCCGGTGAGGTCTCCGGCCCCGGTCCGTAGAGCGCGGCCGGATGCAGGGAGACGGCGGGCAATCCTTCGGCTGTCGCCTGGACCAGGGACTGCATCGCTTCCTGTTTCGAGCGTTCGTACGGCGTTCCCTTGATCTCAGTCGCTAGGACCGACTCGTCGAAGGTCTCGCCGGGCCGGGCGGAGAAGATGTTCAGGGCGCTGGTGTGGAGGAAGCGCCGGATGCCCGAATCGCGCACCGCCGCGATGAGGTTGGCGGTGCCCTGGGCGTTCACTATCTGGAAGCGTTCGGGGTTGGCCAGCCACTGCTCGGGCAGCCCGGCGACGTGATAGACCACCTCGCACCCCTCGGCCACCCCGTGCAGCGACCCCGGATCGGTCAGGTCCCCCCGGACCAGTTCCACGCTCTTGGGCAGGATCCCCCGGGCCAGTTCGGGAAAGCGGGCCAGCACCCGGACGGTGCGGCCGCGTGCGAGCAGTTCGCAGGTCAGATTCCAGCCGAGCAGGCCGGTCGCACCGACCACCAGGTCCTTCAGCATGCGCCCACCCTCTGCAGGGGGTGAACCGACCTTACGATTCTACCGGAGTTCCGCCTGCTTGCCCATGTACTCTATGCCCCAGGCGGACACCTCCCTCTCCCGCCTCGGGGGGACACTTCCCACTCCCTGCCCCGGGTGGACACTTCCCACTCCCTTAACGGAAAGTCAGACTCCTTTCAGTGGGCCGGGGCGCCCGGAGCCGGTATGGGTATGGATCGGGCTGGGTCGGTGCCGGGGATGACCGGCAGCGCCGGTTTCGGATATCGTTGGGACCGGGAAAGGACATCCCCCGGCGGACGGAGGTGCCGATGAGGATCCTGGTCGTCGAAGATCAGAAGAAGGTAGCGGATGCCCTGACCAGCGGGCTGGAGGCCGAGGGTTACGAGGTCGTCTCGGCCCGCACCGGGGAAGAGGGCTACTTCCTGGTCCAGTCCCAGGCCTTCGATCTGGTCCTGCTCGACCTCATGCTCCCGGGGCGTGACGGCCTGGAGATCCTCAAGACCCTGCGCGAGAAGGACCGCGAACTCCCGGTGCTCATCCTGTCGGCCCGCGACACGGTCGCCGAGCGGGTGAAGGGGCTCGACCTGGGGGCCGACGACTACCTGGTCAAGCCCTTCGCCCTCCCCGAACTGCTCGCCCGCATCCGGGCCCTCCTGCGCCGGGGACGGTCCGACCAGGTTCTGAAGCTCCGCTTCGCGGACCTGGAGATGGACCTGGTGACCCGGCGGGTCTTTCGGAGCGGCCGTCAGTTGGAGCTGACCGCCCGGGAATCGGCGCTGCTCGAGTACCTGATGAGGCACCAGGGCCGCGTCGTCTCGCGGGAGATGCTGGCGCGCGATGTCTGGAACGAGCCGGACCGCATCACCCCGATCGACAACGTGATCGACGTCCATATCGCCCGGCTGCGCAAGAAGGTCGACCAGCCCTTCGAACAGCCCCTCATCCGGACCGTGCGCGGAGTGGGCTTCCGGCTGGACCAGGAGGAACCGTGAGACTGCGGATCGTCAGCGTCCGCCTGCGCCTGACCCTGGCCTTCGCGGCCGCCCTCACCCTCATCCTGGCCCTCCTTTCCGGGGGGACCTGGCTGCTGGTGCGCCTGACCCTGGAGCACCAGATCGGGGAAGACCTGGCCGCCCGGACGGAGGTCCTGACCAACGTCATCCAGGCGAACCGGGACACGGGCTCGCTCTGGCACGAGGTCCGGGACCTGGAAGGGAACGAGATCATCCCGCTCTTCCGCATCTCCCGGAACGACCGGCCCTTCTACGTCTCCGACGACTGGCGGCGCTCCGGCCTGGACAGCACCCTGGCCGCGGCCCGCGGCGACTCGACCTGGGTGTGGGAGAGTACCGACGGCCGCCGCTACATCCTCCACACGGTCGCCGAGATCCACAACCGGACTCGCAACAGCTTCACGGTGGTCGTAGCTGAGGACGGCGAGAGGGTGCTGGCGCTCCTGAGGAGTCTGGGCCTGCTCATGCTGGGGGCGCTGGTGCTGGGGCTGGTGCTCTCGGTGGGCGGGGGCTACCTCTTGACCGGACGTCTGCTGGCGCCGGTCGGGAAGATGGCTTCAGCGGCCGAGGTGATCACAGCCCGGAGTCTCTCGGAACGCCTGCCCGTGCACGATCCCGGCGACGAGTTCGGCCGTCTCGCCACGGTCTTCAACCAGGTGCTGGCCCGGCTCGAGACCTCCTTCACCCAGCTCCGTCGCTTCACCAGCGACGTCTCCCACGCGCTGCGCACCCCCCTGACGGTCCAGCGGACGACGGGGGAACTGCGGCTCCAGGGCTCGGGGGATGTGGCGGCCTACCGGGAGACGATCGGCAGCCTGCTGGAGGAGACCGACCGGCTCCGCGACCTGGTGGAGAACCTGCTCGCGCTGGCCCGGGCGGAGGCCGGCGATGTGGAACGGAAGGAGGAATCGTTCGGTCTGGGCGGGCTGGCGGAGGAGGTAGTGGAGTCCCTGGCCGTGCTGGCCGAGGAGAAGTCGCAGGACCTGGCCGCCGAGGTCGGGGAGGAACTGGTGGTCGCCGCGGACCGCGGCATGATCCGGCATGCCCTCATCAACCTGCTCGACAACGCCATCCGTCACACTCCGCCCGGCTCCCACATCCGGATCGTCACCCGACTCTCCGCGGATGGTTCGCCGGCGGTGGAGGTCCGCGACGATGGTCCCGGCATCCCCCCTCAGGACCAGGAACGGATCTTCGAGCGCTTCCAGCGCCTGGATGTCCAGGGGGAGGAAGAGAGCGGAGCCGGCCTGGGCCTGTCCATCGCCCGCTGGATCGTCCATCTGAACGGAGGATGCATCCAGGTGGAAAGCTCTTCCGGCCAGGGCAGCACCTTTCGGATCGTCCTCCCCTGTCGATGATCAGTGCCACCGGTAATACTCGCCACCGGAGGCCAGGCGCGGGTTCACGATCGGATTGAAGATCGACCCGAAGGTGTAGCTCAGACCGATCCGGAACTCGTAGTTGTAGGAAGTCTGGAGATCCCGGATCTCGAGCAGGATCTCCTCGTCGGTCGCTCCCCGGCTGGGGATGAAGAGCTGGTCGTGGATCTTCGATCCCGAGGCGAAGAGGTCGAGCGAGAGACCGCGGAAGAGCCGGATGTCCAGGTTACTGAAGAAACTCAGCCGGTACCGGTTGATGTCCGAGAAGTAGTGGGAAGCCTCCAGCGAGGTCCAGGCCGTCCCCCAGGGTTGGGTGACATTCAGGGAGAGCCGGAGCGCCTGGTCGAACTGGTACTCCTCGGTACACAGGTAGATGGTCTCCTCGTTGTAGTCGAAGTAGTCCCGGGCGATGCTGTACTGGAGGGTGAGCTGGCGGCGGGTGAACTCCCGGTAGGGGTAGATGTTGTACTCGATCGCCGGCGCCAGGCGCAGGGAGAGCCGCTGGTTCCGGCTGGTCGAAGAGTTGGCCGAGGCCCGGAGCCCGGCCGACCAGTGCGGGCCCAGGCTCTTGACCAGCAGCCCGTCCCAGCTCAGGTCATGGATGTATTCCTTGACCGTGTGGTCTTCCAGCTTGTAGGCCTCCTCCGCGTACTCCGCATCCAACGACAGTTCGGTCTTCCAGGCCTCGGTGATACGCCGCGCCGAGAAGGAACCTTCCAGGCTCTTCTGCGAGTTGGATTCCTCTCCCTCGGTCGACCCGCTCAGACCGGTACGGAAGACCCAGAAATCCCACGGGTCCTCCGCCGGCAGGGCGCGGAGCCGAGCCCCTTCCGCTTCCTCGTAGCGCAGGTCGAGACGCCCTCGGGCCGGGCCGCGCAGCAGGTAGGGGACCAGGCCGAGCCGGATGGTCCGGGCGATTTCCCGCCGCACCTCGTCCTCGGTGTCCGTCTGGCTCGAAGCGTAGGTGATTGTGTCGTTCCGCCCTTCGAACAACCTCAGGCCGATGAAGTCGAAGGTGAAGGAGCTTCCGCCGCTGCCCGAGGACTGGGCGGTCACCAGCAGGTGCACGTCGGCGTCACGCCGGTCGCGCATCCAGTCCACCCAGTCGATCTCGGTCCGCAGAAACTCGGAGTCGACCCCGTGCGCCTGACTGTCCAGGAAGACGCGGAGGCCGGGTCCCGGAGGAGGCGGTGCTTGCTGGGCCCGGATCGGGAGAGGCGTGAGACCGTGGGCGATGAGGACGAGCACGGTCACGGCGGCTTCCGCCCGGTTGGACTTCCGGATCCGGCCGGTCGACGGGTAGTGTGGAGTGAGCGGAGAATCGGTCATGGTTGCGGCTCCCGGAAAGGACCAGACAGAGCGGTCCGGTGGACATCCCCTGCCCGTGCAGATAGGCAGCGGGGACCCGAACCACCACTTTCAACTGCCTGAAATCGCCGTCAGGGGATCCGACGCCAGAGCGTGAAGAGCAGGGCGGCCGCGGCGGCGCAGCCGGCGCCGAAGGCGAAGGGGGCGGCCGGTCCCAGGCCGGGCCAGGTGCCCACGCCCTGCCAGAGCACACCGGCGATGAGGGAAGCGGGCAGGGCGGTCAGACCCACCGCGGCGTGGTAGTAGCCGTAGGCGGTGCCGCGGCGGGTGGCCGGCACCAGGTCCCCGACCAGGGCCCGGGCAATTCCCTCGGTCAGGGCGTAGTAGATGCCGTAGAGGGTGAAGAGCACCCAGACCTGGGCGGCGGTGCGGGCCAGGGTGAAGCCGAGGTAGACCAACACGTAGACCACCCAGCCGGCCAGGATGATTCGGCGGCGGCCGATCCGGTCGCTCAATCCGCCGGCCGGCCCCGAGAGCAGGGCATACAGGGCGTTGAAGGAGAGCAGCATCCCGGTCACCCCCAGCACGCTCAAACCCCGCTCCTGCCCGCGCAGGATGAGGAAGGCGTCCGAAGAGTTGCCCAGGGTGAAGAGCACCATGATCCCCAGAAAGGTCCAGTAGGGACGGCCGAGCGGGACCGGACGGTCCGGCGGGGCCGAGCGGTCCGGCGGGGCCGAGCGGTCCGGAAGGGGGACAG
>CAZFHZ010000063.1:0-7421 GCA_964519015.1 uncultured Gemmatimonadota bacterium | reverse complement strand
CGGTCCGGCGGGGCCGAGCGGTCCGGCGGGGCCGAGCGGTCCGGAAGGGGGACAGCGCCGGCCGGCGCGACCGGACCTGCGTAGCCCGCTCCAGGTTCCACCTCGCGCGCCCCCAGGGCCAGGACGACCACCGCGGCCACGGCCGGCAGGATGGATGCCAGCACCACCCAGCGGAAGGTGGCGGCTCCCAGCAGCGGCGCTCCCCCCTGGACCGCCCAGACGATAACGGCCGCGACGGCCAGGCCCAGAAAGGCCCCGAAGGTGTCCCCCATGCGGTGCAGCCCGAAGGCCAGACCGCGGCGCTCGGCCGGCACGCTGGCGGCCAGCAGGGCGTCGCGCGGGGCCGACCGGATCCCCTTGCCGACCCGGTCGGCGAAGCGCACGCCCAGCACGGCGGTCCAGGACGTGGCGATGTAGAGGAAAGGCTTGGCCAGCGTGGACAAGCCGTAACCGGCCACTGCGAAGGCCTTGCGGCGATGGATGCGGTCCGACCAGATCCCGGAGACCCCCTTGAGCAGGCTGGCCGTGGTCTCGGCCACCCCCTCGATGACCCCGACCAGGGCGGTGCGCACCCGCAGCACGTTGGTCAGGTAGAGGGGGAGCAGGTTGAGGATCATCTCCGAGGAGACGTCGGTCAGCAGGGAGGTGACCGTCAGCACCCAGACGTTGCGGTGGAGGCGGGCTCCCTTGGGGCGCCCTTCGGGTGCTCGTCTGTCGTCCGTGGTCATGCGGTCAGATATACTACTCCCGCCGCATCGCCTCTACCGGATCGATCCGGACGGCCCGCCGGGCCGGAGCGACGGCGGCAACCAGCGCCATGGCGACCAGGAAGAAACCGACCCCCCCGACAAACAGCGGGTGGAGCGGTGGGACGCCGTAGAGCAGGCTCCGGGTGAAGCCGGAGAGACCGACCGCTCCCATGATCCCCAGCCCGATCCCGATCAGGGCCAGGCGCAGGCTCCGTCCCAGGACCATGCCCAGCAAACCCCTCCGGTCCGCTCCCAGCGCCATCCGGATCCCTATCTCGTTGGTGCGCTGGGCGACGTGGAAGGTCATCACGCCGTAGGTCCCGGCGGCGATCAGAAAGAGGGCCACCAGCGCGAAGAGGCCGACCAGCATAGTGGTGAAGCGCCGCCCGGTCGCCATGAAGCCGTAAAGTTGGGCGCCCGTGAAGACCTGAGTGAGCGGCAGGTGGGGGTCGAGTTCGGCGAGTTCACGGCGCACGGCCGGCACCAGGGCCATCGGATCCCCCGCGGTCCGCAGGGCGAGCCAGCGGGTGGACTGGAAGGTGGGGAAGAAATTCAGATAGACTCCCCGTTCCGGAGGCAGCTCCAGACCTCTCTGCCGGATATCCTCCACCACGCCGACCACCTCGGCCTCGAACCAGGGGTTGGCGTCGTTCGATCGGATGCGTTTCCCGATCGGGTCCTCGCCCGGCCAGGCCTGCTCGGCGAAGGTCCGGTTCACCACCATGCCCAGATGACCCGCGATCCCGTCCTCCGGGAGCAGGCCTCGTCCCTGCAGCAGGGGGATCCCTATCGCCTCGAAGTAGCCCGGCGTCGTGCAGGCCATGTGGACGTAGCCCCGGTCCGCCTGGGGATCGTAGGCCTCGCTCTCGGTCAGAACGCCGGCCGTCCAGCCGCCCAGCAGGGGGAGATTGTGGCTGGCGCCCGCGCTCTCCACCCCGGGCAGAGCGCGCAGGCGCTCCAGCAATCGCTCCAGGAAGGGATCGGGCAGAACGAGTTCCGACCGGCGCTCCTGCTCCCGGGAATATCCGGCGATGAGTACGTGCCCGGGTTCGTGCAGTTCCTGCGATCCGGTGGCGTTCCACAGGCTCTTGAGCAGGAGCGCCGCCCCGTCGGCCAGGACGAAGACGAGGGCGAACTGGACGACGATCACCAGGCCCAGGAAACGGGAAGGGGCCCGGCTGGTCGTCGCGCCGTGGACATCCTCCCGGAAGATGCGGCTCAGGTCGATCCGGGAAGTCGAAAGCGCCGGAACGATCCCGAACAGCAGGGCGGTCAAGAGGCTGGCTCCCAGCGCGAAGAGGAGCACGGGAGCGTCCAGCCCGAGCCGCTCCAGGCCCGGCAGACTGCCCGGGATCGCTCCGCGTAACGGACCTATCCCTGCCCACGCCGCCAGCAATCCGGCGGCACCGCCCAGCCCGGCGATCACGCCGCTCTCGGTGAGCATCTGCCTCAGCAGCCGGTGCCGGCCGGCGCCGATCGAGGCGCGGATGGCCATCTCGGCGCGCCGGCCGACGGTCCGCGACATGAGCAGTCCCGCCACGTTGGCGCAGGCGATCAGCAGCACGAGTCCCACCGCGCCCATCAGCAATCCCAGCGTGGTCCCGATCCCGCGGCCGACCACAATCTCCCTCAGGGGCATGATCCAGGCGGTCCGGCGGAGATTGGAATGGGGATAGGCCTCGGCCAGGCGGGCGGCGATCGTCTTCAGGTCGGCCTCCGCCTCTTCGAGCGTCACCCCCGGGCCGAGGCGCCCGATGACACGGAGATAGTAGGCCCCCCGATCCGTTCCCGCGGCGGCGACCGGGAGCGGGAGCAGCAGGGCGGGTTCGCTCAGCGCTTGCCATCCCGGGAAGCGGAAGTCGGCCGGCAGGACGCCGATCACGGTCCGGCTCTCCTGGTTGACCAGGATGGAGCGTCCGACCAGGTCGGGATCGGCGCCGAACCGGCTCTTCCACAAGCCGTGGCTCACCAGCACGATCCCGCTGGTGGGATCCTCGGCTTCTTCCTCACCGAACAGGCGTCCCAGGGCGGGTGCGGCCCCGAGCGCCTCCAGCAGGCCGGCGGTACAGGCGATGCTCCCGACTTGAACGGGATCCCCTTCTCCGGACAGATTGGACGTCTGAGAGACGTAGGCTCCCCAGGCCTGGAAGGTCGTGTTCTGCTCGCGGTAGTCGAGCCAGTCGGGAGCGGACAGCGGGTTGAATCCGCCGGGCACCGTCCACGTCCCGCTCGGGGTCCAGACGGTCACCAGCCGGTCGGGCTCGGGGTAGGGGAGCGGCCGCAGCAGCACGGTGCGCAGCACGCTGAAGATGGCCGTGTTGGCGCCGATCCCCAGGGCCAGGGTCAGGATGACGAGACCGAGGAAGAGGGGACTGCGTCGCAGCGTGCGGACGGTGTAGCGCACATCCTGCGAGAAGTCGGCACAGTAGACACCGATGCCCCCCCGGCGGCGCAGCGCGTGTTCGGCCCCGTCGAACCACGCCTGGGAGCGGGGATACCGGCTGCGGGTTTCGGCACCGACGATGGCGGAGGCGAAGGTCTCCCAGTCCTCGATCTCGGCCAGCGTACGAGCGAGCGCCTCCTCCTCCGGCACTCCCCGGGCCACCGCCTCCCGGAAGAGGTCCTCGAGCTGGAGGGCCAGCTCCTCGATGATCTTCTCCTCGCGCCACCGCTTCATGGCGGGCAGCGGCAGGTGCTGCCGGACGATGCGCTTGAAATCAGGCATGGTCGGCTCCGATCACCAGGTCGATGGCGGCGGTGAAAGCCCGCCACTTCCGCCGCTCCTCGGTCAGCATCCGCTCCCCGCTCGGGGTCAGGCGGTAGTAATTGCGGCGCCGCTCCCCTTCCCGCTCGATCCAGCGGCTGGTGATCCAGCCGCGGTTCTCCATCCGGTAGAGGACGGGGTAGAGGGAGGTGACGCGGAACTTCAGATCCCCCCGCGAACGGGATTCGATGAGCCGGCCGATCTCGTAGCCGTGACGGGGCTCCTCGGACAGGAGCGTGAGGATCAGCAGCTCGACGCTCCCCTTCTTGAGTTCGGGACTGAACACGGCGCCTCCAGGTTCTTCCAGGGAGAATATTATTCGTGAAAGAATATACGCTGGGCACCCAAGAATTGTTACGCCATCATTCGCGAGGCTCGAACTCCTCGATCGGTCGAGCCGTGGCACCCAATGAAGAGCAGAATAGTGAGCGGGAGCGGTCAACCATGAGGAGCGGGAGTGGTCAACCATGAGGAGAGGAGTGCACCCCGTCTACGAGGGGACGGATAAACGTAGGACAGGGTCGATACGTTCCTGCGGCGTCAGCCGTGACGTTCGCGGGTTCCACATCCCTCTGGATATCCCTGGAGGAGGTTGAATGCTCATTAAGCGGCACCGGACATACGGGGTACGGGGGCGCGCGCTGTCGGCCGTGCTGGTATTCCTGTGCCTCGGCTGTACTCGGCGGGTACCGGAAGCTCCGCTGGTTGCGGTTACATCGCTTCGCAGTTTCCCTCCCGAACCGGCGTCCGGGGACACCGAGAGCGTATACATCGGTGGCGCATTGAGCTTCGACCTGGTGGATGGGCTCTTGGTGGTGCCCGATCAGAGGCAGACGAAGATCCATCTTTTCTCGCAGGACGGGGAGTATCTCCGCTCGTTCGGCCGGTACGGGTTCGGTCCCGGGGAATTGGATGTGATCACCTTCCTGCGCGCCGATCCGGACGGGGAAGGATTCTGGGTAGTATCCAACGTCGGTAACATGCTCATCCATCTCACCCTGGCGTACGAGTACCTGGGAGGATTCCGGCTGCCGTTCTCGGGCACCGCATCGTTCCTTCCACTCACCGGCGGGCGGATCGTCATGACGTGCGAGGATGGTGCCGCGCAGGGATCGCTGGTCTGTCTCGATCATAATGGAGAACTGGTGTGGCGGGCGTCACCGCCGCTGGAGATCGCAGGGAGCAGAGGCTTTCTGCCGATCGTGAACAGTTCCTTCGTCTGCCTGGTCGGTGAGGAGATCTGGCAGGTCTATGCGACGTTCAACATCATCCGGGTTTTTTCGCCGGAAGGGGAGATGCGGCGGGAGTTCCGGCCGCAGGATCGTTTTCTGGAGGAGGAGCACGCGGCCAATATCGAGCGGCATATCGATTTCAACCGGGGTGTGCGCAATAGGCAGGGTATGCTGGTCGCCGCGCGACTGATCCACGAGTCAGCGCGGGGCGGAGCGGATCGCTGCTACCTGGTTACAGCGCCCCGACCCACCGCTCCCGAATCGGAGGAGCGCGCCGTCTCGATCTTCGTCGTGGCGGCGGACGGTGAAGTGATCACCCGGTTCTTACTGGCTCCAGCGCCGGGCACGGTGTTTGACATTGTCCCTCTGGGTGATCACGGCGCCTTCCGGGCGGCTCTCTTGGTCAAAGTGGGCTTGTCACCTGACCAGATCCACATCGTACGGGAGGTTCGATGATCCAATACGCCCTGAATACTAACGTGCGGTGCCCCATCGTTCCTGTCTCGGGTGTGGGCCGGTTATTGCGTTCAATCCTCCAGTGACAATCCCTCGCTGTGCTGGGAGTGGGCGGTGTTCGCGGTCACCAGGACCCGGCCCGTCACCAGGGCTATGTCCGTCACTTTTACCACCTCGGCGCTGCGCGGTACCATCCGCTGGCCCTGAGCGGGCAGGACGGTCGGAGAGCGCACGCGTTCAGGCGCCGTCCCGGCCGTGCTGCTCCCGCGGGCGACCCGCCGGCGCCGGACCGGAATGCAGCCGCTCGGCCAAGGCGGTAACGATCGCCGTCCTCAGCGAGGGCATGGGGGTGGCGGGATCACCGATCACGTGCGCTGCCCTCCCGGTCCTGGCCACGGTCTCGAGGAGACGGCGGGTGCCGTGGTACGTCCGGCTCCGTCCCGCTCCGGCATGGGCCAACAGGCCGCTGGCCTCGAGCCGCCCCAGGTCGTTGGTGGCGGTTGCAGTCGAGACATCGGCCAGACCGCGGTAGTAGCGGTTCGTCACCTCCCGTCCGAAGAAAGCGTCGTACAGGGCGTCGGCGAAGCGGGGTGGACCGGCGAGTTCCTCCGTGGCGATGTCCTCGAGGATAGTCCAGATCTCCCGTTCGGCCGCCTGGCGCAGGGAGCGCGTGTCGGCCTGCAGCCGCTGGGCCCGCACATGGGCGACCACGAACGGGGTCACGTCCGCCTCCGGATCCCAGGCGGTGCCCAGACAGCGGAACGCGGCCTGGTAGTCCTCGCGGTGCGCCCCCCACCATTCCTCGAGGCTGGTGAATTCGACGCTCTGATAGCCGCCGCGATACATCGCCAGGGAGGCCATCACCCGGGCGGTGCGGCCGTTCCCGTCGGCGAAGGGATGGATACCGGACAGCCGGACATGGAGGAGGGCGGCCAGGATCGGCGGTTCGAGCTCCCCGCCTTCCTGCTCAACGAAGGAGGTCAGGGCCGTGACGAGGGCCGGGATATCCCCGGCCGGGGGTGGCTGGTAGACGGAACGGGCGGTGAACGGATCCATCAGGTGGACCGGTCCGGTCCGGTACCGGCCAGCGCCTGCGGCCCAGGAGCCGGCCATGACCCGGTCGTGGATGCCCAGGAAGAGTTCGTCCTGCCAGTGGAAGGAGGGATCGTCCGCTCGCCGGAGGACGTAGGACATCGCTTCCTGGTAGCCCCGGACCAGGGCGGCATCCTCGGCGGAAACTTCCGGAGGTCGATCCCCGGCCAGGATGCGGCGGACCTCGTCTACGGTAACCGGGACTCCCTCCAGGGCGGTCGAGGCTGCCACCGAGGCCGACTCCACTTCCCGGCGGAGGCGTCCCGCCCCGCGCCGGGGGAATACCCCCCGGGAGTCGAGCGCCCCTTTGAGCTCCTCGATCCGTTGCAGGTCGCGACCCAGCTCTCGGGTCCGTTTCCAGGCGTACATGGTCCTTTCGGACAATCGCACTCCATCGGTGAAGAGCTTCGATCTGGATGGGGTCTTCCTCGCAGACATCAGCCGGGGGGGTGATGGCCCGGGGGAGTATCGACAGCCCACAGGACTCGCCTACAACGAAGAAAGAGACGAGCTGGTGGTCCGGGACCTGACTCGTCATCGCCTTCTGCTCTATGACGCAGAGGGCCGATACCTGCGACAGATCGAGATGCCGCGGGCCGATGCCTCCCCTGAACGATTCATCCTCGTCGGCAATCGTCGTGCCTGTTTTGACTTTCCGGTTTACTCCAATGGCGAATTCACAAAGCTGGCGCTGATCGGTCTGGACCTGGATACAGGAGAAATCGATACCCTCAGTACCATTCCATGGCGTGAGGTCGCGCAGTTCCTGCGTAGAAATTCTCTTCCACTACCATATGGTCCAGCTTCGAGCCAGATCGTCGGACCCTCGGGCCTGATGGTCCGCGGAAACAGTGGGGACTACCGCTTTGAAATCCTGAGACCGGATGGACACCGGATTGCAGTCAGCGTGGAGTGGACGCCGATCGGACTCAAAGAAGCCGAGTGGACCTGGTGGGATCGGGCGATCGAGACGATGTTGGGCGACGATGCTTCCGCCTGGCGACGAACGGGCCCCGGAATCCCGCACACCAAACCGGCCTTCTGGTCCATCCACATTGGTGAGGATGATAGGATATGGGTGGTTCGGATGGGAGAAGGAGTCCGGGTGTCGGACTGCGCAAGAGGGTT
>CAZFHZ010000062.1:4317-18858 GCA_964519015.1 uncultured Gemmatimonadota bacterium | reverse complement strand
GACCATGGAATCGGGGTTCGAATCCCTGCCCCGCAGCCAATCTCCCTCTCCCGGCCTGTTCGTCTAGGGGTCTAGGACGCCGGCCTCTCACGCCGGTAACACGGGTTCGATTCCCGTACAGGCCACCATGCAACCAGCCCCGACCGGGATCTCCGGCCGGGGCTTTCCTCGTTCCTGTCGACCCGATGTCGGACTCCGGCGATCGCCGGCTCAGAGGCTCTTCAGCCGCTCCTCCAGGCGCCGGCGCCCCTCGGCGTCGGCCATCACCACTAACGCCATACCCGGCTCCAGATGCGTGTGCGCGGACGGCTTGAACTCGAAGCCGCTCTCGGGTGACCGGCGCACGGCCAGCAGTACCGCTCCTTCGATGTCCTCCACGTCGAGGTCACCGATCGTCCGGGCCTTCTCCTCGGCCCCGGCCGGCACAGCCACCTCCTCCACCCGCAGGTTCCCTCCCTGGACGCGCAGCATCTGGTCGAGGAAGGTGACCACGGTGGGACGTATCAGTTCGGAGGCCATACGCAGCCCACCGATACGGGCCGGGCTGACCACGGCATCCGCCCCGGCCGCCGTCAGCTTGCTCCGGGTCTCGGGCAGCTCCGCGGAGGCGATGATCCGCACCGTCGGCGCCATCCGCCGGGCGGTGAAGACACCGACCAGGTTGTCCTTATCGTTAGTCATGCAGAACACGACCCCGGCGGCCTGTTTGAGACCGGCTGCCACCAGGACCTGATCGTCGCTGGGATCGCCGATGACCGCCGGTACGTCCCCGAACCGCTCCCGGGCGGTGATGAGGATCCCCTCGGAGGGGGATACCAGGACCAGGCCACGCTGGGTGTTGACGAGTTCCTCGACCACGTGCAGGGTGGCCGAGGCGTCCCCGCAGACCACGAAGTGGCCGCTCAGGCGTTCGATCGTACGTTCCATCCTCCGCCTCGCGAAGATGTGATGCAGTTGTCCCTCGATCAGGAAGGCCGCCAGCATGGAGACGGCATAGGCGGCGATACCCATCCCGCCGAGCAGGAGCAGCATCGTGAAGATGCGTCCGCCCGGGTTCCCGCTCATCTCGACGATCTCGCCGAATCCGACCGTCGTGAGGGTGATCATGGTCATGTAGATGGCGTCGACCAAGCCGTGCCGGCCCCGTCCGATGACCAGGAAGCCGACCACCCCGACGGTGACCACCACCAGCAGGGCGATCAGGGCCAGTCCGAGCCGCCGGCGGATCCGGTTGAACTCGGCCAGGTCGATCCCCTGGCGGGTGGCGGTATGCAGGAGCCGGGGACGGGCAGGGAGCTTCCGGCTCATCGGTGTCCTGGGTAAGACGCGATGTTCCGTCTCATATCAGTGCGGGCGTTGGGCGCGGGTGGTGTAGTAGATCTCACTGAACCGCAGGATGGCGTAATCCACGACCTGGAAGAGCGCGTCGAGCACATCGGAGACGGGCTCGATCTCCACATCCCCTCCCATCAGGCCCGCCAGCAAGCGGTCGGAAGCGATCTTCCGGAAGGCCCGGAACGCGTCCACGACTTCGTGTTCGGGGAAGTTCATGGCGCCGCGGGTGGCGATGATCCGGCCGATGAAGCGGTTGAGCGGCTCGAAATCCTCGCTGCGGACCGCGGTCATGTAGGCATTGAAGCACTCGCCGGTGGTCAGGTGGAGTTCCTCGATTGGACGGGTCGCATAGAGGGTGTTGGATCGGAGCAGACGATCGGCCCATTCCGAGACGATCTCGTCCCGTGTCTGCTCCAGGTAGATCAAAGGATGGACGCTCATCCTGGCTCCTCGGACCAGTGCCCGGACCGATGGTCCCACACCTGCTTTGGCTGTGCCCGCGAGTCTACCAGAGGCGCCGCGGGCGGCCAAGTGGAAGGGGGGATAGGGGGGATCACTCCTCCCGGATCCGGACCTTGTTGCGATCGTCGTCCATCGCCACGTAGACGATCTCGGCCTCGGTGACGTGCACTCTCTCCGCCGGGTGTTCCGCACCACTCCGGATGGCTTCGACCCGGACCCCGACCGTGATCGAGGTCTCCCCGATGCGCCGGGTCTCGGTGTAGAAGGAGACGATGTCCCCCACGAAGACCGGTTCCTTGAACTCCACCTTCTGGATCGCCACCGTGACGAACCTGGCGTTGCGGTGGCGGCGTGCTTCCACCGACCCGGCCAGATCGAGGTAGCTGAGGATCACACCGCCGAAGATCGTACCGAATCCGTTGGTGTCCTTCGGCAACATCATCACGCGCAGGGCGGGTTCCTTGGAGGTATCCAGACCGTGGCCGGTGCCGGTGGACATCGGGTCTCCTTTCGCTCTTCCCTGCGGCTGATCGGGCTCAGCCCGTGCCGAACCGTCAGCCGGACTTCGTGAGGCGACGCTTCAAGATCTCGTGGACCGCCTGCAGTTCCTCCCGGGAAAGGATCCGGTCGTGGCCCAGTCGGATGATCGTCTGGACCGCCTCCCGGGGGTCCGCGCCCAGATCCACCGTCCGCATGCGCTCTACGAAATCACTCCGCTTCCGCTCCAGAACCTTGGGCATGATGGTCCCCTCGTTCACCAGGCGGGCGGTATTGCGCAGTGCTTCGGCCAGCTCCGGCACACCGGGTCCCCGGGCGGCCCGCTGTTTCCGTTCCCAGGCCGTCTCCCCCTTGGGGCGAGCATACAGGGTTCCGCCGACGGGGAGGGGGTCGGATCGGCTCGGGTCGGGACCCTCCTCCCCGGGGGATTCGGCGGGAAGGGGGGCGGCCGGCTCCGGGGGCATCCCCAGCTCGGTCGAGTGCAGGCGCCCGGTGGCGGGATCGGCCGTCAGGTCCTGGACCCGGTAGACCTCGGGACGCGGCGGGGTGAACTGCACGGTGCGCAGGCCGGCCAGGCGGTCGGCCAGGGTGCGACCGTACGGATCGCGGCCGGCGCTGAGGAAGCCCAGACCGAAGGTGGCGACGGTGGCCAGGGGTCCCACCAGCTCGTGGAGGAGCACCTGGGCGAGCCCGATCGGGCGGTCGCGTTCGGGGACCATCCTCAGCCCGAAGAGCATCCGCCCGGGGGTGGAACCCGTAGCCGCCGGCACGACCCCCCAGTAGCCGAGCACACCCATGAAGAGGAAGGAGAGTTCGAGCGTACGACCGAAGAAAGAGTCGGGTCCCAGGGCCCTCAGCACAGCTCCTCCGAGGAAGCGGTAGAGGGTCAGGGTGATCACTACCGAGGCCACCAGGTCGAGCACCCAGGCCACCATACGGGTTGTGGCCGGGGCCGGGACGAAGTCGGATCCGGGCTCGAGGGCGGATGGCACCCCGGGGGCTGGTGTCGCTTCCTGGATCATATCGAAGGCAGGTTAGGTCCCGCCCCGCAGGGCGTCAAGATGGGCCGTGTTGACAAGGGGGGGAGGGGTGGCTATCCTCGCCTATCGTTCTTCCAGCGGGTGAGGACCGCCCGTTGCGAGCGCGTTTGTCGAGTTCAGTTCCAGAGGCCCATCAAGGAGATCCGTATGAGCAGAATGCGAGCAGGCCTTGGCTTGGCCGCCCTTCTGGTGATGCTGCTCGTCCCCCTTTCGCAGGTTCAGGCGGGCGGGTTCAGCATCTACGAGCAGGGGGCACGTGCCATGGGCCGGGCGAGTGCGTTTGTGGCCATGCCGAGCGACCCGTCCGCGATTTTCTACAATCCCGCCGGTCTGACCCTGCTGGATGGGACACAGATCTACGTCGGTGGGACCTTCATCATGCCGACCGGCGAGTTCGACGGCGCTGGGTTGTACACCGGAGCTGCTGGCACGATGAAGGGCCAGATCTTCACCCCCCCGAACCTCTACGTCAGCCACCGGCTGAACGAGAAGATGGTGGTGGGTCTGGGCGTCCACACCCCCTTCGGGCTGGGGACCGCCTGGGAAGACCAAGCCGCCTGGGCCGGCCGCTATGTGAGCGTCGACTCCGAGATCCAGATGTTCGGCATCAACCCGACGGTAGCCTACCAGGTCAACGACCAGTTGAGCGTCGGCGTCGGGGTGGACTACCGGATGTCTTCAGTCAACGTCAAACAGTACGTGCCGGGTGCGATGTTGAATCCTGCCTTCACAGGATATGACGTGGCTACGGTTGCACTCGAAAGTGACATGAACAGCGCGATCGGCTTCAATGTCGGGCTCCTCTACGCCCTCAACGAGAAGATAAATCTGGGCTTGGCCTACCGGAGTCCCGTCACCCTCGAGTACACGGGTACTGCAGAATTCACCCAGGTACTGACCGGTGTTGGAGCCATTGATGCAGCCGTTGCCGCTGGATTACCTGCCGCACCGGTTGATGTGGAGACCGCCATCGACTACCCCGGGGTCTTCACCGCCGGCCTGGCCTACAAACTCAATGACAACCTCCTGGTGGAGGGGGACATCCAGTACTGGTTCTGGTCGGTCTTCAAGGAGCTCTCCATCTCCGGGCTCCCCACCGGTGACGTCACCATGGACGAGAACTACGAAGACGCCTTCGAGCTCCGGGTGGGTCTGGAGTACTGGAAGAGCGAGACGATGGCGCTGCGGGCGGGGTTCGTGCACGACCAGACCCCGGTCCCCAAGGAGAGCATCTCGCCGATGCTCCCCGACGCCAGTCGCAACGGGATCACCGGCGGCGTGGGGCTGACGTTCGGCTCGATGACCGTCGATGCGGCCTTCATGTACCTGATGTTCGCCGACGCCGAGACGGCGACCGTGATGGCGACCGGCTATCCGATCGGCACGTACAAGAACTCCGCCCTCCTCTTCGGAGTGAACCTGGGATTCGCGATCGGCAAGTAGGTCCGGGATACTGGTCCGGCGGGCTGCCGCCGGTCCGCCATCCATCGTTGGAGTGAGAGGGCGGCTCTCGAGAGAGGGTCGCCCTTTCCTTCGACTGCCCGAATTGGCATGTTCGGGACCGGCTGCCGGGGTATCCGATCCAGGAGCCCGAGGTGGCGTCCTGTCCAAGGAGACATCCATGAACCGCTCAAGAGCCGCCCTGGGAGCGGCCGCCGTCCTGGGGATGCTCGTCCTCCCCTTCACGGAGGCCGCCGCAGGCGGGTTCAGCATCTTCGAGCAGGGGGCCCGGGCCATGGGCCGGGCGAGCGCCTTCGTCGCCTCCCCTGATGACCCCTCGGCCATCTTCTACAATCCGGCCGGGCTGGCGCGGCTGGAGGGGACATTGGTCATGGCCGGCGGCACCGTCATCGCCCCAATCGGGAAGTTCTACGGCGTCGATCCCTTCCCAGGCTACGGGGTGGAAGAACGGCTCACCTACCAGTTCTTCTATCCGCCGAACCTCTACGTCTCGCACCGGCTCAGCGATCGCCTGGTGGCGGGTGTGGGCGTGATGGCCCCCTTCGGTCTGGGGACCGCCTGGCACCACCCGAACACCTTCGCGGGACGGTACCTGACCACCAAGACCGACCTGACCCTGATCTCGATCGACCCGACCATCGCCTGGTCGGTGAGCGACCGGTTCTCCCTGGGAGTCGGCCTGAACCTGCGGCTCTCGAAGCTCTACCTCTCCCGCTATGTGGGGATATTCGACCCGAACGCCAACATCGTCCAAAATGTGGCCACGGCCACACTGGAGAGCGGTCTCAACACCGGATTCGGATTCAACTTCGGCCTGCTCTTCGACGCCACCGACCGGATGAGCCTGGGGTTGGCCTTCCGACAGGGGGGGGAAGTGCGCTACACCGGGACGGGATCCTTCGAGCAGATCACGACCGGGGACTCCTTCATCGACGGCCAGGTGGCCCAAACCCTGGGTGACGGCACCGCCGACCTGAAGACGAGCATCGACTTCCCCTATGTGCTCACCCTGGGGATCGCCTACCGGCTCCAGGAGGACCTGCTGGGGGAGCTCGACGTCAACTGGTGGGGCTGGTCCTCCTTCGACCGGCTCACCAGCGAGGGGCTGGCCGACGATCCGGACAGCGAGCTCGAAGACGTCGACACACCCGAGAACTACCGGGACACCTTCGAGGCACGGATCGGCCTGGAGTACCTCTACAGTGACCGTCTGACCCTGCGGGCCGGTTATCTCTACGACCGCACTCCGGTCCCGGTCGAGAGCATCACCCCACTCCTGCCCGATGCCAGCCGGCACGGTTTCACCGTGGGCGTGGGGCTCGATCTGAGGACGTTCATCGTGGATGCGGCCCTCATGTACCTGGACTTCGACGATGCCGACACCCGGGGGCGCAATCCCGACGGCTTCAACGGGGTCTACGACCAGACCGCCTGGCTGCTCGCGTTCAACCTCACCTACCCAATCGGCCGCTGAGCCGGAAAGGAGCACAGCTATGCGACGCGGACTCGATAAACGCACCCGGCTGGCGACCCTCCTCGGCCTGACGGCTGCCCTGGGACTGGTGGGCTGCGAAGCGCAGCGACCGGTTGCTCCCGAACTCGACCTGGGCTCGCTCGACTTCTCGACCTTCGTGGTGATCGGCAACAGCCTCTCGGCCGGGGTGGTCAACGGGGGCCTCGGCGGGCGCACCCAGCAGTACTCCTTCCCCGCCATGATCGCTCGGGCCGCCGGTGTCACCGGTTTCGAGCAGCCCACCATCACCGATCCGGGCATCCCGGCCAAGTGGCACCTGCTCATGACCCCGCTCGGGCCGGCCATCGTCCCCTCCTCCGGGACCGGGACCCCGACCAACACGGGACTGGCCCGCTCCTACAACAACCTGGCGGTGCCGGGGGCGACCTCGATCGACATCCTCGGCGACGATGGAGGGATTACCAGCACCAGTCCGATGGCGCAGATCATCCTGCGGGGGCTGGGCACCCAGCGCAACCAGGCCATCGCACTCGACCCGACCCTGGTCTTCGTCTGGATGGGGAACAATGACGTCCTGGGTGGTGCGGTGGCGGGGCAGATCGTCGATTCCGTCACCACCATCTCTCCCACCTGGACGGAGACCCAGATCCAGGGGGTGATGCAGGGCCTGGCCGCCCAGACCTCGGCCGACCTGGTCATCGCCACCATACCCGATGTGACCGCGATCCCGTATGTGACCTACCTGACCAGAGGCCGCACCTCACCGCTGACCGACGCCAGCGGGGTCCAGACCGTCTTCCCGGTCATCACCACCGGCCTGGGGGTGGTTCGTCAGGCCACGGCGGATGACTTCATCCTGCTGCCGGCCGCGGTTTCCCTGGCCCTCGACCCCACCTACGGGACGCCGACCCATCCGCTCAGCGACACCGATGTCCTCGACCAGGAGGAGGTCATCGAGCTCCAGACCCGGATCCTGTTCAACAACACCGTCATCCAGAACTATGCGGATGCCACCGGCGCCGTGGTCATCGACGTCTACACCTTCTTCAATGAACTGGCGGCCGATCCGGTCATGATCGTGGAAGGTGGGATCGACTACGGTCTGGACGGGCTGTTCGTCTCCGACGGCGGGATGGCCTTCAGCCTGGACGGAGTGCATCCCTCGACGGCGGGTTACGTGGTTCTCGCCAACTTCTACATCGACCGGTTGAACCAGGAGTTCGACGCTTTCCTCCCGCACGTTTCCTTCGGCCAGACCCTGATGCCGACCCTCGCTCGCGGGACGGCCAAGATCCCGCTCGATCGGATGCCCGATTTCCGGCCGATGCGGGAGCAGTTGCTCCAGCTCTTCGGGATCCGGCTCGACGATTATTGAGGCGGATCCAGGTAATGACAGGCGTGCGTCTTGAACACTACCCAAACCACGTCCCCCGTCTTCAGGCCGAGTTCGACGGCCGCGGAGCGGGTGACCTTGGCGACCAGCGGGACACCGCAGTCCACTTCGACCATTACCAGCGGCCCGCGGGGTACCAGTGCGACGATACGGCCGGAGAGGGTGTTCCGGGCACTGATCGGGCCGGGATGGCCGGCCGCCAGCAGGATGTCCTCGGCGCGCACGCCGAACCGCACCGGCTCCCCCGGCTCCAGCGGGGTGTAGGGGAGTGTGCAGCGGAGCCCCCCGTCCGCCTCGGCCAGCACGGTCCCCCCTTCCGGATCGACGGTCGCGACCCGTCCGGTCACGATGTTCTCGAAACCGAGCAGGGAGGCGAGCAGCTGCCGCTCGGAGCCGGCCGAGAGTCCGGCCGGTCGGATCCGGGCCGAAACCGAACCCGCCTCCAGGACGAGCAGGTCGTCGGCCAGGCTGAGCACGTCCTCCAGGTGGTGGGAGACGAGCAGGGTAGGGAGATCGAAGCGGGCCTTGCAGCGGGCCAGGTAGTCGAGCACGCGGGTGCGCAGCGCGGGATCGAGTCCGGTCAGCGGTTCATCCAGCAGCAGCATCCGGGGTGCCTGCAGCAGCGCCCGTCCCAGTGCCACCCGCCGGCGCTGGCCGCCCGAGAGGAAGGGGGGGTACCGGTCCAGGTAGCCGCCCAGGTCGAGCACCTCGACGACCTCCCGGAACCGGCTGCCCGGGCCGACCTGGAGAGGATCGGGCATGCCGAAGTTGAGGTTGCCGTTCACCGACAGGTGGGGGAAGAGCGCCTCTCCCTGGAAGACAAACCCGGTCCGCCGCTCCCGGGCCGGGAGGGTGAGCCCGGCGGCGCCGTCCTGGAGCAGGGTGCCGTCCACGCGGATCCGGCCCTCCGAAGGGAGCAGTCCGGCGATGGCTTCCAGCAGGGTGGACTTGCCCGCCCCCGAAGGACCCACCACCCCCAGCCAGGGTCCGTCGGTGCTGAAGGCCACCTCGAGCGCGAAGTGGTCGCGCCGGAAACGGACGTCCACCTCGATCCGGCTCACGAGTGCCCCTCTCCGCCGGTTCGGCTCACCGGTTGGGATGCGGTGACGACCAGCGAGCCCTCGACCCGGGCCAGCACCAGAACGAGCACGACCGCGAGCCCGACCGAGATCAGGGTCAGCAGCAGCGCACCCCGATCGTCCCCGGTCGTGATCGCCGTGTAGATGGCCAGCGGCAGGGTCTGGGTGAGACCGGGGATGTTGCCGGCCACGATAATCGTCGCGCCGAACTCACCCAGACTGCGGGCGAACGCCAGCAGCACGCCGGCCACCAGGCCCCGCAGGCTCAGCGGGAGGGTGATATCCCAGAAGATGCGCCACTCCCCGGCGCCCAGGGTCCGGGCGGCCTTCTCCAGATTTGGATCCACCTCGCCCATGGCCACCGCCAGCGGTCGGACCGCCAGCGGCAGGGCGACCACCAGACAGGCGAGCACCGCCCCGCCGGCCGTGAAGGCCACTTCCAGTCCAAGGGGAGCCAGGAGACGGCCGAAGGGCCCGTAGCGTCCGAAGAGGAGGAGGAGTCCGAAACCGGTCACGGTCGGGGGCAGGACCAGCGGGAGGGTGACCAGGATCTCGAGCGGTCGGCGCCACCAGCCCCGGCGGTGACTCAGGAGCCAGGCGAGCACCAGGCTGATCGGTATCAGCAGCAGGGTGGCCCCGCTGGCCACCATCACGGAGATCCGGATGATGTCGACCAGCGGCGCCATGACTCAATCGTCCGTAGGGATCCCGGCGCCACCCGGCCGTTCGGTGACTGGGGGGAACCCGAAGCGGCGCCAGATCTCGGCCGCCGCGTCTGAGGTGAGGAAACGCAGGAAAGCCCGGGCCGCGCCCGGGTCACGGGCCGTCCGCAGCACGCCGCCGGAGTAGAGGATGGGGGGGGTGTGCTGGGGAGGGATCACCTCGACGATCTCCACCTCCTTGACCGAGGAGGCATCGGTCAGAAAGACGATCCCCGCGTCGGCCTCACCCGTCTCCACGTAGAGCAGCGCCTGGCGGACCTGTTCGGCCAGCAGGAGGCGGCCGCTGACCGCATCCCACAGGCCGAGCGACTGGAGGGCACTCCGGGCATACCGTCCGGCCGGCACGCTCTCCGGGTTCCCGATGGCCAGCCGTCGCCAGCCGGCCTGGGCCAGATCCCCCATCGCGTGGATGGGGGAAGAGTGCCGGGCGGGGGTGATCAGCACCAGGCGGTTGGAGACCAGTTGCCGGTATCCCCCGCGGGTGAGCATCCCGGCCTGCATCATCCCGAGCAGTACGGCGTCGTCGGCTGAGATGAAGAGGTCGGCCGGCGCCCCTTGGCGGATCTGGAGGGCGCAGGTGTTGCTGGCGTGGAAGTGGAAACGGATGCTCGAGAGGGGGACCCCCTGGTCGGCGGTGAACCGGGCGGCCTGCGCCTGCAGGACATCGGTGAGACTGGCCGCCGCGAAGACCAGGAGTTCGCCCGATGGACGGCGGGTGCAGGACCCCGCGGCCAGCGTCGACAGCAGCAGAAAAGTGGTGAGCAGGGAACGGACCGTCGGGCGCATGTCGGGCGAGTATAGGTGGCTTGTCGGGGAGGGGCAATCGCCGTTACCGTTTCCGCACCAGGCCCCGCGGGGCAAGGCCCGATCGATCCCGGCGGGAGGAGAGGAACATCGATCCCGGTCCACGAGGTCCGCCATGTGGGAGCACTTCCGCCGCCAGTTCCCGATCTTCGAGGAGAAGACCTACCTCAACACCTGTTCGCTGGGAGCGTTGAGCCGCCGGAGCCGGGAGGCGGTCGAACGCTTCCTCGACCTGTGGCAGGGACTCGGGGCCTCCGCCTGGTACCGGCTCTGGCTGGGGGAGATCGAGGAACTGCGCGGTGCGGTGGCCCGTCTGCTCGGCTGCGGGAGCCACGAGATCGCCCTCTTCCCCAACGTCTCGGCCGGCCTGGCGGCAGTGGCCTCGGCCCTCGATTACCGGGAACGGGACCGGGTGGTCTGTGCCGCGCTCGATTTCCCGACCCTCCCCTACCAGTGGCAGGCCCGGGCGCGGGACGGGGTGGAGACTCATCTGGCCCCGAGCGCGGACGGCCTGGGGGTGGCCGAGGAGGCCTGGCGGGACCTGGTCGATGAGCGTACGGCCCTGGTGGCCACCAGCCACGTCTTCTTCACCACCGGCTGGGTCCAGGACCTGCGCCTGCTGGAGCGGGTGGCCCACGGCTCGGGCGCCCTGCTGCTGGTGGATGCCTACCAGTCGGCCGGGATCCTGCCGCTGCCGGTCCGGGAACTGGGGGTCGACATCCTGCTCACGGGCGGCTTGAAGTGGCTGCTCGGGGGACCCGGGATCGCCTACCTCTACGTGCGCGAGGAACTCCACGATCGCCTCGATCCGCGGTCGACCGGCTGGTTCGCGGTCCAGGACCCGTTCGCCTTCGACACCTCCCGGCGCACCCTGCGGGAGGACGCCCGCCGGCTGGAGGGAGGCACCCCGGCGCCGGCCGCGGTCTACGCCGCCCGGGCGGGACTGGACCTGGTGCTGGAACACGGGGTGGAGGTCCTGGGAGGCCGGACCCGGGAGCTGGTCGACCACCTGGTGACCGCCGCCAGTGCCCGGGGGCTCGAGGTGCGGCTTCCGGCCGATCCGAGCCGGCGTTCGGGGATCGTCATCCTGCCCGATCCCGACCCCCGCGGGCGGGTCGCCGATCTGGCCGCCCGGGGCGTCATCGTGGATGCCCGTCCCACCGGAGTGCGGGTCTCTCCCTACGCCTATAACACCGAAGGGGACATCGAGCGGCTGCTGGACGGGATCCGCTCCTCGCGGGAGGGCGGAAGAGGGTCGGGTGCGTCCCGCTCAGGCTCCCGGAGCGGCCACGTCGAGTGAACCGCGCACGCCCCGGAGCAGGACCGGGACGGTAAGCGGCTTCTCGATGTGGGTGATGCCGGGCATCTTCAGGTAGCGCTGGGCGGTCGCGCCCGGATCCGGACCTCCGACCATCACCACCCGGACGGCCGAATCGACCCGCTGGATCTCGATGAGGGTCTTCACCCAGATCATCTCGGGGACCATGACGTCGAGCAGCACCAGGTCGATAATGCGGGCGTGCCGCTTGAACAGGTCCACTCCCTCCACCCAGTTGCGGGCGGGCAGGGTGTTGTAGCCGAAACCGTTCAGCGTCTCCGCCAGACGTGTCCGTTCCTGCGTAGACTCCTCGATCACCAGGATGGTTTCATGCCCGCTCAGCCGGGCGGCCTCCGCCGGGTCGAGGACGGGCTCCTCCGGCGGTACCGGGGCCGGCGTCTCCGGGGCCACCGGTTTTTTAGGCGGCTCGGCCGGGGCCGGTTCGGGCGCGGGTTCGGGGAGCGTCTCAGCGGCCTCGGCCACCGGTTCCGGTTCGGGCGCGGGGGGGGCCGCCGGGACCGCCTCCACCTCCCCTACTACTTCCACTTCTGCTTCGGCCACTTCTTCGGGCGGGGATTCCTCGACGGCGGCCGGTGCCGGTTCGGGTGCAGCCGGGGGCGCCGCCGGTTCCGGGGCCGTCTCCCGCGCGCCCCGGGTCCCCACCCGGGAGCGGGGCAGGAAGATCTCCACCGTGGTCCCGGTCCCGATCTCGCTCTCCAGGTCGATGTAACCCCGGTGGTTCTTGACGATGGTGTAGGCGATCGCCATCCCGAGCCCGGCCAGTGGGCTCCCCCCCCGGGTGGTGAAGAGGGGGTCGAAGACGTGGTCGAGCACTTCCGGGGGCATGCCCGGTCCGGTATCGGTCACCGTTATGCGGGTGTAGGAACCGGGAGGGAGCAGGAAGCCGCGGTGCGGCCGGGCGCGCGTCACCTCCAGCGGGGAGGTGACCACCCGCACGTCCCCGCCGGTGACGGCGGCCGCCTGGCGGGCGTTGTGCAGGACCTGCCGCAGGGCTTCCTCGATCTGTTCCCCGTCTCCGAACACCGGGTGGGAGGTCTCCTCCTGCTGCAGTTCGATCAGTCCGCCGACCACGTCCTCTTTGTCCTCCAGGGAGGCGGCGGCCTGTTCGACCAGTCCGGGGATCGCCAGTTCGGCTCCACCGCGGATCCCGCGCCGGGGGAAGAGACCGACGCGTCGCTCCAGGTCGCTCAGCCGCAGGAAGGCCGAAGCCGCCTCGGGATCGCCGGAGGCCTCGACCACCGGCCCGAGCGCCTTGAGCGCCCGATGCAGATCGGAGACCACCCCGTTCATCAGCCGGTTGAGCAGGTCGATCTTCTCGGTGAAGGCGAGGCGCTGGCGGAGGTTCTCCTCCTCGGAGATGTCCTGGATGCCGGCGAAGACCGCGACCCGGTCCTCTCCTTCGAAGGGGACCGCGTGCAGGCGCAGCATGCGGACCGAACCCGATCCATCGATCAGGCGGAGTCCGAACACCTGGGCCTGGTCGGCGGTGTCGACCAGGTAGTGCTGGAGTTTCTCGGCGTCGGCCGGGTCGGCGAAGGCGGCCAGCGGGTGGCCTTCGGTCTCGGCCGGCTCCAGCCCGGTCAGGGTGTAGAAATCGGGATCGGCCCAGACGATCAGGCCTTCCCGGTCGAGGGCCACCACGCCATCGAAGACCGATTCGATGAGCGCCTGGTGGGCGGCGTTCCCCCCCTCGGAGTTCTCTCCGGCGCGTTTTCGCAGGAACGGAAACGCCATTCGTTGCCCCGGATGGAGTGAGGAGCGGCTACTGCCGTAATCTACGCCAGAATAGGACACCATCACCGGAAGTCGCAACCGTGGTTGACGCTCCCGGGCCCCGCTCTATCTTGCATCCCGGGCATTCTCCAACAACCCGCCCCGCGCCGGGGCGTTCCGGGGGTGGTCCTGTGTCGGGCGGCAGCGGTGTAACCGGTGAGGTCGGGGTCGAGGTCCTGCAGGCGCGTATCCGGGAACTGGCGGAACTACGCAACGCCGTCATCCTCGCCCACAACTACCAGGTCGGCGAGGTCCAGGACGTGGCCGACTTCGTGGGCGACAGCCTGGAGCTCTCCCGTCAGGCGGCTGGGGTGGAGGCCGAGCGGATCATCTTCTGCGGCGTTCACTTCATGGCCGAGACCGCGGCCATTCTCTCCCCCGAGAAGATTGTCCTGCTCCCCGACCTGGAGGCGGGCTGCTCGCTGGCGGCCACCATCGACGCGCGGGCCCTGGCCGAGTGGAAGGCCGAACATCCCGGGGCGGTCGTGGTCTCCTATGTCAACACGACCGCGGAAGTGAAGGCGCTCTCCGACTACTGCTGTACCTCCTCGAATGCCGTCCAGGTCGTCCGGAGCATCCCGGAGGAGACCGAGATCCTCTTCCTGCCCGACATGTTCCTCGCATCCTACGTCCAGGCCGTGACCGGGCGGGAGAACCTGCGCATCTGGCCGGGGGAGTGCCACGTCCACGCCGCCATCCCCCCCGAACTCATCCGCCGCCGGGCCGAGGAGTACCCCGACGCCGATCTCCTGGTGCACCCCGAATGCGGCTGTTCGACCGCCTGCATGTACCTCTCGGCCACCGGGGAACTCGACCTGGGCGGGCGGCAGCTGCTGGTGGTCTCGACCGGGGCCATGATCCGGCACGCCCGGTCGAGCCCCGCCCACCGGTTCGTGGTGGCCACCGAGACCGGGATCCTCCACCGGCTCCGCAAGGAGAACATCGGTAAGGAGTTCATCCCCGCGTCGGAGGAGTCGGTCTGCGAATACATGAAGACGATCACCCTGGACAAGGTGCTCTATTCCCTGGAGCACGATGTCCACCGGGTGCAGGTTTCCCCCGAGGTGACCGCGCAGGCCCGGCGCGCCCTCGACCGGATGCTCGAGATCAGCTGATCCCGCCGCAACCCGCTGTCGGAACGTGACTTCCGACATTTCAGCA
>CAZFHZ010000062.1:0-4217 GCA_964519015.1 uncultured Gemmatimonadota bacterium | reverse complement strand
TCCGACATTTCAGCATAAACCGGACAACAATCCGACATTTCAGCATAAACTGGACAACGATCCGTGGGTCCAACTATAATCCCGCCCGATCGGGGAAACTCTGGCGTTCGGGTTGAGAGGGGAACGCACGCCGACCCCGGGTGACCGGCGAGAGCCGGAGACCATAACCCGAGCGGGCTCGATCAGGCGATCAGGCTATCTCGTGACAGGGGGGCCGGTCAGCCCGTCCACGCAGCTGCGGTCCGGTTGAAGGTACCGATGTGCCCGGCGCACATCCGGTACTTGCATCCGGCTACCGTCTGCTGTATTAGGACACCAGACATGACCTCCTTGTCCGACCACCAGCTCGTACAGTTGGCTCGCCGCGGGAACTCCGAGGCGGTTGCCGTCCTCTACTGCCGCCACCTCCCCTTCCTGCTCGCGGAGTCGCGCACGTTTGCCGGCCGCGACCTCGAACCCTTCGACCTGGTCCAGGAAGCCTGGCTGCGCATGCTCGGTGAGCTGCACCGCTTCACCCCCCAGAAGAGCTTCGGTGCCTGGGCGGTCACCATCCTGCGCAACCTGGGTCGGGACGCGGCCGGCGGGCGTTCCCGGCGGCGGAGGCTGCTCGAGGGACATTCTTCGGAGGTGGACGGGAGCTGCGGGTCGAGCGAGGTGCCCGACCCCCTCCACGCACAGGAGCTCCGTGAGAGCCGATCGGTGCTGAGCGAGCACATGACCGGACTCTCCCAGCGGCAGCGCACCGCATTGACCCTCCATATCGGGGAGGGGGTCCCCTCCCTGGAGGTGGGAGCGCTCATGGGGTGTTCTCCGCCGACGGTGCGGACCACCTGTCACTTCGCCCTGGCCCGGCTGCGTAGACAGCAGAACATCCTGAGAAGACAGCTCGCCATGTAGGGGATGGTTCGCGCGTCCCCACCCGATCCGGGACAGTCGGTTGACAGGGGGCCACAGGCCCCCTTTCTTGTCCGTCTGCCCGCAGAGCTGCGCGCCAGTAGCTCAATTGGATAGAGCATCTGACTACGGATCAGAAGGCTGAGGGTTCGAGTCCTTCCTGGCGCACCAGACCGGTACCCGGCCCCCGTCGGTCGTTCCGATGGGGGCTGTCTTTGTACGTGATAGGTGCCCATTAGGCGCAACGTGCGCCGGGCCGGCCGGACGGGCCCTGGCCTCGATTCCCGGTGGCGCCCGGAGAGACCGACCGGCACAATGATCGTCGAGGAGGCCGCGCGGGTATGAGCTTCATCCGGATCACGGTGGGGATACTCCTGGTCGGCGCCGCAGCCTGGTTCGGTGCCTGCGCCTGGCTGGGACTGAGCCGGACCCGGGAGCATTTCTCCCGGAGCGCGTGGGAAGCCTGGCGGCCGGACTGGCCCGCGGGCTTCCTCTGGGGCACGGCCACCTCCGCCCATCAGGTCGAAGGGGGCACGCTCAACGACTGGACCCGCTTCGAGGAGCAGCCGGGCCGGATCGCCCGGGGGGAACGGAGTGGTCGGGCGGTGGAGGCCTGGAACCGCTTCCGGGGCGATCTCGAGCTCCTGCAGGCATTGGGCGCCAATGCCGCCCGTTTCTCGATCGAGTGGAGCCGGCTGGAACCCTCCGAGGGGACCTGGGACGAGGCCGCTTGGACCCGCTATACCGAGTGGGTGGGATGGATGCGGGAAGCCGGTCTGGAGCCCATGGTGACCCTGCTCCACTTCACCCTCCCGCTCTGGCTGGCCGACCGGGGGGGCGTGACCGCCGCCGACTTCCCCGAACGCTTCGCCCGGTTCGCCGGGGAAGCGGCGCGCCGCCTGGGGGGCGCGGTCGACCTCTGGTGCACGATCAACGAACCGAACATCCAGATGCACCACGGCTATATCGAGGGGCTCTGGCCTCCCGCTCTTTGCTCCCTCGAGCTGGCCGTCCAGGCCTTCGCGGGTATGCTGCGGGCGCATGCGCTGGCCGCGCGGGCGCTGCACGAGGGCGATCCGGGCGCCCGGGTCGGGCTGGTCATCCACCTGATCGAGTTCCAGCCCGCCTCCCGGTGGCTGCTGCCCGACTGGATCGCCGCCTCCGGCGCCGCGCGTGCCTTCAACTGGGCGTTCGCGGACGGGCTGCGCTCGGGCCGTCTCCGGTTCCGGGCGCCGGGTTTCCCTTCCCTGGACGAACCCTGTCCCGGATTAGCGGGCTCGGCCGATTTCCTGGGCCTGAACTACTATCGCCGGAACCTGGTCCGGCTGGATCCCCGGGAACCCGGGATGGTGTCCGTGCGGGACGGGCCCGGACCCAAGAACGACCTGGGTTGGGAAATCTATCCGGAGGGGTTGCTGCATCTGCTGCGGGAAGCCGCCCGCCGCTGCCGCCTGCCGATCTACGTCACCGAGAACGGTATCCCCGATGCCGGGGGCCGGATGCGGGGGGATTATATCCGCGCCCATGCCTGGGCGCTGTCGCGGGCCCTCGCGGAAGGGATCGACCTGCGGGGCTACTTCCACTGGTCCCTCCTCGACAACTTCGAATGGGCCGATGGGTTCGCCCCCCGCTTCGGTCTCTACCGGGTGGACTACGAGACCATGGAGCGCCGGCCGGCCGGGGGCTCGGAGACCTTCACCGAACTCGCTCCCCGTCGCTAGACGGCACCAGCGGGAGGGGCAGGAGGCAGGTTGGGACCGACGGTGAAAAAGTGCGGGTCGAGCACCTTGATGGGAGGATGCCCGACCCGCGTTCGGGGAGGTAACTGCTGCACTTCAGACTACGCACGATGCGGTCGGGAAGTTTCCCGAGAGTGGTCCCCGTTCCGGGTCCCGGCTCAACCGATCCCGTTTATGGGATGGCGGCCTCGCCGCATGCGGAACCGTCCGCTCCGATCCGGCCCGAGGATCCAACGGTCGTACAATGCGTGGTGGAACCGTCCGCCCAGTTCCAGGATCGCACGTTTGCTCTCGGTCCGACCGGCCGACGCTGCGACGGCGTCTCGGGTCGCCGGCTGGAAGTACCCACGGCCGTGATCACCGGATCTCGCCCCACCCATGCCCGTCCTCCCTCCGTCGAGGTATCGTGACTGCGAGCGGGACGAAAGACCGGCGGGTTCCGGACCGTTCCCCCGTCCCATGCCTTGAACGACACGGGACCCTTGAAGGTTGCCGGGAAACGGTCGGAGCCCGCGGATCGCGGGGCTCCGGGATCCCGGCCGGCCGGCCGGCTCTCGGCCGATACACGGCCGACTCGCAGCTGATACGCGGCCGATACCAGGTGACACCTCCGGCGGGGGAGGACATGATGAGCGAACCCGGTGCCCGACCCCATTGTGTCGGGACGGTGCCTGTGGAGCGTTCCATGATGCCCGGTGACGACCCCATCGGTTACCTCGATATGCCCGACGATGAGCGCTGGATGCGCCAGGCGCTGCGCGAGGCCGCCCGGGCGGCCGAGGCGGAGGAGGTGCCGGTCGGGGCGGTCATCGTCCATCACGGGATGGTCATCGGCCGGGGCTGGAACCGCACCGAGGGGTTGAAGGACGCCACCGCCCATGCCGAGATCCTGGCCATCGGGTCGGCCTCCGAGGCCCTGGGTGACTGGCGGCTGGAAGAATGCACCCTCTACGTCACCCTGGAGCCGTGCTCGATGTGCGCCGGGGCCATCGTCCAGGCCCGCATCCCCCGCCTGGTCTACGGCGCGCCCGATCCCAAGGCCGGGGCGGTGGATACCCTCTTCGACCTCTGCCGCGACCCCCGCCTGAACCACCGGGTGGAGGTCACCGCCGGCTGTCTGGCCGAGGAGGCCTCGGCCCAGCTCCAGGCGTTCTTCCGCCGCCTGCGGGTTCCCTGAATCCACGGTCAAATCACTGAACAAACGGTTGGCCTGGTTCGTTCCAAAGACCGGAGACCGACCGGTCCGGTCCCCGATGCCGATCTCGGATCTCGACCGGTCCGGTCCCCGATGCCGACCTCGGACCTCATCCGTCCTGGAGCCCTTGTCATGAACCTGTATCTGCGCCCCGCTTCTACGCTCTCCCTGCTCCCGATCCTGGCCGGCCTGAGCCTGACCGCCTGCGGCGGCGGTGAGCGGGCGGGTACCGTCACCCGCACTACGGTCGGGGACACCCTGCTGGTGGTGAGCACCCGTCCGGTCGCCGATCCGGGACCGCTCTTCACCGTAGAGCAGGAATTGAGCATCGGGGTCGAGGAGGGGGAGGAGGCCTACCTGTTTGCGGGCATCGACGCGGTCTCCTCCGA
>CAZFHZ010000061.1:0-19831 GCA_964519015.1 uncultured Gemmatimonadota bacterium | reverse complement strand
ATCTGGCAGTCGGAGGAGGAGAAGCAGCAGCTCACCCTGATCCTCATCTTCGCGGTGGTCCTGGTCTACATGCTGACCGCCGCCCTCTACGAATCCTTCTTCCATCCCTTCACCATCATCCTGACCGTCCCCTTCGCCCTGATCGGGGTCTTCCTGGGCTATTTCCTGTTCGACAAGGGGTTCGACCAGTCGGCCTACGTCGGGGTGATCCTGATGGGGGGGATCGTGGTCAACAACACCATCATCCTGGTCGACCACATCAACCATCTGCGCGGCTTCCTCGCCCGTCGGGAGGCGGTGGTGCGGGCGGCCCGGGAGCGGGCCCGGCCGATCCTGATGACCACCTTCACCACCGTGATCGGGCTCGTCCCGCTGCTGGTGGGGGCGCACGAAGGACAGGACATGTGGTACACCCTGGCCTTCACCATCTGCGTGGCGCTGCCGGTGGCTACCTTCTTCACCCTGACCATTATCCCCCTGGTCTACGAACTCATGGACACTCTCCAGACGTTCTTCCGGCGCGGGGTGGGGGGGGTGGTCCTGATCCTGCGCGGCCCGGTCGGTCCCGACTGAGGGCGACCACCGGCCGGGAGCCTCCCGAGGGCCCGCGGCTGCTCCCGCGGGCTCTTCGTTTGTCAGAACCGTCCGGCATCGCTTCATTAAGGGGAGGAGTGACCCGAGTCCGCGAGGCAGGTGCAACCCGTACGAGAGAGGCGGAGAAGGTGGCTGCGAAGAGAGAGTGGAGGATCTACACGCTGAGTGCCGTGATCGCCCTGGGGGTCGGGGGCCTGACCGGCCGGCCGGTCCCGCCGGTATCGTCGGCCCGGGCCGAAGGGGTGGTCTGGGCCGCGCCGGGGGTGCTGGCGTCCTTCGACCAGGAACCGGCCGCTCCCCAGGTGGCCGGCCGGCGCATGGTCAAGCTGGGCTTCATCAACTCCCAGACCGTCCTGGAACTGCATCCCCAGGTGCCCGGCCTGCGTCGCGCCCTGGAGGCCCAGCTGCATGCCTGGCAGCAGGAGCAGACCGACCTGGGCAACCGCGGGGAGGCCTTGCGCAACGAACTGCGCACCGGGCAGTTCACCCCCAACCAGCGGCGGGCCAAGGAGGCGGAACTGACCAAGGTGCTCGAGGACTACGGGAAATACCAGACCGACATCTGGGCGCCCGGGGGGCAGGCGGAGCAGAAGGAGCAGGAACTGCTCCAGCCGGTCATCGACGCCATCGACGCCGCCATCAAGGAGATCGCCGAAGGGGAGGGCTACGACCTGATCTTCGATGCCGGCGGGGCCGGCGGCAGCATCGTCTTCGGCCACAAGGACCTCGACCTCACCCGCCGGGTGCTCGACAAACTCGGGATCAAGCCTCCGAGCGCTCCCGGTGAGGGGCGACCCTGAATGCGGCTGACCTGTCACGGCGGAGCGCGTACCGTCACCGGGTCGAAACACCTGCTCGAGACCCGGGGGGGGCGGATCCTGCTGGAATGCGGGATCTTCCAGGGGCGCCGGGAAGAGGCGCGCCTGAAGAACCGGGACTTCCCCTTCCCACCCGGGGAGGTGGACGCGGTCGTGCTCTCCCACGCCCACATCGACCACGCCGGGGCGCTCCCCGCCCTGGTGCGGGCCGGCTTCACCGGACCCATCCACGCCACCGCCGCCACCGCCGACCTGTGCGAGGTCCTGCTCAAGGACTCCGCCCAGATCGCGGAGCGGGATGCCGAATACCTGAATAAACGCCGGGCTCCCGGGGAGGAGCCCATCACCCCGTTCTATACCCTCCGGGACGTGGAGGCGACCCTCCCCCGGCTGGTCCCGCAAGCCTATGACGAACGGTTCGAAGTGGTACCGGGCGTACAGGCTATCCTGCGGGAAGCCGGGCACATACTGGGTTCTGCTCAAGTACAACTGGATATGCAGGAGGCCTCCGGGAGCGAGCCCTTCCGGTTCGGCTTCACCGGCGATCTGGGGCGGGACCACCTGCCCATCCTGCGCGACCCCTACACCCTCGACGGGCTCGATGCGCTGCTGATGGAGAGCACCTACGGCGACCGCCTGCACGAACGGGGGGAGGACCTCAAAATCCGCCTCGAGCAGGTGGTGCGCCGGACGGCGGAGCGGGGGGGGCGGGTGCTCATCCCCGCCTTCGCGGTGGGGCGCACCCAGCGGGTGGTCTACCTGCTCCACCAGCTCTTCAACGAGCGCCGCCTGCCGGAGATCCCGATCTATGTGGACAGCCCGATGGCCCGCCGGGCGACCGAGGTCTTCCGGCGCCACCCGGAGTGCTACGACCGGGAGGCCTCCGAGTGGCTCGAACAGGAGGACATCCTGGGCTTCCGGCGCCTGCGCTACGTGGAGACGGTGGAGGAGTCGAAGCGGCTGAACGAGCTGCGGGTGCCCTGCATCATCATCGCCGCCTCGGGGATGGCCGAAGCGGGGCGTATCCTGCACCACCTCGCCCACGGTCTGGAGGACCATCGCAACACCGTGCTCCTGGTGGGTTTCTGCGCCCAGCATACGCTGGCCCGGCGGATCCTGGACGGGGAGAAGCTGGTCCGGGTCCTGGGCTCCGAGTGCCGGGTGCGGGCCGAGGTGGCCTTCATCGGCGGGCTCTCCACCCACGCCGACCGGGACGAACTGCTCGCCTACCTCCAGGGGATGTCGTCACCCCCCGCTAACCTCTTCCTGGTTCACGGAGAAGAGACCCAGAGTCTGGCCTTCGCCGCCACCCTGCGTGGGGCCGGCTTCCCGCAGGTCTCTGTCCCCCGCGAGGGCGAGACCTTCGAGCTGACAAAGGGCTGAGCACCGGCCGCCGGGCCGGGGAGAGGACCGGGATGCATCCGGGCGACCAGATCGATCTTTATGGAAAAGGTCCCGACAAAGGGGACTGGATCGAGGAGCTCGAGCCGGGTCATCCGGTGGCGGGACTCTTCGCCCTGGTGCGGGTGGGCACGCGTCCCAAACGCACGGGGGAGCCTTTCCTGACCCTCGAGCTGGCCGACCGCACCGGACGGATCGGGGCGGTGGGGTGGGAGCATGCCCCCCTGGCCGGGCGGCTGCACGAGGGGGAGGTGGTGCGGGTGAGCGGCCAGGTCGACACCTACCAGGGGAGCCTCCAGATCAAGCTCGAGGTGGTCGAGCCCGCCGGGAGCGGGGTTCCGGCGGAGTACTTCGTAACGGAAGGCCCCCAGGAGCGGGCTTCCCTGAAGGCCCGGCTGGAAGGCGTGCGGGCCGGGATCACCACCCCCTGGTTGCGCGAACTGCTGGAACGGATCTTCGAGGGGGAGGGGCTGCTCGAGGCCTACCTGACCGCTCCGGCCGCCAAACTGCGCCACCAGGCATACGTGGGGGGGCTGGCCGAACACTCGCTCAACATGGCCGAACATGCCCGCTACTGTGCGGACTTCTACCCCGAGCTGGACGGCGACCTGCTGGTGAGTGCCGCGCTGCTCCACGACATCGGCAAGATCTGGGAGTACCGGATCGACACCATCATCGACTACACCGACGCCGGTCGGCTGGAGGGGCACATCGTGATGGGGGACCGGCTGGTACGGCGGATCGCCGACCAGGTGCCCGGCTTCCCGGCCGAGGCGCGGAGCCATCTGAGTCACCTGATCCTGAGCCATCAGGGGCGTCTCGAGTACGCCTCCCCGGTTACCCCCATGACCCTGGAGGCGCTGGTGCTCTTCGCCCTCGACACGCTCGATTCCCGGGTGGCCACCTTCCGCGACATCCGCGACCGGCACGCCGGTGAGGACCGCCGCTGGAGCGCCTGGGACCGTCTCGATGAGCAGTTCTGGTTCCTGGGCACCCCCCCGGCGGCCGAGTCCCCCGACTGAGAATGGGCTTGCGCCGCCCCGCAGGCGGCCCTCTATCTTGGCCCCCCTGAAGGACCGGGCCGAACGCCCGGACCCGCCGGCCCCCGAAGGAGAGACCGTGCCCGCGAAGAAGACCGCGTCTGCGAAGAAGACTGCGACGGCCAAGAAGAGCGCGACGACGAAGAAGAGCGCGACAGCGAAGCAGACCGCGCCCGGGAGTGGCCCTTCCCTGGTGGTCGTGGAATCCCCGGCCAAAGCCCGGACCATCGGGCAGTACCTGGGTCGGGGATTCAAGGTGCTGGCCAGCCTGGGCCATGTGCGCGACCTGCCGCAGAAGGAACTGGGGGTCGATCTGGAATCGGGGGAGTTCCGCCCGAAGTACGTGGCCCTGCGCAGCAAGGCGAAGACGGTGGCCGCCCTCAAGAAGGCCGCCGAAGGGGCGGAAACCATCTATCTGGCCACCGACCCCGACCGGGAGGGAGAGGCGATCGCCTGGCATGTGGCGGTGGCCCTGGGGGAGAAGGACCCCGCCGCCAACCCGCGCTTCCGCCGCCTGACCTTCAACGAGATCACCCGCCGGGCGGTCAACGAAGCGCTGGAACATACCAGCGGGATCGACTGGAAGAAGGTGGACGCCCAGCAGGCCCGCCGGGTGCTCGACCGGATCGTGGGCTATCAGATCAGTCCCCTTCTATGGAAGGCGCTCTACCGGGGTCTGTCGGCGGGGCGCGTGCAGAGTGTGGCCCTCCGCCTGATCTGTGAGCGGGAGGATGGGATCGAGGCCTTCCAGCCCAAGGAATACTGGACGCTGGAGGCCCGCTTCAGCAGCCCCGGGGAAGAGGGGCCGCTGGTCTACCCGGGCGTGCTCGATCGGATCGACGGGGCTAAGGCCGAAGTGGGGGACTCCTCCAGTGCCCGGGCGCTGGCCGAAGAGGCGCGCCGGAACACCTACCGGATCCTCTCGGTCGAGCGAAAGGCCCGCAAGCGCAACCCACCGCCCCCCTTCATCACCTCCACTCTGCAGCAGGAGGCCGCCCGCAAGCTCGGCTACACGGCCAAGCGGACCATGGCCCTGGCCCAGCAGCTCTACGAGGGGGTGGAAGTGCCGGGGGAGGGGTCGGTGGCCCTGATCACCTACATGCGCACCGACTCGGTCCGCGTCTCCGAAGAGGCGCTCGTCGCCGCCCGGGAGCGGATCCAGGAGCAGTGGGGGAAGCGTTACCTCCCTTCCCGTCCGCGCCGCTACCGGAGCGGGAAGGGGGCCCAGGACGCGCACGAAGCGGTCCGCCCGGTCGACCTCGGCCGGCCCCCCGAGCAGGCCAAGACCTACCTGAACCGCGACCAGTTCCGGCTCTATCAGCTCATCTGGAACCGCTTCCTGGCCTCCCAGATGAACCCGGCCGAGTACGAGGGGACCACCGTGCTCACCGCCGGCGGTCGCCTCACCTTCCGGAGCACCGGTTCGGTGCTGATCTTCGACGGCTACCTGACCCTCTACCGGGAGGGGAACGATGAAAACGGGGAGGAGGAGGAGGGGCAGTTGCCGGCCGGCCTCCAGGAGGATCGCCCGGCCACCCTCGAGGAACTGGAGAGTGAGCAGCACTTCACCAAGCCGCCGGCCCGCTTCACCGAAGCCAGCCTGGTACGGGAACTCGAGCAGGACGGGATCGGCCGCCCTTCCACCTACGCCCAGATCATCTCGGTGCTGCTGGAACGCAAATATGTGGATCGGGCGGGCAAGAGCCTCTCGCCGACCGATCTGGGCCGGCGGGTCAACGGCCTGCTGGTCGACCTCTTCCCCGACATCTTCCAGGTCGCCTTCACCGCCCGGATGGAGGAGGAACTCGATAAGGTAGAGTCGGGCCAGGACACCCTGCAGGACGTGCTGAAGGCGTTCTACGAACCGTTCGCCCGTGACCTGGCCGCGGCCTCCGGACGCGTCGGGACCATCAAGCAGGAGCTCCAGGAGCGCACCGACCAGACCTGCGAGGAGTGCGGCCGGCCGATGGTGGTCAAGTGGGGGCGGCGGGGCCGCTTCCTGGCCTGCAGCGGCTGGCCGGAATGCAAGCAGACCCGGCCGCTCCCGGAAGAGGAGGCGGCGCTCAACGGGGCGGTCCCGGTGGGGGTGGTCTGCCCGGAGTGCGGCGCGGCGATGGCCGTCAAGAACGGCCGTTTCGGCCGCTTCCTGGCCTGCACCCGTTACCCGGAGTGCAAGGGGACCCGGCCGCTGCTGATCGGGGTGGCCTGCCCGGAATGCGGGCAGCCGCTGGCTGAGAAGCAGTCCCGCAAGGGGAAGGTCTTCTATTCCTGCACCGGCTATCCCGGTTGCCGCTTCGCTTCCTGGGACCGGCCGGTTGCCCGCGCCTGTCCGGTGTGCGAGTATCCCCTCCTGGTCGAGCGGACCAACCGGACGGAGGGGGAGCACCTCTATTGCCCGAAGTGCCAGGCCGTCCTGAGACCGGACGCCGACTGAACAGGAGGCGCCATGGGCTCCACGATCCGGGAAACGGTGGAGGCCTTCGCCGCCCACCTCGAATCGGTGCGCGGGCTCTCTCCCCACACCGTCCGGGCCTATCGGAAGGACGTGCGCCAGTTCGCGGCCTGGCTGGCCAGCCAGACGGGCACCGAGGTCCGGCCCGAGGAGGTCGACCATACCCGGGTGCGCGCTTTCCTGGGCACGCTTCGCCAGCGCGGCTACGCCTCCCGCACGGTGGCCCGCAAGCTGGCCGGCCTGCGGGCCTACTTCCGCTGGCTGCGCCGGAGCGGGCAGATCACCGAGGATCCCTCCGGGGTCCTGCGCTCCCCCCGCACCCCGCGCCGCCTGCCCGCCTTCCTGACCCGGGAGGAGGTCTTCCGCGCCCTGGAGCCTCCCCCGGAGACCGAACCGTATGCGGCCGCGCTCCATGCGGCGGTGCTGGAGTTCCTCTACGGCACCGGGGTGCGCCTGGCCGAGCTGGTCGGGATCGACCTGGAGGACCTGGAGCGGCGCGAGCAGACCGTGCGGGTCCGGGGGAAGGGACGGAAGGAACGGATCGTCCCCTACGGCCGCGGCGCCGACCAGGCGCTGGGGGCCTGGCTCGAGGAGCGCGGCCGGGTGGTGGCCCGCACCGGCCGGGACCAGGAGCGGGCGCTCTGGCTCAACCGGCGGGGGGAGCGGTTGAGCGGGCGGAGCGTGCAGCGCCTGGTCCGACGGGCCCTGACCGAGGCGAGCCAGCGGAGCCGGGTCAGCCCCCACACCCTGCGCCACACCTTCGCCACCCATCTGCTCGACGCCGGGGCGGACCTGCGCGCGGTCCAGGAGCTGCTCGGGCACGAGAGTCTGTCGACCACCCAGATCTACACCCATCTGACCACCGACCGCCTCAAACAGGCCTACCGCAAGGCCCACCCACGCTCCGGCGAGGAGTGAGCCGCAGGGAGGGAGCCAGGATGCCGCAGATCCGACACGCCACGACCATCCTCGGGCTGGTCCACGACGGGCGGGCCGCCCTGGGCGGCGACGGGCAGGTCACCTTCGATGACACGATCATGAAGCACGGCAGCGTGAAGATCCGCCGGCTGCTGGAAGGCCAGGTACTGGCCGGCTTCGCCGGCGCGGCGGCCGACGCCTTCACCCTCTTCGAGCGCTTCGAGGAGAAACTGGAGACCCACAAGGGGAACCTGCAGCGGGCGGTCGTCGAGCTGGCCAAGGACTGGCGGCAGGACCGCTTCCTGCGCCGGCTCAACGCGCTCCTGGCGGCCGTGGACACCCGGCACGCCTTCGTGGTCAGCGGCAACGGCGACATCATCGAGCCGGACGACGGCATCGTCGCCATCGGGTCGGGGGGGGCCTACGCCCTGGCCGCCGCCCGCGCCTTCCGCCAGGCCGATCCGGGGCTCTCCCCGGTCGAAGTGGTGGAGCGGTCGCTCCGCATCGCCGCCGGGATCTGTGTCTACACCAACGACCGGATCTCGATCCTCGAACTCCCCGCGGGAGACGAATCATGAGCGACTCCAGGGCGGAAGGATGGGAACTGACCCCCCGCCAGATCGTCGCCCACCTAGACCGCTACGTGATCGGACAGGCCGCCGCCAAGCGGGCGGTGGCGATCGCCCTGCGCAACCGCTGGCGCCGCCTCCAGGTGCCCGACGAGTTGCGCGAAGAGATCATGCCCAACAACATCATCCTGATCGGCCCGACCGGGGTGGGGAAGACCGAGATCTCCCGCCGGCTGGCCGCGCTGGCCCGCGCCCCCTTCCTGAAGGTGGAGGCGAGCAAGTTCACCGAGGTGGGCTACGTGGGGCGCGACGTCGAATCGATCGTGCGCGACCTGACCGACCTGGCCGTGGACATGGTCAAGTCGGAACGCCTCGAGCTGGTCCAGGAACCGGCGATGAGAAACGCCGACGAGCGCCTTCTCGAGCTGCTCCACCCCCAGCCGGAGCCCGCCTGGCGGGCCTCCTATCCCCAGACGGAGACCACCCCGGGGGAAGACCCGCAGGTGGTCTGGCGGCGCGAGCGGGAGCGGCTGCGCAGCCAGTTGCTGGCCGGTACCCTGGATGAGCGGGAGGTCGAGGTGGAGACCCCCCCGGAACAGAATCCCATGGTCTCCATCCTGGGGCCGGTCGGGCTCGAGGAGATGGGGGTCAACCTGCAGGAACTCTTCTCCGGCCTGATGCCGCAGCGCCGCAAGCGCCGCCGGGTGACGGTGCGGGAGGCCCGCCGGCTGCTGCAGCAGGAGGAGGCCTCCAAGCTCATCGACATGGACAAGGTGGTCGCCGAGGCCGTCCGGAGGGTGCAACAGAGCGGTATCGTCTTCCTCGACGAACTCGATAAGGTCGCCGCCCCCGACCGCGGGGGAGGGGAGTACGGGGGACCCGACGTGAGCCGGGAGGGAGTTCAGCGCGACCTGCTCCCGATCGTGGAGGGGAGCACGGTCACGACCAAGTACGGTCTGGTCCGGACCGACCATGTCCTCTTCATCGCCGCCGGCGCCTTCAACGTGGCCAAACCGAGCGACCTGATCCCGGAACTGCAGGGGCGCTTCCCCATCCGGGTCGAGCTGGACAGCCTGACCACCGAGGATTTCGTCCGCATCCTGACCGAGCCGGAGAATGCGCTCATCAAGCAGTACACGGCGCTGCTGGCGACCGAGGAGGTCACCCTGCGTTTCGAGGTCGGGGCGGTGGAGGAGATCGCCCGGACGGCCAGCCTGGCCAACGAACAGGCGGAGGACATCGGCGCGCGCCGGTTGCACACCATCCTCACGCTGCTGCTCGAGGATATCCTCTTCGAGGTGCCCGAGAGCGGACGGCGCAGCTACGAGGTCACGGCCGCCCACGTGCGCGACCGCCTGGATGACATCATCGCCGACGAGGACCTGAGTCGGTACATCCTGTAACCTCGCGCAGTAGGAAAGGGGACCACTCATGCCTGAGCACAAGGACTTCCTCGACCTGGCCTCCCGCACCCGCGAGGAACTGTTCGCCTCCCTCGACCTGGCTGCCCGGATCAAGACGGAGCTGCAGGCCGGCCGGCGCCCCACCTACCTCAAGGGGAAGACGCTCGCCATGGTCTTCCAGAAGCCCTCGGCCCGCACCCGCATCTCCTTCGAGGTCGGGATGTGGCAGCTGGGGGGATATGCCCTCTACCTCGCCCCGGCCGACATCGGGCTGGGCAAGCGGGAATCGGTTGCCGACATCGCCCGGGTGCTGGCCCGGTACAACGACGGCATCATGGCCCGGGTGTTCGCCCATGCCCACCTGGAGGAACTGGCCGCATCCAGCAGCGTCCCGGTCATCAACGGATTGAGCGACCGGCTCCATCCCTGCCAGCTTATGGCCGATCTTCTGACCATCCAGGAGCACAAGGGACGGATCGAGGGACTGAAGGTCACCTTCGTGGGAGACGGCAACAACCTCGCCAACTCCTGGCTGAACGCCGCCACCCGTCTCGATTTCCAGCTGGCCCTGGCCATCCCCGAGGGGTACGAACCCGACCGGGCGATCTTTGAGCAGGCCAAGGAGGTCAATCCCCACGTGACCATCAACGAGGTGCCGGAGATGGCCGTGGAGGGGGCCGACGTGATCTACACGGACACCTGGACGAGCATGGGGCAGGAGGAGGAAGCGGAGAAGCGACGCCGCGATTTCCAGGGCTTCGTGGTCGATGCCGCACTAGTGGCCAAGGCGAAACCGGATGCCCTCGTGATGCACTGTCTGCCCGCCCACCGGGGGGAAGAGATCACCGACGAGGTGATCGACGGTCCCCACTCGGTGGTCTTCGACGAGGCGGAGAACCGGCTGCACGCTCAGAAGGCGATCCTGGTCGAACTGATGGGTTAGTCGAGTCGGACCCCCCTCAGGGGAGGATGTCCCAGCTCACCCCGACCAGCAGGTCGACCCCCGACCAGTCCATGCTCAGGGGATCCCCGAAGAAATCCCGGATGACCGATCCGTCGGCGGCCTCGGGATCCCCCAGCCGGGCCAGCTTCAGACGGGCCGACACCTCCAGGGTGAGCGGACCGGAGAGGCGGTAGCTCCCCCCCCATCCGAAGAGCAGCCCGAGCCCGGAGGTCGTACCCTCTTCATCCAGGCCGGGGGGGGCGCCCAACGTGCCCTTCACCCGGATCTGGGAGTAGGGGAACCAGAGCAGCGCCGCCATGACCCGGTAGGTGGCCCGCCGGGTGAGCGGGTAATCGTGGTGAGCCCCGATCCAGACCGGGACCCCCGTGACCCGGTAAGAGAAGGAGCCGGCCTGGGGGCCGCTCCCGGAATCGAAGGTGAAGCCGACCTCGGAGTGGTCACTCAGCCGCATGATCCCCGCTACCAGTCCGGTCCGTGGGGTGAGCCGCAGCCGGACCTCGATCCCGGTTACCAGACCGTCGGTGAGCTGCTCCAGGCCCTTGGCCAGACCGATCCCGCCACTGTCCACCGGCGCGGTCAGGATGAGGTTGTCGAAACGGATGTCGTTATTGACCGCCTTCTGCGACCAGGAGCCCCAGCCCCCCAGCAGGGAGAGGGTGACCCGGCTACCGCCGGCCGGCGGCAGCAGCCCGGGGTCAGGGACCTTCGTCTGGGCCCCGGCCCGGGGGACCGGGCCGGCCAGCAGCCCGAGCAGCATCAGCAGCAGGGAGAGCGGGCGCACGGTTCGTTCCACGGGATTCAGCTCCATTCCTTCAGGGCGTCCCCGCCGCGGCGGCGGTTCAGTCGCGGATCCGGGCCAGCTCGCTGCGGGCCTCCTCCTGCCACTCCGGGTCGTCCGCCTTCACCACCGGCAACTCGAGCGCTTTCTGGAACTCCGCCCGGGCCCCCTCCCGGTCCTTGACCTCCAGCAGCGTCTTACCCAGTTCCAGGTGGTGGACGATGTTGTCCGGTTCCAGCGTGATCGCCTTCCGGAAGAGTTCGATCGCCTGCTCGTTCGAGGCGGGGGGGAGTCCGCCGTAGATGATCTTGGCGGCCGTCTTGAGTATCCAGGGGAGGTTGGCCACCTCGCGGTGCCAGCGGGCCAGTCCGTGCAGCGCGCCCGGGTGGTCGGGATTGATCGCGAGTGCTTTTTCGAACTCGTCCTTCACCTCCCGCGACATCTCCACCTTCTTTTTGCCACCCCGGAAGAGGGCCAGCCGCCCCTGCGCCTTGCCCAGCTGGAACCATCCTTCCGCGTCCGTCCCGCGGACCTCCACCGCCAGCCGGGCCGCCGCCGCCGCCTCCCCGTAGCGGGCCTCCTGCTCCTCCTTGGGGGATACGCGCGCCCAGTCGGTCAGGTTCTCTGCTTTCCGCCAGAGCATCCCGTAGTCGCGGGGGTTCCTTATCAGTTCCCGCCCGATCAGGGCGAGGGCGGCCTGGTAGCGGCCGGCCAGGTGGTCACCGTCGATGGCCCGCTCCACTTCCATCTGGCCGCCGGTCTGGGCCGGGACGACGGTCGGGAGCAGGACGATCGCGAGGGCCGAAAGCCCCAAACGAATGCGTGGCACGTGCGTCTCCTCCTTGAAGGAAGGGGGGTGTCGGAGGTCCCACCGATGGTACGCATCCAAGACCCGCCGGGCAACCGCCCGGTGAGGGCCGGGGTGGGGATCAGCGCCTTGACACCCCCGGGGGGTGGACGTTACTTGAGGCTGCTCGAACCGGGTATACCGTCGCACCGATATCGGCGGCGGGCCGCACACCACCGCATCAGAGGGTTACGTCCGAGGTCGTCGAACTCTCTAGGAGGATCCGCAGATGTACCAACTGTTCCTTGACGGCGGACCGTTCATGTACCCGCTGCTCCTCTCGCTCATCATCGGGGTGGCATTCAGCCTGGAACGGATGTGGGCACTCGGCCGTGCCAGCATCAACACGCGGAAGTTCCTGCAGCAGATCAAGATCGCGCTCCGTGAGGAGGGTATCACGGCGGCCCAGGAGATCTGCGCCAACACGCGTGGCCCGGTGGCGGCGATCTTCCACGCCGGCCTGATGCGGGTGGACCGCGGCCTGGAGCACGTGGAGAAAGCTATCGAGAACGCCGGCACGATCGAGATGTCCTTCCTGGAGAAGGGTCTCATCTGGCTCGCCACCGTCACCAACGTCGCCCCGCTGCTCGGCTTCCTCGGAACGGTCTCCGGTATGATCGGCGCCTTCGCAGCCATCGCCGAGGCCGGGGACATCAACCCCTCGATCGTCGGTGCCGACATCTCCGAGGCGCTCATTACGACCGCCGCGGGTTTGACCATCGCCATCCCGATCCAGGCCTTCCACAACTACTTCATCTCCCGGATCGACCGTCTCATCATCGACATGGAAGAGAGCGCCAACGATCTGATCGACTTCCTGATCGAGCTGGAGATGGAGAAGACCGCCTAGGAGGGTCGGGTTATGCCCAAGAAAAGGAAGCAGCACGCCAAGCCGGAGATTCCTACCGGCTCTATGGCGGACATCGTCTTCCTGCTGCTCATCTTCTTCCTGGTGGCCACCTCCTTTAACCAGGAGATGGGATTGGGACTGACGCTCCCGCCCATCCAGGAGGAAGCAGAGAAGGTCCAGGTCCGGGCGAAGAACATCTGCAACATCTGGGTCAACGCGGCCGGGGAGATCCTGCTCGCCGACGAGATCGTCTCGCTCCAGCAGGTCCGTCCCGAGGTCGGGCGAAGGCTGCGGGAGAACCCGCTTCTGATCGTCTCGCTCAAGACCGACCGGGAGACCCGCTACGACGACTTCATCCAGGTCCTGGACGAGATCAAAGCATCGGGAGCGAACAAGATCTCGCTCGCGGAACCGGACTGATCGCCCATGCCCAAGATCGAACGCACCGAACGGATCGAGCCGAACATCCCGACCGCCTCCATGGCGGACATCGTGTTCCTGCTCATGATCTTCTTCATGGTCACCACCGTGTTCGTCACCTACCGGGGGATCGCGGGGATCCAGCGTCCGGTGGCCGATGAGACCGAGCGGCTCGAGGACAAGCGCTGGACGACCCACCTCTGGATCAGTGATCAGGGCCAGATGAACATCGATGACTACGACGTCACGATGAACGAAATCCAGATCGTGATTTATCCGAAGCTGGCCAACGCCCGCAACAACGGGAAGAACCTGACGGTCTCCATCGTGGGGGATAAGCGGGTCTCATACGGACAGATGGCCGATGCCATGCGCCAGCTGCGGGAGATCGATGCCCTCAACGTCAACTTCGCGACGATGAAGACACGCTGAGGACACCTCCGGGAGCACACCTGTGATCAGGGGAGGATGCCCGGATGGCGGCCGGCTGGCGTAACCCGAGATTCGACCTGAAGGAGAAGTCGAAGAGCGTCTTCGACCAGTCGCTCGCCCTCAGCCTCGGTCTGATCACGATGACCTTCCTGACCTACCGGTCGTTCGAGGTCCGGGCGGTCGAGATCGACCACTCCTTCGAGGCCATCGAGCTCGAGGAGATCCCCGAGACGGTCCAGTTGAAGAAGCCACCGCCGCCGCAGCGGCCACAGATCCCGATCGCCACCGAATCGGAGGATATCCCCGAGGACGTGACGATCATGGACACCGAGCTCGACCTGGACGCCCCGCCTCCTCCGCCGCCCCCCCCGCCCGGGGCCCGGCAGCGCAAGGAGGACTCCCCCATCTTCATGGCCTGGGAGGAAGCCCCCCAGCTGATCAAGATGGTGACCCCGGAATACCCCCCCATCGCCCGCAAGGCCGGCGTGGAGGGATGCGTCCACCTGCAGATCGTGGTCGACGAGGAGGGGAACGTCATCGATGCCCAGGTGGTCCTGGCCCAGCCGACGGGGATCTTCGAGGCCGCGGCCATCAAGGCGATCCTGCAGTGGAAGTTCAAACCGGCCAAGCAGCGCGACCGGGCGATCAAGGTGCAGATGGGGCAGCGGATGGATTTCTCGCTCAAGGAAATCAAGCCCTGAACCGGGCCGGACAGCGCCGGTGACAGGCGGGGTGCCGGCCGGGGGCCGACACCCTTTTTCACACGCCCTCCCGGCGGGCTGAAACCGTTCCCCGCCCGCCGCGTACGATAAATGTCCCGGGACACCAGGAGAGTCCTCACTAACCGGAGCCAGACCGATGACCGGACCCATCCCGCCCGATCCATCCGCAGGAGGGGAGGAACGCGAGACTCCCCTGAGTCCCACGGGACGCCTGATCGCCGTCTTCACCTCGCCCGGGCTGGCCTTCCGCGATCTGGTCCACCGCCCGAACTGGCTGGCCGCCTTCCTGATCGTGCTGGCGGTCGGGCTGGGGACCTCCCAGGCCATCCATCCGCTGATCGTGCAGATGCAGCACGATGCGGCGCTGCAGAATCCGCGCCTGAGCCCGGAACAGGCCGACCAGGCCATCCGGGGGATGCGTTTCATGGAAGGGGGGCTCGGCCGCCTCATCATGGGCGGGGCCGTACTGATCGGGACCGTGCTGGCGCTCCTGATCACGACCGCTCTCCTCCTCTTCGGGGGCAACTTCCTGCTGGGGGGAGAATCCGATTTCCGGACCCTCTGGGCGGTGAACTGCCATGTCCAGTTGGTCGGCCTGGCCAAAGCGGTCCTCACGGTGCCGCTCATGCTGGCTAAGCATTCGATGTATGTGGCCACCAGTCTGCAGGTGCTGCTACCGGTGGAGCAGTGGCGCCGGCCGGCCGGTCTGCTGCTGGGAGGCCTCAGCGACGTCTTCACCCTCTGGATGGTGGGACTGACCATCCTCGGAGTGGCGGCCGCCTATAAGTGGAAGACGGGGAAGGCCGCGGCACTGGTGATCGCGTTCTACCTCGTCTGGCTGCTGGGCTCGGTCGGCCTGGCCGCCCTCTTCGGGGGTATCGGAGCTTGAAGGAGGGGATGAGCATGTCCATACGCACGATCCGGTCACGGGCCCTCATCGGGACGGTGCTGCTGCTGACCGCCCTCCCGGTCGCCGCGGACGCCCAGGAGCAGCTCGACCTGGCCGCCTGTGTCGGGCTGGCCCTGGAGCGACATCCGACCATCCAGCGGGCCGAACGCGATCTGGCCCAGAGCCGGATCCAGGTCCGGCAGGCGGGCTCCCAGCTCCTCCCCACGGTGGGGGTGGGCGGGGGATTCTCCCGCTACACCAGCGTCTCCCCCCAGCGGCTGCTCAATCCCGCCACCAACCAGATCGTGGAGGGGAGCGCCACCGCCATCACCACCATGAGCTACTACACCGGACTGAACATCAGCCAGTCGCTCTTCAACCGCTCCGTCAGCGCCCTCTACGCCCAGGCGCTGGCCACCGAGGCCACGGCCGCCTCGGCCGCCGACCTGAGCCGCCAGCAGCTCATCCTCCAGGTCTACCAGGCCTATTTCATCCTGCTGCGGGCCGAACGGAACCAGGAAGTGGCGTCCGCCGACCTGGCCTACAACGAAGGGCTGCTCGAACAGGTGCGGACCCTGCGGCAGATCGGCAGCCGCGCCGAGGTGGACGTGCTCCGGCAGGAGAGCGCGCTGGCCCAGGCCCGCCAGCGGATGATCGCGGCCACCAACAACACCGGCCGTTCCCGGGCCGAGCTGAACTACCTGATCGGGCATCCCGTCACCGACCCGCTGAAGGTGGTGGACGAACTGGAACCGCAGGGGGAGGAGATCACCCTCCCGGAGGCCCTCGAGCGGGCGGCGGCCTCCCATCCCCTCCTGCGCCAGGCCGACTTGGGGGTGAGTTCGGCCCTCTCCGGGATCGAAGCCGCTGCTGCCGGACGCTGGCCGAGCGTGAGCCTGTCGGGCAACTACTCCTGGCGCGGGGATGACTACCTCGACATCGGCGACGCCTTCTCCAGGGACTACACCTGGAGCGTGGGGGTGAGCCTCTCCATGCCGGTCTTCGACGGTCTGCGCACCCGGTTGAACACCGCCCGGGCCCGGTTGGCCCTGGAAGGGGCCCGGCAGGACCGGGGGGCCGCCCTCCAGAGCGTGGAGCGGGACGTTTACCGGGCGGTGCTCGATCTGGAGGAGTCCCGGCAGAGTCTGGAGACCGCCCGGCAGGCGGTCCGGCTGGCCGGTGAGGCGCTCCGCCTTTCCGAGGAGCTCTACCGGCTGAGCTCATGCACCCTGCTGGAGGTGAACGCCAGCCAGCTCGACCAGGTCAACGCCCGCTACCAGGAAGTCCAGGCGCTGTTTAACTTACAGGTGGCCCGGGCTGCCCTCGATTTCGCGGTGGGGGAGCTGCAGCCTTCCCCAGCCCGTTAACTCGGGACACTAGGAGCATGACGTGAAGAAGAAGCTACTGATCCTCCTCGCCGTCCTGGTGGTGATCGTTCTGGTGGTGGCCAACCTCGGCCTCGGGCAGGGGGGTGTCGACGTGACCGCCGAGGGGGCGGAACGGGGCACCGTCGTGGCCTCCGTCTCCGCCTCCGGTAAGGTCTACCCGGTGACCGAGGTGAAGGTGAGCAGCCTGGTGAGCGCCCGGATCGCCCGTCTGGCCGTCCACGAGGGGGACCAGGTGGGTAAGGGCGCACTCCTGGTGGAACTCGACCGGACCCTCTACCAGGCCCGGGTCGAGGGGGCCGAGGCCACCCTGCGCAGCCAGGAAGCGAGCGCCCAGGGGGCCGAGGCGGCACTGCGACAGGCCGACGACGCCCTGAAGGAGCAGCAGGCCCTGGCCGAGCGGAACTTGGGCGCCGACAAACTCCTGCGCGATGCCCGGAACAACTACGACGGGGCCCAGGCCCGGGTGCGCTCCGCCCAGGCCCAGGTCGCCTCGGCCCAGGCGCAGCTCGAGCAGGCTCAGGACGACCTCTCCCGCACGCGCATCACCGCTCCGATGGCGGGTACGGTGACCGCCCTCACGGTCGAGGAAGGGGAGATGGTCCTGGGCACCCAGATGTCCCTGGGGACGGTCATGATGGCGGTCTCCGATCTGAGCCGGATGGAGGTCCAGGTGGACGTCGACGAGACCGACGTCGTGCAGGTTAGGGTGGGGCAGGTGGCCGAGGTGGAGGTGGACGCCTTCCCCGGCCGTATCCTCAAGGGACGGGTCACCGAGATCGCCAACTCGGGGACCACCCTGGGGCGGGGGACCCAGATGGAAGTGACCAACTTCGCGGTCAAGATCGAGCTGGAGACCTCCCAGGTCCAGATCCGGCCCGGCATGTCGGCGGCCGTGGACATCATCACCGAGACCCACGATGGGGTCGTGCGGGTGCCCATCCAGGCGGTCACCGCCCGCAAGTTGGACGACATCAAGGAGCTCCCGGCGGTGTCCAACTTCCTGGAGACCGCACCACCCGAGGCCGAACGCGCCGCCGGCCAGAAGGAGCAGGAGCGCTGGCTGGAGGTCGTATTCGTGGTCTCCGGGGAGGGGACGGCCCAGCTCCGCTGCGTCCGCACGGGGATCTCGAGCACCACCACCATCGAGATCCTGGAGGGTCTGAGCGAAGGGGAGCAGGTGGTGACCGGGCCGTTCCGGGTGCTCAGCCGCACCCTGAAGGACGAGGAGCGGGTGAACGTAAAGGAGACGTTGCTCGAGGACGCCGGAAGCGCCGACGGCCGATGAGCGGACGATCAGAACCGGGGGGACCGATGGCCGACCGCATGCCCGTCATCCAGCTCAAGGAGATCACCAAGGAGTACGTCATGGGTACCCAGGTCGTGCGCGCCCTGCGGGGAGTCGACCTGGCCATCTACCCGAACGAATATGTGGCCATCATGGGGCCTTCCGGTTCGGGCAAGTCCACGCTCATGAACCTGATCGGCTGCCTCGACACCCCCACTGACGGCGCCTACGACTTCGAAGGGCTCTCGGTGCAGAGCATGACCGACGACGAGCTGGCCGAGATCCGCAACCAGAAGATCGGCTTCGTCTTCCAGACCTTCAACCTGCTCCCCCGGGCCGACGCTCTCCACAACGTGGAGCTCCCCCTGATCTACGGCGGCACCCCGGCCGCCGACCGGCACAACCGCGCCCGCGAGGCCCTCAGCGCGGTGGGCCTGGGGGACCGCATGGACCATCGTCCCAACGAGCTCTCCGGCGGCCAGCGGCAGCGGGTGGCTATAGCCCGTGCCCTGGTCAACCGCCCCTCGATCATCCTGGCCGACGAACCCACCGGGAACCTCGACACCCAGACCGGCGAGGAGATCATGGCCATCTTCGAGGAGCTCTTCGAGACCGGGAACACGATCATCCTGGTGACCCACGAGGAGTACATCGCGGAGCACGCCAACCGGATCGTGCGTATCCTCGACGGCAAGATCCATACCGACCAGGGGGTCAGTACGCGCCGGACGGCCAACCATGCTTCGGTGACCCGGGGGATGTTCCAGCGCTGAGCCCCCCCTCCGGCCACCCGCACGCTTCGGGACGGTGGTGCCGATGAGGATACCCCGCCTGCTCATCGAGCTGCGGGAGAGCATGTTCGCGGCCTTCCGGGCCCTGCACGCCAACATGTTGCGCAGCATCCTGACCACGGTGGGTATCGTGGTCGGGGTCACCGCCGTGATCGCCATCGTCAGTCTCATCCAGGGGCTCGACCGCACCTTCGCCCAGTCGGTTTCCAGCCTGGGCACCCGGGTCATCTACATCGGCAAGTTCCCCTGGATCATCACCGGGGACTTCTGGCGCTACCGTAACCGGAAGGATATCACCCTGGAGCAGGCGCAGGCGCTGGCCGCCACCCTCACCCTCCCCGAAGCGGTCTCCTACTCCTCAGGTTCCTCCCTGGCGGTCAAGTGGCGGGAACGCACCACCTCCGAGATCCCGATCGAGGGGCACAACGTACAGGGGCGGGTCGTCCACGCCCTCGATCCCCTGGTGGGGCGCTTCTTCACCGACAACGAGGACCGGGAGCGCCGGCCGGTCGCCGTCATCGGGCACGGGGTGTGGCGCAACCTCTTCGAAGGGCGCGACCCGCTCGGACAACGCGTGCGTATCGGCGGGCAGCCCTTCACCGTGATCGGGGTGCTCCCCGAGCAGGGCTCGATGCTCGGCCAGGACCAGGACACGCGGGTGGTGATCCCGCTGCAGACGCTGATGAAACTGTGGGGAGGACGCCGTTCCCTCCAGATCTCCCTGCTGGCCCCCGACGAGGCCTCGATCGACCTGGTGGCCGACGAGGCGCGCGGGATCATGAGGCGCCTGCGCAGGGTACCGCCCGGGGAGGAGGATGATTTCGCAGTCAACCGCCAGGAGATGCTGCTGGAGATCTTCCGCAACCTCACCCGGGGGCTGGCCGCCGTCCTGATCGGGGTGGCGGCGCTCTCCCTGCTGGTGGGGGGGATCGGCATCATGAACATCATGCTGGTCTCGGTGACCGAGCGCACGCGTGAGATCGGCATCCGGAAGAGCGTGGGGGCCAAGCGCCGGGACATCCTCTACCAGTTCCTGGTGGAATCGGTCGTGGTCAGCGGGGTAGGGGGCGTGATCGGCATCGGGCTTGGCCTGGGGATCGCCTTCGCCATCTCCGCCCTGACGATACTCCCGGCCGCCGCTCCCCTCTGGGCCATCCTGCTCGGGCTGGGTTTCAGTTCGGCGGTGGGGCTCTTCTTCGGTCTCTACCCGGCGGCCAAGGCCGCCCGCCTCGACCCGATCGAGGCGCTCCGCTACGAGTAGGCGGCTATG
>CAZFHZ010000060.1:0-19909 GCA_964519015.1 uncultured Gemmatimonadota bacterium | reverse complement strand
CGCACCACCCAGCGTATCAGGTTGTGGAAGGCGTTGTCGCGGTGGGAGAAGGGGCAGCAGGCCATGCAGATACCGCAGTCCGTCCCGACCGCGCGCCAGAAAGCGTAGCAGCGCTCGACGTGGGTCGGCCATTTCGACACGCCCCGCACTCGCACCGGCCCATCCAGCGAGAGGGCGCCGGAGGGACAGTTCTCAGCGCACTTCCGGCAGACCCCGCAGAAGCGCCGGACCCCCAGGTCGACCGGCCCGTCGAGCTGCAGCGGCAGGTGGGTGGTCACCGCCCCGATCCGGACCCGGCTGCCGAAACGGTCGGCCACCAGGATGTTGTTCCGTCCCAGTTCCCCCAGCCCGGCGGCCACCGCCAAGGGAGGCAGGATCACATCGTAATGGGCGTCGTAGTGGGGTCTCGCTCCAGCGTCCAGGGAACGCAGCACGGCGGTGACGGTGAAGGCGATCTGAGCCGCCCGATGATACTGACGTGCGGATTCCACGATCGCCCGGGCCCGCGGGGCCTGCTGCATGGCCCGATGGTCCATCTCGACCAGGAAGACGAGCGCGCGAGGGTGGTCGAGGGTGACCGGCCGTCCGTAATCGGTGTCGAGCCGTCCCTTATGGGTGTAGATCCAATCTTCATCGAGGGGGGCGACCCCGGCCGCCACCGCCCCGAGGGCCAGGGGGAGTTCGCGGACCGTCCGGTCACGGTCGGGGGAGGACTGCAGCCGCTCCATCCACTCTGAGACCAAGGCCCGGTCGGGTTCCAGGTGTTCGATATCGGTGAAGAGCCGGTCGGCCTCGGCCGAGAGGAGGGGATCGTAGTGCCGGGCTCCCGGGGCCAGCAGAGGGGTCATCGCCCGGATCCGGTCATCGCCGCGCATCAACTCCGGCCGGCGGCCGTAGTATTCATGATAAGCAGGCGTGCCGGGCCGGCGGGCCATCCGGGCGAACATGGTGTCCCGCTCGTCCACCCGCTCGGTCGCCGCCCGGGGTTCGGGCCCCCCGGCCGTCTCCGGGGTGATCGGTTCCGGCTCCATCATGGAGGTGCAGTATATTGGGTCATCGTGGATGAGACGACCGGCATCACGGGTATGCGCATCGACCGCTGGCTCTGGACGGCCCGTCTCTACAAGACGCGGACCCAGGCCGGCGAGGCGGTCGACGGCGGCAAGGTGCAGCTCAACGGGCTGCGGGCCAAGCCCGCCCGGACGGTCCGCATCGGGGATCGGGTGCGGGTGCGCAAAGGTCCCTACACCTACCAGCTCGAGGTGCTGGCCCTCTCCGAGAGGCGCGGGCCGGCCGCCGAAGCCGCCCGGCTCTACCGGGAGAGCGAGGAATCCCGGAAGGCCCGCGAGGCGCTCGCGCTCCGGATGAAGAACGACCCCTGGGCCCGGGTGACGACCACCGGCCGGCCCACCAAGAAGGAACGCCGCGACCTCGAGAAGTTCCGGGGACGGACGAAACGCTGAGGACCACGGGTATGAAGGGACTCGAACCGCGTATCCCACTCCTCCGCGCAATTTTGCTCATCGTCCTGCTCGGCCTCACCCGGGGAGCGGAAGCCCAGGATCCGCAGCGGTTCACGCTCAGCGGCCACATCCGGGATGCGGCCACCGGTGAAGCGCTCATCCTGGCCAACATCATGGTCCCCGACCTCCAGACCGGCACGATCAGCAACGCGTACGGCTACTACGCCCTCACCCTCCCCGCCGGCCGGCACCTGATCCGCTTCAGCTACCTGGGCTACACGACGATCGATTCGACGGTCGATCTGCGGGCCGACGTGGTCCGGAACGTGGAACTGGAGCGCGAGGTCATGGTCATGACCCCGGTGGTCGTGACGGCCGCACGCGAAGGAGCCGGGAACGTACGTTCCTCCGAAGTCGGGACCGTGCGTCTGAACCCACGCTTCACCGAGACCGTTCCGGTGCTCTTCGGGGAGGGGGACATCCTCAAGACCATCCAGCTGCTGCCCGGCGTCGGCACGGCGGTGGAGGGGAGCACCGGCTTCCATGTCCGGGGGGGCGGGCAGGATCAGAACCTCATCCTGCTCGATGAGGCGCCGGTCTACAGCCCCTCCCATCTGCTGGGCTTTTTCTCCGTCTTCAACTCGGACGCCATCAACGACCTGAAGCTGATCAAGGGTGCGCCCGGCGCCGAGTACGGCGGCCGCCTCTCCTCGGTGCTGGATATCCGCATGAAGGAGGGGAACCAGAAGCGCTTCGCCGCTTCGGGGGGGATCGGGCTGGTGGCCTCCCACCTCACCCTGGAAGGCCCGCTCGTGCGCGACCGCAGCTCCTTCATGCTCTCGGGCCGGCGCACCTACGCCGACCTCTTCCTGAAACTCTCCTCCGATGAGGACATCCGGAACACCGCTCTCTACTTCTACGACTGGAACATCAAGGTGAACCACCGCCTGGGGGAGCGCGACCGGCTCTTCCTGTCGGGCTATGCCGGTCGCGACATGCTCCGGTTCCAGGAGGAGTTCGGTCTCGACTGGGGGAACCGCACGACCACGCTGCGCTGGAACCATCTCTTCAACAGTCGGCTCTTCCTGAACACCTCATTCATCTACAGCGACTTCGACTATGCCTTCGGTGTGACGGCCAGCGGTGACAACGTCACGGTCCGTTCCGGTATCCGTGACTTGGACCTGAAAGCGGATTTCGAGTACTACCTCAGCCCCGGCCGGACCCTCAAGTTCGGCGCCGCCGGCATCCGGCACACCTTCTACCCGGGCCGGATCGAGGTGGGGGGGGCGGGGATGTTCAACCACCTCGAGATCCCGCCCCGCCACGCCCTCGAGAACGCCCTGTATCTCTCCCATGAATGGCAGGCGAGCCTGCGCCTCAACCTGACCACGGGCCTGCGCTACTCTTTCTTCAGCGCCCTCGGGCCGGGCACGGTCTACTCCTACGACGAGGCGGGGGACGTGACCGCTGAGCGCACCTACCGGCGGGGGGAGCGCATGAGGACCTACCATGGGCCGGAACCGAGGCTCGTCCTGCAGTATCTCCTGGACGAGGCGAGTTCGCTGAAACTCGCCTATGCCCGGAACCGGCAATACCTTCATCTGCTCTCCAACACCGCCGCCTCCACGCCCTTCGACACCTGGCAGCCCTGTTCGACCATCGTGCGGCCGGGCATCTCCGACCAGGTCTCGGCCGGCTGGTACCGGGACTTCGCCGCCGGTCGCTACGAGGCCTCGGTGGAGGTCTACTACAAGGACCTGGCCAACCAGGTCGACTACAAGAACGGGGCCTGGATCCTGCTCAACGAGCACGCGGAGGCCGAACTGGTCTTCGGACGGGGGTGGTCGTACGGTCTCGAACTCCTGCTCCGCAAGCGGACCGGCCGGCTCACCGGATGGATCGGCTACACCTGGTCCCGGACCCGGCGCCGGTTCGAGGCCCTGAACGGTGGCGCCCCCTTCTCCCCCCGTCACGACCGGACCCACGACCTCTCCACGGTCGCCAGCTACCGGCTGAACGAGGGAACGACTTTCTCCCTCACCTGGGTGTTCGCCACCGGTGAAGCGGTCACCTTCCCCAGCGGTCGCTACCGGATCGATGGCCAGACGGTCGATCTCTACACCGACCGGAACGGCTACCGCATGCCGTCCTACCACCGTCTCGACCTCGGTGTGACCCGGCGGTTATACCACAAGGGGCGGCTGGAAGGAGATGTGACGGCCTCCCTCTACAACGCCTACGGCCGTCGCAACGCCTATTCGATCTACTTCCGGGAACAGGAGGACGATCCGACCCGCATGGAGGCGGTGCGTCTCTCCCTCTTCTCCTTCTTCCCCTCCGTGACCTTCTCCTTCTCCTGGTGAGCCGATGAACGGCACGGACAGCAGCCCCGCCTCCACCCACTGTCGGGTACGGGTCGGACCGATCGGCCCGATGGGGGTCCTGATCACACTCCTGCTGGCGGTGACCGCCTGCGAGGACGTCATCACCTACCAGCTCGAGGGCACCGCCCCGCGACTGGTCATCGAGGGTACCGTGACGGACAGCTCAGCGACCCAGATCGTGCGCCTCAGCCGGACCGTCGATTACTTCACCGGCGGCCCCAGCCCCACGGTCTCGGCGGCCGAGGTGACCCTCTCCGACGATACCGGCCGCTCCGTCTCCCTGATCGAGACCGCTCCGGGTTCCTACACGACCGACACCTTCCCGGGGCTGCCCGAACGCACCTACCATCTGACGGTGCTCTGTGAGGGACGGACCTACACGGCGAGCTCGTTCATGCCCCAGGCCCTGGAGATCGACTCGCTCTCAGTCGACGAGGACCAGTTCCTGCACATCCATTTCCATGACCCTCCAGGGGTCGAGAACCAGGGACGCATCCGGGTCTCCTTCGACGGGGTGCCGATACCCGATATCATCGTCTTCGACGACACCCTCACGGACGGGAACCCCATCGACTTCCGATATCGGATCGATACCGACACCTACGGTTCGACGGGGACCCTCCAGGTCCAACTGCTCAGCATCGACCGGGCCCTCTTCGACTACTTCGACACCCTCTACAACGCGGTGCCCACCGAAGAACCGGACGTATTCCGTCCGACTCCGGCCAATCCCAACAGCAACCTGAGCGGAGGCGCGCTCGGGTATTTCGGTGCCTTCACCCTGCGCACGGCGACCATCCCGGTCGACCTGCCCCACTGATCCCGGGAGCCCCCATGTCGAGTCGAACTCCGCTCCTCAGTATCGGCCTGGCGACCACCCTGCTCCTCACCGCCTGTGAGGTCTCCCCCACCGGTCCCGGGGAGGAAGGCGCCCGGGTGGAGGTCACCGCCGACATCACCTCCGATACCGTCTGGTCGCCCGCCCATGTCTATGTCATCCGGAAGTGGGACCTGCGGGTGAGTGCGGTGTTGACCATCGAACCGGGAACGGTCGTCAAGTTCACCCCGGAGGGTCCCAAGCTCACCCTGGAGAGCGGCGGGACGATCCTGGCCGATGGGACTCCTGAAGAACCGATCGTATTTACCTCGCTCCGCGACGATGGATACGGCGGGGACAGCAACGGGGACGAGGCGGCCTCGACACCCGCGCCGGGGGATTGGGAGCGGATCGGCCTGAACGGGCGGTCGGGCTCGGTCTTCGACAACTGCCGCTTCTACTATGGCGGGGGAGGCGCCTACCGGAACACCCTGGAACTCTATTCCGCCCAGGCCAGCGTGACGGACTGCTGGTTCGTCCATAACACCGGGGGGAAGGCGGGGAGTTACTACTACGGTGCCCTCGACGCCTCGGACGCGCTGGGCGGGACGGTCCTGACCGGGAACCGGTTCTGGGCCAACGACATTCCCCTCTCGATCCATGACGGGTTGGACCTCGACGACTCCAACCTCTTCCCGACCTCCGACCTGCTCGATGTGAACACCCGCAACGGGGTCTTCGTCCGCACCGGCACGGTGAGCACTCCCCGCAACTGGGGGGAGAGTGAGGTCCCCTTCGTGATCGACGACCCGGACTGGCGGATCGGCGCCGGTGGATCTCTGACGCTGGCCGACGGGGTGGTCATCAAGTTCCTGCCTGGGAGTGAACTGGTGCTGGATCCGGGGGCGGGTGTCCTGGTGAACGGTCAGGGTACGGGGGTGGCCTTCACTTCCTACCGGGACGATACCCGTAAGGGGGACACCAACGGGGACGGAACGGCCACCTCACCGGCCCCGGGGGACTGGATCGGGATCTGGGACGCCCAGGCCGAGGCCTGGCTGGGCTGGCCGAACATCCACTACCACACCCCGGGGGCGGTCCACCGCATCCGGCCCTGATCAGGCGGGGGGAACCACCCGTCCTTCCATGAGCAGCCGCACCCGGGGATCGAGAACAAGCGAATCGGGCGGGGCCGGGATCGTGAACCGGAACGCCTCCCGCCCCTCATCCACCTCGAAACGCTCGAGATGGGGTTCGCTCGCCCCTCCGCTCCAGACCCCCACCTCGAGGGGGAAGGTGAAGGGCGCTCCCGGCTGGGTCTGGACCACTTCCAGCCGGATCTCCCCGGCCCGGAAGCCGGGCGTCCAGCCCGCCTCCAGCACCGGATGCCCCGGCCGGTAGAGCCACTCCTCGAAAAAGCCGCCCAGATCCTGCCCGGAGACCTCCTCCATGACCCGGCGGAAGTCGTCGGTGAGCGCATTGCCGTCCCGGAAGCGGGCATAGTAGGTCCGCAATCCCTCCCGGAAGGGGCCTTCCCCCACGGTAGTGCGCAGCATGTGGAGGAACCAGGAACCCTTCTGGTAGCTGTTCGTGCTCAGGAGCCGGTTCAGGTCGGTGATGGTGGTGTCGATCACCGGGGCGGTGGGATTCCGCCGGTAGTAGCCGACTACCCGCCGGCGGTCCCGGGCCATGTCGACGGCCAATCGTTCCGGGCCGTAGGCGGATTCCAGATAGAGCTCGGTCAGGTAGGTGGCGAAGCCCTCGCTCAGCCAGATGTGCCACCAGTCCCCCTCGGTCACCGAGTCCCCGAACCATTGGTGGGCCATCTCGTGAGCGATCAGTCCCTCCAGATCCCCCCGCGCCCGCTCGCTGTAGAAGATGTTCCCGGCGTTCTCCATCCCGCCGTAGCGGGTGGTGGACTGCACGTTGGCCAGTTTCTCGTAGGGAAAGGGTCCGATCGTCGCCACATAGAAGGGGAGGATCCGGGCGGCCACGGCGTAGTCCCGGAAACCGGCCTCCCGGTCGGGTTCGTAGACCCAGGTCGCAAGGGGCACGCCGGCGACCGTACCCAGTTCCTGGACGGCGAAGCGGGCCGCTCCGATCACCATCACCTTGGTGGCCAGGGGAACCCCGGAACGCCAGTGGGTCCGCCGGCGCCCTTCCCCCAGGTCGGTCTCCTCGACCAGCGCTCCGCTGCCGATCACCCGGTAGGCGGCGGGGGCGGTCACCACGAACTCGCAGGTGGCTTTGTCGGTGAGGTGGTCGATGGTGGGCAGCCAGTGATGGGCCCGGTCGGGCCAGTTGTCGCCGAAGAAGGTGCGTTCCCCATACCGGTTCCGACCGATGATCAGTCCGTCAGCGGGAACTCCACCGTAGACGATCCGGAAGCGGCGCTGCTCGCCGGAATTGGTCGGTGGGTCGAGCGTGAGAGTAAGCCGGTCCCCCTCGTGCCGCCAAGTCAGCGGAGTGGTGCGCTCACCGGCGAGCCGCTCCACCGTCTGCACGACCATCCCTTTCCCCTCCCGCTCGGGCGTGACGCCGGCCAGGTCGAGGTCGAAGGAGCTCCGCCCGGCCGCGGTGAACCGTACGGTCAACTCGGCCACCCCCTCGATTCGGTCGTCCGCATCCTGCAGCTCGAGCCGGAAGAGGTAGTGCTGTACATCCACGTCCGGCTGTCGCGGGTAGGGGTCGACAGGGGCGTTCACCCCGGCCGACAGCAGGAGCGGCAGCAGGAGAAGCAGGCGACGGCAAGGGAGCAATTGGCACCTCTTCCGGCTTCGATCGGGAGAGGATATCATCCCGTCCCCGGAGCGCCACCGTCAACCATCGAGACGATCCCACCCCTCCCCGGGCCGGCTTGCACGCTCCCGGTCGGGGCCGGTAGACTCGCTCCGGCACCCTTCCCGTAACCCCGTCACAGGAGTGGTCTTCATGTCCGCCGCCCGAAACCGGACCCGTGGCCTCCTCGTCCTGGCCGTCCTGCTGCTCGCCCCCCTGTCCACCCGCGCCCAGCAGCTCCCCACTCCCGAGGCCTTCCTCGGCTTCAGGGTCGGGAGCGATGACAAGCTGGCCGGCTGGGACCAGATCCTCGCTTACATGAAGCTGGCCGACCAGGCCAGTGAACGGGTCAAGGTGGAGGTGCTGGGGCCGACCACCCAGGGGCGTGACTTCATCATGGTGGTGGTGACCAGTGAGGCCAATATGCGGGATCTGGAGCGGATCAAGGGGATCAGCCGCCGGCTCTACGACCCGAAGAGCGTGGCCACCGAAGCGGAGGCCCAGCGTCTGGTCACCGAGGGGAAAACGGTCGTCTGCATCACCCTGAACATCCACTCCACCGAGATCGGCTCCTCGCAGATGGTCCTGGAGGCGGTCCACCGGCTGGCCACCGAGGAGAGCCCCTATATCCGGAACATCCTGGAGAACACGGTGACCCTGATCTTCCCCAGCCTCAACCCGGACGGGCAGGCCATGGTGACCGACTGGCACAACCAGACCTTCGGCACCGAGTACCAGGGGAGCGGGATGCCCTGGTTGTACCACCCGTACGCCGGGCATGACGACAACCGGGACGCTTATATGAACGCGCTGGCGGAGACCCGGCTGCTCAGCCGGGTGCTCTACCACGACTGGTTCCCGCTCATCTGGCTGGACGAGCACCAGATGGGCAACCGGGGGGCGCGCCTGTTCGTGATGCCGGCCGCCGGTCCCCCCAACCCGAACGTGGACCCCTGGATCTACCGCACCGCCGGACTGCTCGGCTTCGTGCAGGGGCAGGCGCTGGATACGGCCGGCAAGCCGGGCGTGGTCTACGGCCAGTCGTACACCTACTGGTGGCAGGGGGCGATGGCCTGGACCGGCTGGTGGCACAACATGGTCGGCATGCTCACCGAGATGGCCAGCGCCAACCTGGCCTCCCCGGTGGAGAACCCGAAGCACGACGTGCCGGCCACCACCAACTACCTGGTTCCCTGGCCGGGGGGCACCTGGCGGCTGCGCGACATCGTGGACTACGAGCTGATCTTCACCTTCGCCCTGCTGGATGCGGCCGCCGACATGCGGGCTAACCTGCTGGAGGGGATCCAGGCCGTCAACCGGCGCACGGTAGAGCGGGGAGAGGCGGGCAGCCCCTACGCCATCGTGGTCCCGGCCGACCAGCACGACCGGCCCACGGCGGTCAAGCTCCTGCAGGTGCTCAGTATCGGCGGGGTGAAGATCGCGCGGGCCGAGGCCCCCTTCACCGCCGGGGGGAAGGAGTACCCGGCCGGGAGCTGGGTGATCCCGATGGCCCAGGTCTTCCGTAACTTTGCCAAGGACCTGCTCGAACCGCAGGTCTACCCGAGCACGGAGCGCCCCTACGACGTGACGGGCTGGAGCCTGGGCATGCAGATGGGAGTCGAGACGGTCTTCGTGGACGAGCCCTTCACCTGGCAGGGGGCGCCGGCCGAAGAGGTCGCCCTGCCGGCGGGGCGGATCACCGGGAGCGGCAACGCCTTCCTGCTCGACGGCCGCCAGAACGCCTCCTTCACCGCCGCCCTGCGGCTGCTGCGGGCCGGCCTGCGGGTGGGGCGGACCGATGCCCCGGTGACGGTCGGAGGCGTGACCCTGCCGGCCGGCTCCTTCACGGTGTCGGGATCGGGGGCCCGGGCGGCCCTGGTGCCGATCGTACGGGAACTGGGCATCGACGCCTGGGCCTCCAGTACCCGGCCCGCCCGGCAACTCCAGCGGGCGCCCCGGGTGGCCCTCTACCAGGAATGGGGGGGGAACATGGACGAGGGGTGGACCCGGCTGGTCCTGGACGACTTCGGCTGGCAGCCGATCACCGTCCACCCGGAGGACCTGCGCGGGGCGGGCGACCTGCGTTCGAAGTACGATGTGATCCTCTTCGCCAGCACCCGGCGGGCCTCGGTGGTAGAGGGACGGGCCCGATCCAACTGGCCGGAGCAGTACCGGGGGGGGATCGGTGAGGCCGGGCTGGAAGCGCTCAAGCGGTTCGCCCGCAGTGGGGGCACCATCGTGGCTCTAGGTTCGAGCAACGAGCTCCTCCTCCAGGACTTCGGAGCACCTTTCACCCAGTGGGCGGTGACTCGGGGGAGTGAGTTCGTCTGCCCCGGCTCCATCCTGGAGGTGCGGGTCGACCCGAGCGACGAGATCGCCTGGGGGATGACCGAGAAGGCGGCCGTCATGTATGGCCAGGAAGCGCTTCTGGAGCCGGCGACCTTCTTCGGTGCGCCGACCGCCAAGGTCGCGGTCATGTTCGGAGACGCTAATCCCCTGCTCTCCGGCTGGATCCAGGGGGAGGCAGCCATCTTCCATAAGATCGGCGCCGCCAGCCTCCCCTACGGGCAGGGGACACTGGTGCTGCTCCCGCTGGCGGTGCAGCGCCGCGCCCAGACGCACGGGACCTTTAAACTGCTCTTCAACCCGCTGATGAACAGCGTGGCGCGCTGAGGAGGTTGTGGAGAGCCGGACAACGACCTATCACAGGGAGGAAGACCGACATGACGGCGAAACGACGTATCAGTGCGGGCCTGTCCGTGGTGGTCGCCGTGCTGCTCTGGTCCGGCGGGACGGCGGCGCAGCCGGGGGACGAAGTGCTTGTCCGCGACCTGACCTGGCGCAGCATCGGCCCGGCCAACATGAGCGGCCGGATCACCGACATCGAGGCGCTCGAGGGCGACTTCCGCTTCGTGGTGGTCGCTTCAGCCTCGGGCGGGGTATGGCTCTCCCGCAACGCCGGAACCACCTGGGAACCGATCTTCGACGACTACGGGTCGGCTTCGATCGGCGATGTGGCCATCTTCCAGAAGAATCCGGACATCCTCTGGGTCGGCACCGGCGAGGCGAACAACCGCAACAGCGTCGCCTGGGGGGACGGGATCTACAAGTCCACCGACGGCGGGCAGACTTTCACCAACATGGGCCTGAAGGAGACCCACCAGATCGCCCGGGTGGTGACCCATCCGAGCGATCCGAACATCGTCTACGTGGGAGCGATCGGGCATCTGTGGGGCTACAGCGGCGACCGGGGGGTGTTCAAGACCACCGACGGCGGACGTACCTGGTCCCGGGTCTTCTACGTGGATGAGAAGACCGGGTGCAACGACCTGGTCATGGATCCCTCCAACCCGAACACCCTCTACGCCGCCATGTACCAGCGTCTTCGCCAGCCCTTCCGGTTCGACAGCGGTGGGCCGGGGGGGGGGATTTTCAAGAGCACCGACGGCGGCCGGACCTGGCGCAAGCTCACCCGCGGACTACCGGCGGGGGAGACGGGGCGGATCGGGCTGTCCGTCTACCGGAAGAACCCGCGGGTCATCATGGCCCTGGTCGAGGCCGAACCGAACCCGGATGAGAGCGATCTGAGCACCCCGAAGTCGGGGGTCTACCGTTCCGAGAACGGCGGGGATTCCTGGCGGTACATCAACGCCTACAACAACCGTCCCTTCTACTACAGTCAGATCCGGATCAACCCAAGCGACGACCAGCGGGTCTACCTGCTGACCGGCAGCTACATGATGTCGTTGGATGGCGGGAAGACTTTCGAGCGGGCCCAGACAGGAGTCCACGGCGACTACCATGCCATGTGGCTCGACCCGAATCAGAAGGACCGCTACTACATCGGTTCCGACGGCGGGGTCTCCCTGACCCACGACCACAACGGCAGCTACATCTTCTTCGATACCCTCCCGGTCTCGCAGTTCTACATGCTGGGCGTTGACATGCGCGACCCCTACTGGGTCTACGGCGGGTTGCAGGACAACGGGAGCTGGGGAGGGCCCAGCAACAGCCGGGACAGCCGGGGCATTCTGACCGACCACTGGTTCTCGATCGGAGGGGGTGACGGCTTCCACGCCCAGGTCGACCCGACCGACTGGCGAACCGTCTACGTGGAGAGCCAGGGGGGCTCGATCTCCCGCCGCGATGCGCTCACCCGCGGCGGCGGCAGCATCCGGCCCAACCGGAACAACACCGTCAACTGGAACGAGTATGCCACCCCCGAGGTGATCGAGCGGCAGAGCGCGGCCGGCTGGCGCAATTCGCCGTTCCGCTTCAACTGGAGCTCCCCCATCGTCCTCTCCCCCCACAATCCGCGGACCGTCTACTTCGGGGGGAACGTGCTCTTCAAGAGCGTCGACCGGGGGGACACCTGGATGATCATCAGTCCCGACCTGTCCACCGACGACCCGGTCAAGATCGACCGGGACACGGGTGGGCTGACCAGCGACGTCACCGGCGCCGAGAACCACTGCTCGATCATCACCATCTCGGAATCCCCGCTCCGTCCCGACCTGATCTGGGTCGGGACCGACGACGGCAACGTCCAGCTCACCCGCGACGGTGGAACACACTGGACCAACGTGCGGAGCAGTATCCCGGGGGTACCGGACGGGATCTGGGTCAGCCGCGTGGAGGCCTCCCGCATCGCCGAGGGGACCTGCTACCTGACCTTCGATGGACACCGGAGTGATGTGTTCACTCCCTGGGTGTTCAAGACCACCGATTACGGGCAAACCTGGACCAGCATCGCGAATAACCTGCCCGACGGCGGGTGTGTGTACGTCATCGAGGAGGACCCGCAGAACCCGGACCTGCTCTTCGTGGGCACCGAGTTCGCCGCCTACGCCTCGGTGAATGGAGGCGCCTCCTGGTTCCGCCTGATGAACGGGCTGCCCACCGTGGCGGTGCACGACCTGGTCGTCCATCCGCGTGACCGCGACCTGCTGGCGGCCACCCACGGCCGCGGCATCTACATCCTGGACGACATCACCCCCCTCGAGCAGCTCACTGCCGAAGTCCGGGGGCAGGAGGCCTGGTTGTGCGAGCCCCGCACCGTGACCCAGTGGTTGAACGTCAGCCGGGGCGGCAGCCGGGGGAGCCTCTGGTACGCCGGGCAGAATCCACCCGAGGGGGCCCCGATCTCCTTCTGGCTGAAGGGATCGGCCGGTGGTCGGGTCACCCTGGAGATCACCGACCCCAGCGGGACGATGCGGCGCGACGTGACCCTCGAGGCCGGCCCGGGGCTGACCGTCTGGCGCTGGGACATGACCTTCAACCCGACCGACGAACAGAAGAATGCCTTCGTACAGCGGCTGCAGCAGACGATCGACCAGGCGCTGGAGCAGAGCGGCCTGGAACGCACCCAGCAGCGACAGCTCCAGCAGCTGCGCGGCCGGATCTCGGAGCAGATGAGCATCGAAGACCTGACCGCGGTCGGGGAGCAGATGCAGCAGATCACGGGGGGCGGCGGACGTGGCTTCGGGGGTTTGCGGGGTGAGCGCGCCGAGCCTGGTGTCTATGTGATCAAGCTGACCGCCGGCGGTGCTCAGATGGTGCAGACCCTGACCATCCGTCCCGATCCCCTCACCGAGGGGGGGCGGTGAGCGGGAGGATCGTATGCCCCTAGGCCGAGGCAGGAAGCAGGAACCTTCGGGGGACGCCGGACCGGCGTCCCCCGAGGCGCTCGACGCTGTCTGGGAGCTTCTGGACGATGACCGCTTCGAGGAAGCGCTCGCAAAGGCACTGACCCTCACCCGGGAGCATGCCGCCGACGGGGAGGCCCATCTCGCCCTGGGGGGAGCCGCCTGCGAGGCGGGTCTCCTCGAGGAGGCGGAACGGTCGCTGCAGCAGGCCGGGCAACTGGGGGTGGAGGACGAAGGACTGCGGCGCTGGTATCTGGGGGAGACCCTCTTCCAGCGCTGGCGGTTCGAGGAGGCCCGGAAACTGATCGAGCCGTGGCTGGCCGACGAGACCGAGGATGCCTGGTGCTGGCACCTGCTGGGGCGCATCCGGGAGTTCCTGGAGGACGATGAGGGCGCCGCGGTCGCTTTCATCAAGGCGGCCCGGCTCGATCCCGAGCAGTTCTTCCCTCCCCACCGTATCACCGAGCCGGAAGTGGAGCGGGCGCTTCACCAGGCCCGTGACCGACTCCCCCCCGACTTCCGCGACGCGCTCGACGCCCTGCCTGTACAGGTCCGCCCCCTCCCATCGATCCAGATGGCCGAGGACGATCCGGATGAGGGATTGCGTCCCGACCTGCTCGGACTGTTCACCGGTACCAGCCTGCTCGACCGCTCCGTCTTCAACCCGCTGGAGCAACCCGGCGTGATCTTCCTCTTCCAGAAGAACCTGGAACGGGTCTGTCCCGACCGGGAGTGCCTGATTGAGGAGATCCGCATCACCCTCTGGCACGAGCTGGCCCACTTCCTCGGTTTCGATGAGGAGGCGATGCCCGGCCTGGGCCTGGAATGAAGCCTCCAGCCGGCTTCCATACTTGTCATACGCCGGACCGAAGATAAACTCCAAAGGTCGTGGTCATACCGAACCCGGGCAGGGAGGAAGGATGAGTCTGCTCGTCGAGAATCCGGACGGTGTCCGGAGCGCCGAGATCATCGTCGGGATCCCATCCTACAACGAAGCCGACAGCATCGCCTACCCGACCGATATCGCCAGCAAGGGGCTGCTGGAGTTCTTCCCCAACCACCCGGCCGTCCTCATCAACGTCGACAATAACTCCCAGGACGGGACCCGGGAGGCCTTCCTCGACACCCCGACCAAGGTGCCGAAGATCTACGTCTCCACCCCCGAAGGGGTGAAGGGGAAGGGGAACAACTTCCGTAACCTCTTCAAGGCGGCGGTCGAGCTGAACGCCCGGGCGATCATCGTGGTGGATGCCGACCTGAAGAGCATCACCCCGAGCTGGATCCGCTACCTGGGGGAACCCCTGCTCGGACGCTTCGACTTCGTGAGCCCCATCTATGTGCGCCACAAGTACGACGGCACGATCACCAACCACATCGCCTATCCCCTGCTTCGCTCCCTCTTCGGCCTGCGGGTGCGGCAACCGATCGGTGGAGACTTCGGCTTCTCCGGCAGACTGGCCCGCGCTTTCCTCTCCGAGCGCCTCTGGAACGAGAAGATCGCCAACTTCGGCATCGACGTCTGGATGACCACGATCGCGATCGCCCGGGGCTTCAACGTCTGCCAGGCCTTCCTCGGCACGCCCAAGATCCATCGGGCCAAGGACCCGGCCGCCGACCTGAGCCGCATGTTCACCCAGGTGGTCTCCACCCTCTTCGACCTGATGACCGAATTCGAGTACCTCTGGAAGGATCTCGAACCGAGCCGGCCGAGCAGCATCTTCGGCTTCGGGCTGGGGACCTCCGACCAGGCCCCCGAAGTCGAGGTCAGCACCGACAAGCTGTTCGAGAGTATCCGGCGGGGTCTGCAGGAACACGGGGAACTCTGGCAGTCGATCCTGCCGATGCCGGTCTGGACCGAACTGGGACAGGTCCTGCAAACCGACGATGAGGGTTCCTTCTACTATCACAGCGACCTGTGGGCCCGGATCCTCTTCAACTTCGCCGTCGCCTACAAGCACAACGGCCTGGACCACGACCGCCTGATCGAGGCGCTCATCCCCCTCTACCACTCTCGGGTGCTCTCCTTCGTGAACAAAACCCGGGACTTCGGCGTGCGGGAGACGGAGGAGTACCTGGAGAACATCATCCGTGTCTTCGAGGCGGAGAAGTACTACCTGATCCAGCGCTGGAACGAGACCAAAAACTCCGAGGACAGCCTGCTGTTCGGTTAGTGCCTGGAGCCATCGAGCAGCAGGGAACGCAACCGGCCGATGGCCTCCCGCTCCCCGACCACGAGCAGCACCTCCCCTTCGGACAGCCGGGTGTCGGCTTGGGGGACTTCCGGAGCCCCTCCGGTATGTGGCTTGACGAGCACCACCTCGGCGCCGTAGTGCGTCCGGAAACCGATCTCCTGGAGGGTCTTGCCGGACATCGCTGCCGGGACGGGCACCTCGGCCAGCAGGTAGCGGTCGCCCAGCGGGACGGTGGCCAGATCCTCCGCCTCCCGGACCCCCACTCCGACTTCCAGGGCCATGTCCCGCTTGAGCATCTCGCGGTTGTAGCGGGCGATCACGTCGTTCTTGCGCACCACCCCGATCAGTCGGGCCGCCCTCCCCTCCCCCTTGCCGTTCCCCGGTTCTTCCACCACCGGCAGATCATCCACCCCGCTCCGCTCGAACTCCCGGAGCACCAGGGCCAGGTCGTCGTCGGGGCCCACCGCGCGCACCGCGGGATTGGCGACATCCTCGGCCACCAGCACGTCGCGCAGCAGGTCCTGGTCGGGGATGAGCTGACGCAGGTCGGCCAGGTCGACCGCACCCCGCAGCCCGCCGTCCGGATCCACCAGGAAAAAGCGGCTGTGGGTGGAGGCCGCCACCAGGGTCATCAGCCGGGGGAGCGGGGTGGCGGCATCGACGGTGGAGTACTCGTCGGAGAGCACCGCCCGGACGCGGACCGAACGGAGCAGGTTGACCTCACGCCCCCGCGAGAGGACCACCCCGCGGCGCAGCAGTTCCGAGGTGTAGATCGAAACCCCCAGGAGCCGGCTGGCCACCAGAGTGGCCAGGGTACAGGTGAGCATGAGGGGGAGGATGATCTGGTAGTTCCCGGTCAGCTCGAAAAGCATGATGGCCGACATGAGGGGTGCATGGGTGGTGGCCGCCAGCACCGCCCCCATGCCCACCATGGCGTAGGCCGCCGGGTCGGCGGTCCAGCCCGGTGCGAGCTGGTGGACCACCGAGCCCAAGGCCCCCCCCAGCATCGCCCCGATGAAGAGCGAAGGGGAGAGCACCCCCCCCGAGCCCCCCGAACCCAGGGTCAGGGAAGTGGCCAGCATCTTGAACAGCAGAATCAGCAGCATGAGACCCCACGGCCCGTAAGTCCCCGGCTGGATCGAGCGCTCGATCGCCTCGTAGCCCACTCCGAGGACCTGGGGGAAGAGCAGGGCGATGAGCCCGATCAACAGTCCACCGACGGCCGGACGGGTCCAGGGGGGGAGATTCCGGCGGCGGTCGAAGAAGGTCACCGTCCCGGTGAGCATGCGGATAAAGAGGATCCCGGCCAGTGCGGCCAGCAGGCCGAGCAGCACATAGGGCAGGAACTCGGCCACGCTCTCGATCCGGAAAGCCTCCCGCGGGATGTGGAAGGTCGGCTGGTCACCGTAGAAGGAACGGGAGACGGCCGCGGCCATGACCGAGCCGACCACCACCGGGGTGAAGTGGCTGACCCCGAAGTCCCCCAGGATGACCTCGGCGGCGAAGATCGCCCCCGCCACCGGGGTGTTGAAGGTGGCCGAGATCCCTCCCGCCGCTCCGGAAGCGACCAGGATACGCAGGTACCCGCCGGGCATGCGGGCGAGCCGTCCGGCGATCGAACCGATGGCCGACCCAATCTGGACGATCGGCCCCTCCCGTCCCGCGCTCCCCCCCGTACCGATGGTGATGGCCGAGCCCAGTGCCTTGCCCGGTACCACCCGCAGACGGATCCGCCCTTCGCGGAGGGCGATCGATTCCATCACTTCGGGTACTCCGTGCCCTTTCACTTCCCGGGAGACGAACTGGATGAGCAGCCCGACCAGCACCCCGCCGGCCGCGGGCATGAGCATCACCCTCCAGAAGGGGATAGCGGCCGCCACGGTCGAAGGGGAGGAGGACCCGTTCCAGCAGAGGTGGGTGAAGAGGTCGATCAGGTAGCGGAAACCGACCGCCCCGAACCCGGTGGTCACCCCGACCAGCACGCTCAACAGGGTCAGGGCGACCTGGTCGCTCTGCCGCAGCCGGGCCAGCAGGGCCGTCCAGGCCCGCCATATCCGGCCGGCCGGGATCCTCAAGTCGGGGGTATGCTGCCGGTGGTGCGCCATGGTCTTCCCCCAAACAATGCACCGGCCCCACGACGAGCCAGTCCCGACCGACCGGGTGAAGGGACGTGCTGGGTGGTTGTGTGAGCCCGGTGTCGCCGCCCGGTCGCCGGGAGAGGGGTTCGGGGTTGACGCCGAAGGATCGCCTTCGTATCATTAGCCCGAAAGTTAGGCTAACCTAAATCTTGGGCGACCCGGTCGCCGGTGATCTCTCTATGTCCGAACCCCTCCTCTCCCTCCTGATCGCCCTGGTCGCAGGCGTCCTCGCCTGGGGGGCCTTCCGTCCCGCCCGGGGCTGGTTCTGGGGCTGGCTGCGAGCCCGCTCGCGGGATGACCGCATCCGGATCGAGGACGCCCTCAAGCATATCCATGAACGGGAGTACGCCGGGCGCCGGGCCACCCTGGAGAGCATCGCCGGTGTCCTCACGGTCTCCACCGGCACCGCCTCCGTGCTGGTCGACCGGCTCATCGCGGGCGGCTTCGCCGAGGCGGGTCCGCAGGGTTACGAGTTGACCGCCGAGGGGCGCACCTATGCCCTCCAGGTCATCCGCGCCCACCGCTTGTGGGAACGCTACCTGGCCGATGAGACCGGCGTGCGGACGACCGAACTTCACGCCCGGGCCGAGAAGGCCGAGCACCGGATCACGCCCGAGGAAGCGGACGCGCTGGACGCCCGGCTCGGCTACCCCACCCACGACCCGCACGGGGATCCCATCCCGACCGCCGCCGGCGAGTTGGCCGCCAAGGACGGGATACCCCTCACCCGCTGGCCGCTCGATGTGACCGGCCGGGTCATCCACCTGGAGGACGAACCCCCCGAGGTCTTCGCCCAGTTGATGGCCGAGGGCCTCCGCCTGGGTATGGACGTGCGGGTCGAGGAACGCACCCCGGCCCGGGTGCGCTGCTATACCGAGGACCGGGAGTTCCTGCTGGCCACGGTGGTGGCCGAGAACATCACCGTGGCGCCCCTGCCCGAACCCGTCGCCGCGTTCGGACCGCACCGCCGGCTGAGCGACCTGGGCCAGGGCGAGGTCGGAACGGTCCTGGGGATCGATCCGGCCTGCCGCGGGCTCACCCGCCGCCGCTTCATGGACCTGGGGCTCACCCCCGGCAGCCGGGTGGAAGTGGACCGCACCGCCCCCTTCGGGGAACCGCGCGCCTACCGGATCCGCGACACCCTGATCGCGCTGCGCCGGGAGCAGGCCGACCAGATCCTGATGATCCTGCCGGATTCTGACGGAGGAGCGTCTTGAACGGGGCCTGCGAGACCTGCGCGGTCAAGGATGTGCTGGTCCGCATGGGAGTCGACGTGGACCGGTGGGACTTCGTGGTGGCCCTGGCCGGCAACCCCAACACCGGCAAGAGCACCGTCTTCAACGCCCTCACCGGGCTCAAGCAGCACACCGGCAACTGGCCGGGCAAGACGGTGACCCGGGCCGAGGGGGGATTCCGCTACCAGACCAACGCCTACAAGCTGGTCGACCTGCCGGGGACCTACTCCCTGCTCTCCGCCTCGGTGGACGAGGAGGTCGCCCGCGACTTCATCCTGTTCGGCCGGCCCGACTGCACCATCGTGGTGCTCGCTGCCACCGCTCTGGAGCGCAACCTCTACCTGGCCCTCCAGATCCTGGAGATCACCGACCGGGTGGTGATCTGCCTCAACCTGATGGACGAGGCCCGCCGGAAGGGGATCCGGATCGACCACCGCCGCCTGGCCGACGAGTTGGGAGTGCCGGTGGTGCCCACCGCGGCCCGCTACCAGCAGGGGCTGGGCGAGCTTATCGATACCGTGGCCGGCGTGGTCCAGGGACGCATCCCCACCCATCCCCGCCGGGTCAAGGTGTCCGGGTCGGTCCAGGAGGCCCTCGACCGGCTGGTGCCGGCCATCACCGGGGCCTATCCCGACCTGCCCAATCCCCGCTGGGTGGCCATGCGCCTGCTGGACGGCGACTATGCGGTCCGCCAGGCGGTGTCCGGAGGGGAACTGGGTCGGGACGGAGGCACCGCTCCGCTCTCCCCGCCCCCGGCCGCGGCCGAGGTCCTGAGCCGGGCGGATGTGCTCCAGCGCACACTGGGCAGCGGGTTCCGGGATGATCTGGTCGGTGTGCTCTTTATGGCGGCGGAGGAGATCGCCGGCCGCTGCGTGCAGAAAGCGGGGGCCGGACGCCTCCGCTTCGAGACCTGGCTCGACCGGGTTGTGACCAGCCGGCTCTGGGGACTCCCCATCATGTTCGTGGGGCTGGCCCTGGTCTTCTGGCTCACCGTCAGCGGGGCGAACTACCCCTCCCAGCTGATCGCCTCGGGACTCTTCGGCCTGGAGAGACTGGGGGCCGGGCTCTTCACCGCGATCGGACTGCCCGGCTGGCTGACCGGGCTGGTCTGGCACGGCACCTGGCGCGCGCTGGCCTGGGTGGTCGCGGTGATGCTCCCCCCGATGGCCATCTTCTTCCCCATCTTCACCATCCTGGAGGACTTCGGGTATCTCCCCCGGGTGGCCTTCAACCTCGACCGTTTCTTCAAGGCGG
>CAZFHZ010000059.1:529-19913 GCA_964519015.1 uncultured Gemmatimonadota bacterium | reverse complement strand
GAGCCGTTCCACAGGTACCACCGCCGGGCCAGGGCGCGGCACCGCGGATTCTCCGCAACGAGCCATTCTTCCATCACCCGTCGATATCCACCGTCCAGAAAGTCAGCAGCGGTCACCGGGCAATCGTCCGACCAGGGGTAGAGTGCGACCAGTGCATCCATTCCGCGCCGTGGGTCCAGGCGCGCCAGGACAAAGGCCGCCAGAATACGCACACGGCTGTCAGGAGCCTCCAGGAAGCAGGCAATGGAATCGTTCAGACCGGGGTCGTTCTGCAAGGCCAGCAGGTGCAGTGCGAAGAGCTGCGCTCCGGCCGGTATTCCGTCCGCCAGCGCGGCCACGGCCATCCGGGTGATCCAGTCGCTCCCGTGATACTCATGAACCAGGGCTTCCTCGCGGCTTATGGGAGATGGAGGTCCCGACCGGGAAGCACGCGCCCGTTTTCTCCGGTCCCGTCCTCCGGCGAGAAGAATGCTGACGGTGGAATCTTCCTCCAGGTATGTCACCAGGGTGGCCAGGGTGCTCGTGAGTATTTTACCTGTCCGCTCCGGGACGGAGGCATGTCCCGCCTGGGGACAGGACGTTGTCAACTCCTTCAGGACTTGGACCGGCCCGCCCCATCGAAGCACGGCCTCCGAGCGCATGACTTCCCCAATCGAGCGGTCTGGATCCGGACCCGGCAGCAGGATCGCAATCCGGATCAACAGGCCGTAGAGGATCAGGGCAAGCGCAGCGATACGGACGGACGCAAGCGCTCTCGGGGAGATTCTCAAGGTGGATCTTCGGGCGGCCGAGAGCAGCAGCATCGCAGCCGCCAACGGCAACACGATCGCCCGTCCCCAGTTCGACAGGCTGCCGTTCCCGGCGGAGGAGAACATCTCACCGGACGACCCAACAGATCCGAGAACCCAGAGACCGGCCAGGACCAATGCGGCCGCAACCAGTGCCCGTGGCGGATCCCCCGTCACCCGTCCGAAAAACACTCCCAGGGCGAGGCTCAGGCCCGACAGCGCCAGGCAACCCAGCCAGAAGGGGAAACCCGACAGCCCACCCGGCGTCGCCGGCGGGACCCGCCATGATCCGGTGGCGAGCAGAACCAGCCCGAAAAAGCAAAGACCCGTGAACAGCAGCAGCGCCCTGACACGGAGTTTGGTGGTAAATATCCGATCCTCTCCGATCGGTTTCGACTGCAGGACGGTCCAGGTCCCCCGCTCCTCTTCGACCGCGTAGGCAAGCGCACCGACCACCAGCGAAATGAAGCAGAAGACGGCGCTCCCTCCCCGGGAAAGCCCGTAGCGCCAGGCCGGGATCGAAGCTGCACCCGCCCATAAGAACACCGGCCGGAGCGCCAGTACCATCACCAGTCCGATGCCCAGCAGCACGATCGACCGGACTTCCCGGTACTCTTTCCAGGCCAGGCCGTTCATATCAATACATCAGATGCGGGCGTCTACAGTGGCGCCATCACCCTTCGGCGGCATCAGCTCCTCCTCTACGACAGGCAGGTAGGGCGTGCTCCTGCCATGATCGCTCAACACTGTCTCGGTGAAGATCTCATCCAGGTTGAGACGGTGTTCCTCGATGTGGACCGGGCGGTACTTGTGCTGCAATTCGCGGGCGATCGCCTCCGGATTACCCCGCATGGTGAGAACCAGGTCCCGCCCCACCCGACGGAGCCGGAGTATCCCCTCCACGTTGATCTCACCCGGAGCGATCCCCTCAAAGTGCAGCTCGAAGCGCCTCATGTTGGCCTTCAGGTGATCGACCGGGGCGCAGGCCAACAACCGCCCACGGTCCAGGATGGCCACCCAGTCCGCCACCTGGTCCAGTTCCTGCAGAATGTGGGTGGAGAAGAAGACGGTTCGTCCCTCCTCCTGGATCGCCCGGACAATGTCGCCCAGAAACTCCTGGCGGCTGACCGGGTCCAGCCCCATGGTCGGATCGTCCAGGATCAGCAGTTCGGGCATGGGCGCAAGTGCCAGCAGCAGTGCGAGTCGGGCGTTCTGCCCCTTGCTCAGGTTCTTGACCTTCACCAGAGAGGAGAGCTCGAAACGCTCCAGGTACTTCTCGGCCAGCCGTTCATCCCAAGCCGGATACAGGGACGCCGTAAACCGCATGATCTCCTTGACGGTCATCCAGCCGTACATCTGCTGGCTCTCCGCCACATATCCGATCCGCCGCCGCATAGGCACGGGATCGGTCTGCGGATCGAAACCGAGCACCCGGGCCGATCCCCGGTCGGGCTTGATCAGGCCGAGCAGCAGCTTGATCGTCGTCGTCTTCCCGGAACCGTTGCGCCCCAGATATCCAAAGACACTCCCCCGGGGCACCCGCAGGTCCAGGTCCCGCAGGGCTTCCACCTCGCCGAACGAACGGCTCAGACCTTCTGTAATGATCACGGGTTCGTTGTTCACGACGATGCCTCCGTATCCGCGGGCCTCAGTAGTGCTTCCATGCGTTCCTGGAAAAGGGACCGGAGCGTTTCACGATCCAAGCGCAGATGGTCCGCTTCCACGAGCATCCGGTCCATCATGGTGACGATCACGCGACGACGCTCCCGCTCGGAGATGGACAGGTCCCCGTCGAGGACGTAGGTCCCCACCCCCTTGCGGGCGACCACCACCGCTTCCTGCTCCAGGTGACGGTAGGCGCGGGCCACGGTATTCGGATTCACCGTGAGCATCTCCGCGACCTCCCGCACCGGCGGGAGCTGTTCCCCTTCCTTGAGACTGCCCATCGCGACCAGGCGCTTGATACCCTGGGCGATCTGCAGGTAGACGGGGATTCCGCTGTAAGGATCGATGCTTATTCGCATCAGCCGACCTCGGGTCTCATTCCCACCTGATTTCTGGGGCGGGGACTGTGAATGGGATGGAGAGTGTATGATCCGTAGTCCATGTCGCTTCACCTCCCGGCCGGTCCGGAAATCGGCGATGGAGGGGGAGGAAGCCCCTCGACGCGATAGAGCGCCAGATGCGGCTCCGGATCGTTGTACGCGCACAGCAGGACCGGCCCCGGCAGCACTTCGAACAGCGCAAAGTGCTCCGTCTCGAACGGGATATGGGCGACCAGGTCCGGCTCCGGTGAGATCACGTCCACCGCTCCCCTGACGGGCATATCCCGGAAACCGAGTTCGTCGAGTTCCCAGCGCGAAGCGGGATTGGTCGCAACGGCGTGGTCCGGTTCCCGCCGCCGGCCGTCTCCGATCATGAAGGAGATCGCGAAGATCCAGCCTTCCCGGTACCGGATGCCGTCGATATAGGAATGCCGGGCGATCTCCGGCTGCCCTCCGCGCTCCCATCTGAAAAGATCGTTCAGCCCGCTGGTCGAGTACGTAAAGAGGGTGGGTGGTTCCCAGTCCGGGATCGCCAGGTTCAACTGCCAGACAACTTCGCCGCTCGCGCGGTCCCAGGCCCGATAACCGTTCCCGATCCAGCCCAGATCGTGGATCAGCAGCGGACCGGCGACTTCGACGGCGAGCGGCAGCCGGTAGTTAGGGACGGCGATTCCCCCGTACGGATATTCCCCGACATCGCTGCCGGCGACGATCTCGGAGACGTCCCGCCACGCGGCATCCTCCGGATCAAATATCCGGCCGAACGAATGCAGCAGCGTTCCATCCGGCGTGTACTCCCGGAAGGGTTGAAGATCCCGGGCCAGGACCAAGAGTGAGGTGTCGGAGGAGGCCACCTCGAGGAAAGAGATGGCGTTTCTCACCGCCTGCGGGCGGCAGGTCCCGTCCCGGGCGAAGAAGATTACTTTCGTCGGCCAGTCGAAAGCGGCCAGGATCTCCGGTCCGGAAATCCAGCACAGGCCGATCGAGATGCTCGGGAAGGTCGTCTGGAACTCGAAGGGTCCCGGTCCCTTGCTGCCGATCCGGCCCAGGTAGCGTCCTTCCGTGTCGGTGATGACGATGTGCCCGTGACCCCGGTCCGCCAGGAAGATGGTACCGTCCCGCGAGACGGTGAGCCCCTGAAGGCTCCAGATCGGCGGATCGAAAGGAAACTCCTCGCCCCGAAGGTCCTTCCAATGGACGAGATGCGGCGCTTCTGGGGAATCGACGGGAATACGGGGAGCGCGCACCGTGACCACGCGCTCGCCCAGGTGCGAGAGGACGACAGTCCGCCGATTCTCCTCCCGGCAGCCGGCAGCCATCATGGTGCAGAGGAGACCGACTGTGAGCATTTTCGCTCTGCCGCGCATTATCGGATCCCGTCGGATCGGTTAAGAGGAATCTCACCTTACGGATCTGCGTCTACAATATTAATACAGTAGACACAGCACAGGTGCAAGGGCATAATGGCCGGGTCGATGTCCCCAGCCTGAATCGGGGGGAACCCGGATGCACCTGTCCAGGAAATGGTTGCCGACATGGCTGTTCGCACTGCTCCTGTTCACGGGGTGTTCAAGATCCCCGCGCCGGGAGAGTTTTCTCTCCCCTCTGGGTGAGAAGCAGGTCATCGTTCGGGCACCTCGCAGTGATGCCGGCGACATCCGCCTGGTCCACCTCCGCGACATTCGGGGAGAAGACTTTCCGTTCGACCCGCCTATCTGGCGGGTCGGAGACCTGACCAGTGATGAAAGCGGACGTCTGTACCTGGCGGACTGGGGTCACAACCACATCGTGGTGATGGACGGGGCAGGGCACTACCTGGGCCGGATCGGCAGGAAGGGACCGGGACCGTTCGAGTTCCGGGACACTTCCATCTCACCGGACGGGATCGCCTGGATTCCCGCCGCCGACGTGATCGTCGCCACCGAGCCGGACCGCATGCTGCTCTTCCACCCCGACGGCGAACCACTCGTGGATGAGCGAAAGCCGTTCAACGCCTACGGTCTGGCGGCAACGCGGGATCGCTTCATCCGGCTCGATCTTGATCCCCGGCCCTTCACGCTCTGCACGCCGGACGGTCTGATCGAATCGAGGTTCGGGCGTCCGTTCGGACCCGAGGACGCGCTCTGGCCCCTGACCCAGGATGAACTCCGGGCTCTTCCCCAACAGGTCGATTTCGGCTGGCGGGGAATCGGTCTGGTTCACTATGCCCTGGTCCCCACCCATATCGCCGTCCTGGACGACACCCTGCTCGTCCACGAAAACAACTACCGCAACAGCTACCGCGGCTGGAATCTCCGGACCTGGACGGTTGCCTGGGAGATCCGGCTCGCCTACCAGGACTACGAGCCGCCCACTTTCTACACCTACACGACAAGCGCGCTCACGGAAATGATCCGGTGGGATGAGGGAGGGGAGCCGATCGAGGCGACCCGCACCTTTGCCCTCGACCTCGTAGCCCGGGACGGCTTCTGGTTCGCAGCGACCATGTTCTACGGGCGGACTCATCGGCGGGAACCCGACCGGGCGACCGCTACGAATCCCTATACGGTCCACGACGAACTCTACTCCCGATGGGAGATCCACTGCGCGCTCGAGATCATGACACCCGAACCGGATCTGCTGGCACACGTTTACCTGGAAGAGGAGCAGCCGCTGTTTTTCGAGGTCACGCGCAGCCACCTGCTCGTCGTGGCCGTTAACGATCCCCTGCCCCACCTCACTGTATACCGCATCGAGGGACTCTGGCCGTGAAAGGCATCGGTAAGACCGGCCTAACCGCATTGGCAATAGTGCTTCTGTGCGGGCAGTCGGGGTGCAACGGACCTCCCCGCCGGGAGGAATCGCTCTCCCACCTGGGGGAGCGGCAGGTGGTCGTACGCCGGCCACTGCTGGAAGGCGAGGACGCTCCCCGGTTGGTGCCCGTCCGGCAGATCGACGGTTCCGACTTCCCGTTCGATCCTCCGATCTGGCGGATCGGCGATATCACGAGCGATGCGAGCGGCCGGATCTATCTGGCCGATCCTGGTCACAATCACGTGGTGGTGATTGACAGCAGCGGTCAATTCCTCGGTCGACTCGGCCACCGTGGCCCCGGCCCGTTCGAATTCCGGTTCAGTGATATCCTGCCCGGTGCTGTTGAGTGGCTTCCGGGAGCTGATGTGATTGTCGCCAAGGAAATGTCCCGCATCCTGATATTCCGGCCGGACGGAGGCCGCGTCAGAGAACTGCGACTCCCGATCAGCGGGCCATGCCTGAGTGCGGTAGAAAGCACCTTCTTCATGCTCACTCCCCGGCCAAACACCGTTCTGACCGAGTACGATCTGGAGGGTTCCGTTGTCAGCGCCCTCGGACGGACACTGGAGGCCGCGGATGCGAGGTGGCCCGAGGACCGGGAGATGCTCCAGCAGATGACCGATGTCGAGTATCCAGGTACAGGCTGGGGCCCCCCGGCCGCAAAGACACCAAATCACGTGGCGGCGGCCGGCGACTCGCTGGTCGCGCACGACCTCGTCTATCGGAACGGCTATCGCTGCTGGGATCAGCGGACCGGCCTGGTCCGCTGGCAGATCGACCTCGAGATCGACGACTACGAGCCGCCCACCTTCTACACTTTCAGCACCAGTGGTGAGAACGAGTTGATCAACTGGGCAGGCAGTTACCTGAACGTCGCGCATCGCACCAGGTGCATCGGAATGCGCTGGCGGCAAGGCTACTTGTTCGCGACGGTGGTGCTTTATGGGGACGGTCATCGGAAGAAGCCCGATCACACGACTGCCACATCTCCGATGTCCGTATACGAAGAACTCTTCAAGAATCAGCGGGTCCGGGGTGCCCTGGAGATTATCTCCCCGCGTCCCGATCTGCTGGCCCATCTTCCCATTGACATCACCGGCTGGTTCACCGCCGATATTACCCCCGATCTGCTGCTGGTCATCGGCCAGGAGGACCCCGCCCCACATTACACCATCTACCGCATCGAAGGATTGCCGGTGTTGACGGGATCACGGGCGCAGCCGGTATCGAGCCAGGACCGGCTGGGCCTCTTCACCCTCGCCGAGGGCATAGAGCGTCCTCCCGATCACCTTCATGCGGCTCGGAGCGAAGGGGAGGAAGAGACGCCCACGGAACCGGCCGCCGGAGGTAAAGACATCGGTCGGCCAGACACCGTCGGCGTTCTGTCCTCCTGTGCGCTGGACCCAGATCTCACCATCGGGGCCTTCGGCCAGATAATGGGCCCAGAAGTGGTCCTTCCACCAGGCCAGCCCATCGCCGACCTGTTTGCCCACCTTGGTCCGCATCTGCTCCACATCCGCTTCCGAGATCGCTTCCGGCACATCAACGGCGAGCCGGAACCGGAGCACCTGGCGTCCGGTGGCCGCTTCGTACTCCCGGACCCAGTCCTCATCCATAGCACTGAAGTAAATCTTGCCGCTCCTGGTGACCAGGAGCCGTTCCATCGGAGTGTAATCGCTCGCCGCCTGGGCAAAGCCGATCAATGTACGTTCTGCTCCCAAGGCTTCCCAGTTGAAGGGCGCCACGCTGAAGAGTTGCACGGGATCCTCGCCGTGCCATCCGCTCCTCCAGAAGGAATGTGATCCCGGAGTTGTCCCCCAGTGTACGAAGAAGGCGAACACCCGGTCGCCGAGCGGTCCCGAGAAGTATGGTCGGCCTTTCTCGACCAGGGGGTGGTCCTGCGACATGGTGTCAACCTGCAGCAGCCGCCCCTCCCGGTCCCACACCTGGCGGCGGATCGGCCAACCCGACCAATACGCCAGATTCCCACTGGGGTCCGTCATCAGGATGGAGGTGGAAGTACCCCTGAACTGCAAGTCACCCGGTCCGTCACCGGCTTGGGCAAAGGTTCGGAGGAACCGCCCGTCGGGTCCGTAAAGCTTGAAGCAGAGGGGCTTGCTCTCCAGGATGGCCAGGGTTCCGTCATCCATGACCGTGAAGGTCCACGGCGCTCCCAACATGTAGTCTTCATCGCCGTAAGCCTGGCCGATCGAGAGGTCCTGTTCCAACCGCCACGGGACCGGATAGGGCGGCTCGACCCGGGTCAGGACTACGCGTACACTGTCCCCCTCGAGGGTCTCTTCGACGTGCGGAGCGCGACCGGAACAGCCGTTCAGACCGGCTAAGAGCAGGGCGCACACGACGGTACCGGCGGTGGCATTCTTCTGGTTCATGGCTTTATCCTGGATCCTCGGCTTCCGTGGTCGATCCTATCCAGCGCATCTACAGAACGACCAATCATCCCTCGGGTTTATCCGACGATCGACATCAGCCGCCCGGGGCCTAGTCGCCCCGATCGATATGGCTGATCCGACCAACCAAGGGAAGGCCCCGTGCGCTCTCGCGTCCGGGGCCTTCGCACCATCGATCAGACCGGGTTGCGGACCAGGTCATGGTCGCCGGCGCCCGCCGGGGCGCCGGTCCCGCTTCTCTTCACCCTCCCGTTTTCAAGCCTCGTTTGACCAGCAGCGGGTCGATCGAAGGATCCCGTCCCCGGAAGGCGCGGTAGAGCTCCATGCCGGGACGGGTGCCGCCGCGGGAGAGGACCTCCCGGCGCAGCCGGTCGGCCGTCGCGCGGTCGAAGAGTCCCTTCTCCTTGAAGGCCTGGAAGGCGTCGGCGTCGAGCACCTCGGCCCAGATGTAGGCGTAGTATCCGGCCGCATAGCCGCCCGAGAAGATGTGCTGGAAGTATCCGCTGCGGTACCGAGGCGGGATCTGCGGGATCAGGCCGATCCGCTTCATCTCGGCGTCCTCGAAGGCCCGGGCATCCTTCTCCTCAGGCGTGGTCAGCGTGTGCCAGGCCAGGTCCAGATAGGAGGCCGCCAGGTACTCCACGGTGGCGAAGCCCTGGCCGAACTTGCCCGCCGCCTCGAGCTTGGTGATCAGTTCGTCGGGGATCGGCTCCCCCGTCCGGTAGTGCTTCGCGTAGAGGCGCAGCATCTCCGGCTCGCTCATCCAGTTCTCCATGATCTGCGAGGGGAACTCCACGAAATCCCGGGGCACGCGAGTGCCGGAGAGCGACTCGTAGGTGACGTTGGATAGCAGGCCGTGCAGGGCATGCCCACACTCGTGGGCCATGGTCAGCGCGTCATCGAAGGAGATGAGCGAGGGTGAGTCCGCCGAGGGAGGGGGGAAGTTGAAGTTGGTGGTGACGACCGCCTTGACATCGCCGTCCAACTTCAACTGCGCCTGCAGGTCGTTCATCCACGCCCCGCCCCGCTTGCTCTCCCGGGCGTAGAAGTCCATGTAGAGGATGCCCAGGTGGGAGCCGTCGGCCTCCTTGACCTCGAAGACCTGCTGGTCGGGATGCCAGCACGGGATGTCCGTGCGTTCCTCGAAGGTGAGGCCGTAGAGCCGGTTGGCGAGCAGGAAGACACCGTCGCGCACCGCATCGACCCGGAAGTAGTTCCGGATCGTCTCCTCGTCCAAGTCGTAGCGGGCCTTCCGTACCTTCTCGGCGTAGTACCGCCAGTCCCACCCCTCCAGCGTCCCCGGCACCCCGTCCTGGCGCATCATCTGCTGGAAAGCGTCCCGCTCCTGCTTGGACACCTGCAGGGCGGGCCGCCAGATCTGGTCGAGGAGGGCGTACACGCGCTGCGGGGTCTCGGCCATGTTGTCGGAGAGCACGAAGGCGGCGTGGGTCGGGTACCCCATCAGGCCCGCCCGCTCCGCCCTCAGGGCGGCGATCCGGGAGAGGATCTTCTTGTTGTCGGCGGCGTTGTCGTTATCGCCGCGCATCACGTACCCCATGTAGATGCGCTTGCGCATCTCCCGGTTCGGCGAGTACTGCAGGAAGGGCTCGATGCTGGGCCGCTGCAGGGTGAACGCCCAGCCATTCTCTATCCCGCGCCGCTTTGCCTCATCGGCCGCGGCCGCCACCAGGCTGCCCGGCAGATCCCCCAGGTCCGCCTTGTCGGTGACCGGGAGATAGAAGTCGTTGGTCTCCTTGAGCAGGTTCTGGTTGAACTTCTGCGAGAGTTCGGCCAGCTCGGCATTGATCTCCCGCAGCCGCGCCTGGGCGCTCTCCTCAAGGTTGATACCGCTGCGCACGAAGCCCTTGTGGGTCTCCTCGAGCAGCCGCATCTGCTCCGGGTTCAGACCGAGGGTCTCCCGCTGGTCGTAGACCACCTTGACCCGGTCGAAGAGCTTCCGGTTGAGCGAGATGTCGTCACTGTGGGCGGCCAGTTCCGGCGCGATGATCTGGGCGATCTCCCGGATGGCCTCGTTGGAGTTGGCCGATTCGACCGGGAAGAAGGCATTGGAGACCCGGGTGAGGGTCTTCCCGCTCCGCTCCAGCGCCTCGAGCGTGTTGGCGAAGGTAGCGGGTGCGGTCGCATCCGCGATGGCGTCGATCTCGACCTTCTGTTCAGCCATGGCGGCCCGGAAGGCCGGCAGATAATCACTGTCCCGGATCTGGTCGAACGGCGGCACCCCGAACGGGGTGTCCCATTCCTTCAGCAGCGGATTTCCGCCTCCGGAGGTGCAGGCGGGCAGAACGAGCATGACGAGCAATAGGGCGGGGCATGAGATGTACCTCATTGGGGGGCTCCTTGATGACATCGGATCGGTGCTCAGACGATGAAGAGGTCCTTGGTGGAGAAGTTCGGGTCGCTCGTGAGGTTGACGCCCAGGCTGCGCAGACCTCCCTCATCCCCCGGAGTGGGGATGTGGGTCAGGTGGGCCTCGCAGTGCTTCAGGTCGGTGAGCTTCTCGAGGGCCAGCTGGGCGGCCGGATTGGTGGTCGAGCTGATACTCAGGGCGATGAGCGATTCCTCGAGGTCGAGGCTGATGCTCTTCTCGTTCAGGATGCCGGTCTTCAGGTTCTTAACTGACTCGGTCACGTAGTCGGGCAGCAGCTGGAGCTTCTCGGGTATACCGGCCAGATGCTTGATAGCGCGGAGCACCATACTGGCGGCCGCATGCAGCAGGGGAGAGTTGTTGCCGGTGATGATGGTGCCGTCCGGCAGTTCGATGGCGGCGCCACAGAAGATCCCCTCGTCTCCCCGCTCCTGCTCCTGCGCCCGCCGAGCGGCCGCCCGGGCCGGCTCGACGACCCGCCGGTCTTCGGGCTGCAGCCCGAAGTCCTTGAGCAGCAGTTCGGCCCGCTGGGCGGTCTCCTGGCCGGTAAAGCCCATAGCGTACTCGCAGCGGTACCGGAAATAGCGGCGGATCAGCTCCTGCTTGGCCGCTTCCTGTGCGAGCGCATCGTCGAGCATAGCGAACCCGGCCCGGTTGACGCCCATGTCGGTGGGGGACTTGTAGAAGGACTCCCCCCCGGTGATCCGCTCCATGATCCGCCTCAGCAGCGGGAAGGCGTCCACATCCCGGTTGTAGTTGATCGCTTTCTCGCCGTAGGCCTCAAGATGGAAGGGATCGATGATGTTGCAGTCCTGGAGGTCGGCGGTGGCCGCCTCGTAGGCGACGTTGACCGGGTGTTTGAGGGGGAGGTTCCAGATGGGGAAGGTTTCGAACTTGGCGAAGCCGGAGCGCTGGTTGCCCCGGCGCCAGTCGTGGTAGAGCTGCGAGAGGCAAGTGGCCAGCTTGCCGCTCCCCGGTCCCGGTCCGGTCACCACCACCAGCGGCTTACTCGATTCGATGTACTCGTTGGCTCCATACCCCTCGTCGCTGACGATCAGATCGATATCGGTGGGATAACCTTTGGTGTAGCGGTGCGTGAATACCGCAATGCCGCGCCGCTCCAGCTTGTTCTTGAAGATCTGGGCGGCCGGCTGGCCCTCGAAACGGGTGATGACCACCCCCAGCACATCGATCCCGTAGCCGCGCAGGTCGTCGATGAGCTTGAGGGCGTCCGACTCGTAGGTGATGCCGAAATCGGCCCGGATCTTCTTGCGCTCGATGTCCCCGGCGTGGATACAGAGGAGCAGGTCGAGCTTGTCCCGCAGGTGCTGCAGCAGCCGGATCTTGATGTTGGGGTCGTAGCCGGGCAGGACGCGGGCGGCGTGATAGTCGAAGAGGAGCTTGCCGCCGAATTCGAGGTAGAGACGGTCGTGGAAGCGTTCCAGCCGCCGCAGGATCTCCGCCGACTGTTCCTCGATGTAGCGCTCGTTGTCGAAGGCTCCGATCCCGGTCATCGCCTCCCCCGTCTGGTGTAATGATCCCCGAGTCGCTTTGGCTGGTACTCTACCCGGGAACGGCCGGCAAGGGAAGGCTGCACCGTCCAAGATCGTCACGAAATCATCACGCTTGACGTGCATCACGCATGACGTGCATCACGCGATGCGGTACTATTGCCGGTGCGGAGGACGTCGAGATCGTTGACTACCATTAGAGGTGGAGGAATATGAGTAAGTTGAAGCCCGTAACACCCGGAGAGTTGCTGCGGGAGGAGTTCCTGATACCGATGGGAATCTCGCAGTACCGTCTCGCCAAGGAAATCGGAGTGCCGGCCCAGCGTATCAGTGAGATTGCAGCAGGTAAGCGCGCCATCACGGCGGATACCGACCTGCGTTTGTGCCGGTTCTTCGGCCTCTCCAACGGATACTGGCTGCGAGCGCAGGCAGCCTACGACACCGAAGTAACCGAAGAGTCCCTTGCCCAAGCGCTGGCGAAAATAAAGCCCTGGGCAGGAGCTGCGGTGAAGTCTCATTGATCAAGTGTAGTTGCGCCCCCCCGGGCACCGGCACGACGAGGTAACGACGGCCCCGTATGAGAGCAAGCGCGTTATTGTCTCCTCTTCATTCGCCAGGACCTCCTTCATTATGATCCTGCTGGTGATCGCGGGAGCCGTGGCCCTGATCCTAGGGCTGGTGGGAGTGTATGGAGTGATCTCCTATGCCGTGAGCCAGAGAAGCCGGGAGCTGGGGATCCGGATCGCTCTGGGGACCGAGCGGGGACGGGTGCTGGCCATGGTCGTCGGACAGGGAGCCATCCTGGCGGGGACGGGGGTGGTCCTGGAGCTGGCCCTGGCCTTCGGGCTCATCCGCCTGATGTCAGGGGTCCTGTTCGGCGTCAGTCCGATGGACCCTGCCACCTATGCGGTGGCAGCCGGTGGTCTCCTCACCGTAGCGCTTCTGGCCAGTTACTTGCCCGCCCGACGGGCCGCCCGGGTGGATCCGGTCGGAGCGTTGAGAGCCGAGTAAGAGGGAGATGACAGGGAATGTACTCCAGAGTGCGATTACTATCTCGTTCCCGGCCGAGATTGCATGGCCATCTACTCCGCCGAGATCCCCGGCTGAGGTGGGGCGGTCTGAATCATGGATAGGGAAGTCCATCCTTTAGAACGACCAGGCGATAGACGACCGGGATCTTCTCGCCGGTCTCCGGATCCTCCTTTATACCCAGCAGGCGCCCGCTCTGGACATGACCCGCCACAAGCACAGGCCAGACGGTATCCCCCAAGTACTCACCCTCTGGACTCAGCACCCGGCAGCGCGGTGCCTGAGGTCCGGTCTGCAATTCCTGGGGTGGTTCCGCCATGGTCAGCCAGATCCAGCCCGCATCGTCGATATCCACCCCCCGCCAGTACGCCTTGTGCGGCGGGAAGGGTGGATCGGCGATCTCCGCCTCGAGTCGGTCGATGTTATAGGCGTGGGGAGCGGGCTGATTACGCGCCTTGACCAGTTCACTGCGCAGCGAATCGAGAAAAGCGTCTCTTTCCTCCGGCGTGATCTCCTCGGGAGCCATTTCGATCCTGATCACCCGCGTGGGCGCCCCGGTGAGATCATAGAACCGCAGCACAGGTTCCATCCCCGTGGAGATGAAGATCCCCTGTTCCGGCCGGAACCCGAGCGAGGGATACCCCATATACTCCATCAGCACCGGCGGGTACGGTGTACCCTGGTCATCCCGGGCCACGGTCCTCCCAAACTGAACACGCGGAGTCTCGATGACGGCGACCGTGTCTTCGTCGGCGGAAAGCACCACCATCCGCGACTCCACGAACCAGTCGTCTCCGACCATAGGTAGATCGTCGATCCGTATCAGGAACCGGCCGGACGGAGCCCGGTAGAGGGTCGGCATCGCCATGCTGGTCGCAACCCTGTGCACAGTGAGGTCGACCAGTCGGCCGTCGAGCGTGAAGCGCGTGAGCCGCCAGGAGGCGAAATGCGAGTTCACATACAGGGTGTCGCCGACGATCCGGAGGTTGCGAGGGAAATCGAGGTCACCCGGGCCCTGGCCCTCCCGGCCGATGGTGTGCCGGAACCGGCCCTGGGCATCGTAGACGACGATCTGGTTGCTCGCGGGATCGTTGACGTAATAGTTACCTGCCGCATCCATGACGGGGGGATCTGGATTCACCAGGTAGGAGTCCGGATGTTCCGGATCAGCCACCAGGCGCAGTTCTTCCCGGTATGCGAACAGTTCTCCTTCGTATTTCGGTCCGCCGCTGGTGACGGCGACCTCGACCCCATCCTCCCGGGTGATGTTGAAGCGGTGGCCGGCGACCTCGTCCGTTCGACCGCACGAGGCCAGAAGAAGGGTGGAGACACTCAGGGATACGATCCGGCGCATGGAGGGATTATCCGGCCGGAATCGGTCCCAATGCAAACGCCGGTATGTGCTCAGTAATGCCTGCGATGGAAGGAGTGTCGGGACATCCCGTTCTTCGTCCTCTTCTTCGTCCTCGCATGGCGATAGAACCACCAGAAGACCAGGGAAGTCCACAGGACGTGCCCACCGAAGACCAAACCCTTCAGGCTCAGCGGAACTCGTGCCTCAGTGTTTCCGAGTATGATCAAACCCATTCCTACAGCGGCTGTAAGCCACCCCGCCAGCCATGGAGAATCGGGAACCAAAGCGGTTCCGGCGTCGACTATCGGTATGATCACAGTCGCCGGTTTCTTCTTCTCCTCCGGATCTACGACCTGTGCTGAACCAGCGATGAGTATCGCGACGGTGACGAATAGGACCATGGATATCAGACCGGGAATCGACAGTTCCCCTTCCATCCCATATCCGGACCAGAATAGAGATAGAGGCAGTATCGATACCAGGAACGGCGGCATCAGACGGTACTGCCATTCGCTCAGATGAAGGGGCATATGTACTTACCCTCCTGGTCCAGGCCGGTCCTGATCAATTCAGATCCTGCAACCAACATCTCCCGCTGATAAGAACGGGAACCTGTACATGGAGGGATTATCCGATCAGAACCGGCACCCATGCAAATGCCGGCCGGGATCCCTCCCAACCGGCGTCGCAGGTAGTCCTTACCGCTCTCGATGAACGGTCAATCGGTCGGAGTCTCCGGTCGAGTCGGTGTACGACCCTTCGAGTCTGTCATCCCAATAGCGGAGGTCGACCCTGATCAACTCACTCCCCCGGGCACCGGGGAAGTCGAACTCGAAGGTCAACCGGTTCCGCTCGAAGACGATGTCCCGAAGCTCCATCCTGGGGATCGCATTCCCGTTCCCACGGAGTGCCCCCGTATAGCCAGTCTCATCCTTGGCCAGACTCAACCGGATGTCGGTTCTGGTGCCGTCACCCATGATCACATTTCCGGTCCATTCCCCGGACAGATCCACGGATTCGCCCTGGGATCGATATTCCAAGATCGCCGGCAGGAAGTAGTCCTCGATGATCTCTTGATAGCTGGTCGGAATCCTCTCACCGTTGTACCGACCCCCGGTCTGCACGTACACAAACCTCACATCCGGCACGACCACGACGTACTGGCCGCCCCAGCCCGCCGCCCAGTACGCATCGACTCCTCCGAAGCGACCGAGTTTCCAGTGGTACCCATAGCCGCTCATTTCGCCTTTTCCCGGCACGGAGATCGCCGGTGACACCGACCGATGGACCCACTCCGAGGAGAGCACACGTTGTCCGTTCCAGACACCTTCCTGAAGCATGAGCTGACCAATCTTGGCCATGTCCCGCGGGCGGAGGTAGAGGCCGCCCGGGGCATAGGTGATCTCCGGCGCTTCGGGCATCGGCGCCCACCTGAATGAGGAGATTTGTAGAGGTTCGAAGAGGTTCTCTGCGGCGAATGCAGGCACGCTCTTTCCCGTAGCTCGCCGGATGATCTCGCCGAGAAGAACGGTGTTGCCGCTGCTGTATTGATAGACCGTTCCAGGTGGGTGAACCACATCCCTGCCCAGCATGAAGGCCACGGGATCATCGCTGAGGAACAGCTGAGCGGCGTCGTTCCGGGGATCCCCGATGGGATAGGTCTCTTCATCGAAGGGCAGACCTGACGACATGGTGAGCAGATGAAGGATCGAGATCTTCTCCTTCTCGGGGGATCCGATACCCGCATAGTCCGGGAAGAAAGAGAGCAATGGCACATCCGTACCGGTTATGTACCCCTTCTCCAGCGAGATCCCGAGCAGCTGTGCGGTGACGCTCTTGGAGACCGAAGCACAGTAATGGAGTTCATCCCTGCTGAATTGCATTTCCGTCAGGCGAACCCTGCGATCTTGAAGCAGGTCCTTACGGAACATGTCCACATCGCCACCGTCGAAATACTCCTCCAGAACCAGGAAGCCGTCCTTGATGATGAGGAGGCTGTGGATCAGGTGATCCCGATGTCGGTTAAGACCGTCCATCAACTGGACGATGGGCGCCTCATCGATTCCCACATCCGACAGGGTGGCCGTCGGCCAGCCGTCACCTGTCTCGACGGGACTTGCATACTCGTATCGAGTACCCGTCGTCAGGCAGGACGTGCAGGTACAGCAAATGCCGACGATCAGGAGCACCTTTGGACTGAGGATGGGGATGCGGGCCGTTCGGTCCTTCATCTGAGGAACCTCCACCTGGTGGGAATACACGGGGACCCATCACAAGTACGGGCTCGAGGCGGTGGCGGTTGCGGGTGGCTGGAAGATGCTCCCATACAGCGCCGACGGTAATCGACCATCATCGATCATCACTCGTTTGATTATCCATGATGTTGATTAGAATGTGTGCATTACCCAAGCCGACGATGATCAGGATTCCTATGCATAATCGGTTCCTCTCTGCACTCTCGTATGCAAACCGAATTCTCGTGTCAATAGCGCTGGTTGCATCCACACCTGGATGTGCACGAGATACCAGCACGGAATCTGGGGATTGGGAGGCCGTTACTGAAACAGTCGGGAATGTCACAACTGTTCGTACCACAAGCGGCTCCGTATGGGGTGATTACGTACACCTTGTCGAAGAGGCTTCGATTGGCGTGGCCGATGGAGAAAGCCCCTATGTTCTGGGCAACGTCACGGGGATGATTGCGAGTGAAGATCGGATTTGCGTGCTGGATTGGTCCGTGCCTGTGCTGCGGATGTACAACTCTGAGGGGCGGCATCTGAAAGATATCGGCCGTGCCGGAGACGGCCCGGGCGAGTTTCGAATGCCTTGGAGCCTGAATCTCGACACTTCTACCGGGCAGATCTTCGTCCGCGATGATGGCCAGGCAAGGATCAACGTGTACTCACCAGAAGGAGTGCCCGTCGAGCATCTCCGCCTCGGCTTTGGATTGATGACCACCGACCCAATGGTGATTACCGGTGAAGGGATCGTCTATACACCGGCTCTGATCCGTGGTGCTGCAGAAAGACGGGATGCCATGGTCGCGTACACCCTCAAGGGTGCAGCCGGCGACACGATATTGGCCCCTCAATTCAATTATGAGGCACCTAGTGTTGAATATCTCGACGACGAGGGTGAGCCAACTAGTACTGAAGTTCCCTTTACACCCGCGGGGATATGGGCACTGACGCCCGATCTCGCGGTCGTCAGTGGAATGAATAATAAATACCGCTTCGAGATACGCCATCGAGACGGGAGCGTGACGGTGATCGAGAGGAATGTTGAACCGGTGTCTCTCTTCCCGGAGGAGAGGGACTGGTACCGTCGACGACTCATTGCCAGCATCCACCGAACAGATCCGGGATGGAGCTGGAAGGGTGCACCACTCCCGGACACCAAGCCGTTCTTTGATGATCTGATTCCTGATCGAACCGGCAGGATATGGGTGCTTCGGCAAGGTGAAGGCGTCCATCTGGAAGAAGGCAACGAAGGAGCCGAATCCTATCGCGAATTCCGGGATAGCCCTTGCTGGAGGAACAGTCACTTCTTCGACGTCTTTGAGATCACCGGTCGGTTCCTCGGGTCCATTGAAGCCCCCGAAGGGATCAGGGGATATCCGATACCGTTCATCATGGATGATCTGGTACTGCTGCACGTCCAGGACCGGGACGGAGTTTCCCGCGTCAAGCGCTACCATCTTGCCATAACGGAGCCACCGCCTCCCGCGAGGTGATCGACACTAGGGACTCGTTCCTCGATGTCTGGTGCAGATACAGATTGCTAATGATAGGAGAATCCGGCTGCAGCCGGGATCAGCCGGTAGACGGTCGGAATCCACTCCTGGGTCTCAGGGTCCCGCTCTATGGCGAGCAGCCGGCCTTTCGCGATGTCCGTCAACCGGATGAGATAGTCCTCCATGGCTACGAACGGCCACCGGGTATCGCCCAGGTATTCTCCCTCAGGAGACAGAACACGAAAAGCAGTGCCGCCTGATGCCTCTTTCTTACTGTTCGGTTCGAAGATGCCGAGCCAGCTGTATCCCGGATCGTCGACCAGGATCACCGTCCAGAATGGGACGTAGTCGGCAAAGACCAGGTTGTCCCGTACAATCCTCGTAGACCGATCTCCGGATTCCTGCGCCCGAGCGACACGTTCATCCCAGAGGTCTTCGTAGATCCGGCGATCTTCCGCCGGGGGAGCGACCTTAGGGAGTTGGACCCGGAAGACAGTCCGAAGCACTCCCCCGACATCATGCCAGTGGAGTTCAGGCTCCCGTGGATCGTAGCTGAACAATCCACGGCCCCAGGCATAACCGATCCGGGGATAGGCAGTGAAGTAGACGGGATAACTGACTCGAGCCGGGCTCAGCAGCCAATTTCGGATGTGGACCGGTGGCACTTCGATCGTACCGACCGTGTCACGATCGACGTTCTGTACAACACCTTTCATGCCGCTCCATTCCTCCCGGCCGTGCATCTCGAACGTCTCATATAGGCCCAGGATCTGATCATCCTCGAGCGGATACACCTGGCGGGCCGGCTCTCCGGCGACCGTGGAGACCGAGCGAATGAACCTGCCCTCGGCGGTGAGCAGGGAAACCCGGTTCTGGACCGTGTCGAAGATGGTGAGGACGTCATCCCGGAGGCCGAGCAGGGCCATGGCCTCGAACTCGCCCGGACCGCCGCCTTTTCTCCCGAAGCTCCGGACAAACCTGCCCTCGGCGTCGAACACCGCGATCCGGTAGTTGCCGTTGTCGCATACGTAGTAATTTTCATCATCTCCGGGCAGGATCGCCGTCGGGAGATGAAGCAGGGTCTCCGGCTGTTCCTCGTCCGGCAGGATCCGCAGGACCTTCTCGTAAGTGAAGAGATCGGTCTGGTACCTGGGCCCCCCGGTAGTGACCGCGACTTCCACCCCGTCCTCCCGGGTGATGGTGAAGCGGTGGCCGGAGATCTCGTCCGTACGACCGCACGAGGTCAGGAATAGAGCGAAGAAACTCACTATTACGAGTCGGCGCATGGAAGGGTCACCCAGCCTCGATGATCATCACCGTAGAATTCAACCTGT
>CAZFHZ010000059.1:0-519 GCA_964519015.1 uncultured Gemmatimonadota bacterium | reverse complement strand
GCCGGATCCCACATCAGACGGTTCCGGTTCCGAGGTGGAAGTATCGGCCGCAGGACGTCCTGTGTGCCTGTTTGTTTCATGGACTTGTCCAGGAATCAATGTGTTTATATGGAAGTGACTGCAATCCCGTCAGACCGTGTGTAGGTTGGACTATCTGCAACAACAACAATAAGCGCTCCGCACGTTGCATTTGTAGCATCTGTCAGCTTATTTCGCAGCGCTAATCGACTTCCAACCCCTTATGGCGGCGAGGCAGCTTATGGCCGCCCATTGAGTCTCGAGTACAATCCTTCTACCCGGCACGGTATTGGCATAGCAGAGGTGGAGGAGGAATACCTCGCGTATAGCCATCCGAAGATCATGAGACAGGCTCACAGCAATCCTCCGGTCAGATCATGCCGCCAACCTCTCCCGCTGAGAAGGACGGGAACCTGTACATGGAGGGATTATCCGGCCGGAACCGGCACCGATGCAAACGCCGGTCAGGCCTAAACCCAACCGGCGTTGCAGGTATATATG
>CAZFHZ010000058.1:0-19987 GCA_964519015.1 uncultured Gemmatimonadota bacterium | reverse complement strand
TGGTTGGACGCACCGGTCACGGCCGAGGAAGAAGCCGCCATTCGGGAGAATATCCGTACGAGCCGGTACGGGCCCCCCGACTTGGCGGCACGCATGGCCCGCGAAATCCAGATCCCCGCCATGAAACTGGCTTTCCAGAGAATCTTCATGGATGACGAAGAGAGAGTCTGGGTCGAACACGCCCAGGTCCCCTATGACCCGAACATCACCGATTATGTATACGGCTACGATATCTTCGCCGAGGACCTGGCGCCGTTAGGCAAGCTGATCAGTGGTTTCAGAATCGAGACCGTATCCCAGGGACATGTGTATGGGATTACCAGGGGATCAGAAGGTGAGGACATTGTGCTCGTTTGCAGGCTGGTGGCCCGTAAAGAGCACTGAGTCGGATCGGACGCGACTCCCGCGGTCATCTGATCTCGGTCACCGAAGCCCTGGAGGTGGTCGTTTACCGCATCCACTCGGCCGTGATCGGACTCGAGTATCCGGAGTAGACACTCCCGGGAAGCCGGGCAGAGGATCGGATTCAGCGCAGGGGCGCGCGCCCGTCCAGGTTGCCGTCCTCCAGGTCGATCCGGCGGAGCAGTTCGTGGAACTCCTCGACCGTGCAGTACCCCTTGGAGACCATCATCCGCTGCATGGCCTTGACCGCCAGGGCCAGTTCCCCGAGCGAACGATCGAGCGCCGCGGCGTCCACCTCGCCGCCGGGGGCGCGCACCGCCGAGGCCTGCGCCCGCGCCTCGACCGTTTCCCGGCGCAGCTCGTCGATCCGGTACTGCTGGTAGAAGTCGAAGATCCAGTTGATCAGTCCCATCGCCTGCCTCCTGGTCGAGACTCAATCGGATAGGATACGGAACGCCGGTCCCGCTTTTCAGCCCGGTGCCCGATATCAGTGGGAGATCAGCCGGTCCTTGGCCGAGCGGAGGGCCATCAGGGCGATCTCCCCCGTCCCCAGCTTCCCCCGCTCCCGGGCCAGGTTGAGGTAGGCCTTGACCTGGGAGACGGGCACGGCGGGCTGTTCCGAGTCGGGCTTGCGCACCAGGGTGAGGCACTCCTCGGGGCAGGTGGTGACGCACAGCCCGCAGCCGATGCAGCGCTTCAGATCGACCGCGACCACGTCCCCGACCTCCGTGATGGCCTCCATCTGGCAGCGCTCCAGACAGGTTCCGCAGCCGCTGCAGCTCTCCTCCTCGTAGGCCACCCGGAAGGGAGTGGAGACCATCGAGGCGGGTTCGGGGTGGCGCTTGAAGGCGAGCAGGACCTGGCAGCAGTCGCCGCAGCAGCAGCAGATGTTCGAGATGTTCTGGTAGTTGCCCGGCTGCAGGACCAGCCCGGCCTGGTCGGCCCGGCGGAGGATGCGGAGGGTCTCTTCCAGATCGATCTCCCGTCCTAGACCGTTCTCGATGTAGTAGTCGGCGGCGCGGTTGAAGACCAGGCACGACTCCATGGGGCGGTCGCAGCCGGCCCCGACCATCTGATGTTCCCGGCGGCAGATGCAGGGGGCGACCGCGAAACGCTTGCGCGAACGGACCAGCGTCTCGGCCTCCTCGTGGGGCAGGATCTCGTGCCCGACCGGGATATCGGCCCGGATCGGGATGGTGCGGAGCTGGGGCGCCTTCCGCCAGATCTGGGCGTCCATGAGGTGGGGGAGGTATTCGTTCATATCCCGGATCAGTCCGGGGTCGAGGTCGTTGACGTGGAACTCCCAGATCCCGATCACGTACTGCAGGGCCATGTAGAGGGGCTCCCCCCCCTTGTAGACGCGGTAGATCAGGCCCTTCTTCGACATCTCGTAGAGCCGGGTCGCGGCCTCCTCGGTTTCCAGGCCCGCCCGGTGGGCGATCACCCGTGCCGGCTCGGTCAGCAGGGTCAGATGGAGGGCCAGCTCGGCCTCTTCGGGGGTGAAGAGCCGCCGCAGGAGGCGCAGTTCCACCCCGCTCTCGGTGGCCGGGAAGCCGCCGGGGAGCCCGTCCAGGTGCCGGGCCAGTCGCTGATAGCGTTCGTCGCTCATTCGTTTCCCTTCAGACCGGGTAGCGGCCCAGCTCCTCCCCGATACTCACCCGGCCGGTGAAGCCGGACCCGGCCACCTCCGCGAGCAGGGCGGCTTCCTCCCGCAGCGTCTCCTCCAGGAAGTGGACCAGCAGCAGGTGCCCGGCGCCGGCGCGGAGGGCGGCCGCCCCCGCCTCGGCCGCCGTGCTATGCCCGCCGTGCGGCTCGGGACGCTCTCCCTGGCGGAAGGTGGCCTCGTGCACGAGCAGGTCGGCTCCCTCGGCCAGCTGATCTACTCCCTCGCACGGCTCGGAGTCGCCGGTGTAGGCGAGCGCCCGTCCGGCACATTCGGCCCGCACACCGACCGCCTCCAGCTGACCATGGCTGACCGGAGCGGTGAAGAGGCGCAGCCCCGTTCCCGCCCAGATCGCGGTCAGTTTCGCCTCCGTAGGGAGTGCCCGCAGGATGAGCGGTACGGGGGCACGGCCGAGCAGGTCGAAGGCGTCGAGCAGAGCCCGGGCCTGGACCAGAACGGTGGGCGGCGCCATCAGCAGGAGAGGTTGGCCTCCCCGGCCGGGGAGGAGGCAGTGGATCAGGCTGGGCAGACCGTAGAGGTGGTCGGGGTGACCGTGAGTGATGAGCACCCCACGCAGCCCGCGCGGATCGAGCCCGGCCAGGCGCAGGCGCCGGTGGGGGGAGGCTCCGCAGTCCACCAGCCATAGCCCCCCCGGCCAGACCAGGGCCAGACTCGTGTTCTCGCGGTCGGGGGGAGGGTAGGCAGCTCCGGTTCCGAGCAGGATGACTTCCAGGACGGGTCCGCTCATGGTCGCTTCGAACGCCGGGTCTACTTGCCCATCCCGACGTGCTGCGCCTTCTGCAGCAGCTTCCCTTCGGTCCCGATCGAAGGAGCGATGATGATCTCGGTGAGCTGGAATTCCCGGATGTTCCGGGCGCCGATGTTGCCCATGCTGGTCTGAATGGCACCCACCAGGTTCTGGCTGCCGTCATCCACCCGGGCCGGACCGAGCAGGATCTCCTCCAGGGTACCGGTGGTCCCCACCCGGATGCGTGTGCCGCGGGGCAGGTTGGCGTGCGGGGTGGCCATCCCCCAGTGGAAACCGCGCCCGGGAGCCTCTTCGGCCCGGGCGAAGGCGCTGCCGACCATGACCGCGTCGGCACCGCAGGCCAGCGCCTTGCAGATGTCCCCCCCCTTGCTCATCCCGCCATCGGTGATGACCGGCACGTACTTCCCGCTCTTCTTGAAGTGGAAGTCACGGGCTGCCGCGCAGTCGATGGTGGCTGTGACCTGCGGTACCCCGATGCCGAGCACGCCGCGGGTAGTGCAGGCCGCGCCGGGACCGATCCCGACCAGCAGCCCGTCGATACCGGCCTCCATCAGGGCCAGGCTCACGTTGTAGGTCACCGTGTTCCCCACGATGACCGGCACCGGCATGGCCCGGCAGAAGCGCGAGAAATCGAGCGTCTCATACTCGGTGGAGAGGTGCTGCACGGTAGTCACGGTGGACTGGACGACGAAGAAATCGACTCCGGCATCGGCGGCGATCTGCCCGTACTTCACCGCCTTCTGCGGGATCGAGGAGACGATAGCGGGCACACCAGCGTCCTTGATCTCACGGATCCGCTTGCCGATCAGTTTCTCCTGGATGGGCTGGGTGTAGAGCCCCTGGACCAGGTGGGTGGCATCCTCGGTCGAGGCGTGGGCGATCTCGTCGAGCACCTCGCTGGGGTCCTCGTAGCGGGTCTGGACTCCTTCCAGGTTGAGCACGGCCAGGCCGCCCATCTTTCCCATAGCGATGGCGAAGCGCACATCCACCACCCCGTCCATGGCACTGGCGATGATAGGGATGGTGAACCGGTGACCGGCGATTTCCCAGGAAGCGTCGGTCTCACCGGGGTTGACCGTGATCTCACCCGGCACCAGCGCGATCTCGTCGAAACCGTAACAGCGGCGGGCCTTGCGCCCGATCCCAACATACATGCCCATTACATGGTCCTCCGGCCGCGCCGGGCGCAGCCACGCATAAGGTGATGGTCGGAATCAGGCCCAATTTAGTGTCCCGAGCCCGGAACCGCATCAACCCCATTCTAGGGGAAGCGGGAAGCCTCAGTCGTCCTTGAACCCGACCTTCTTGTGGCTTCCGTCACAGAAGGGTTTGTTGCCCGAATGCCCGCAGCGGCAGAGGGCGAACACCTCCTGTTTCTCCAGCGGCTCCCCCTTGACCCCGATCAGCGTGTCGACCTTCTCCACGAGGTAGGGGCCGTTCGGTTTCACCGTGATCCGGCCGTCGCACATAGTCCCCTCCTGGTCGGTCCCTCGGTTCGTTGTTCAGGCCTCGCCCAGATTCCCACGATAGACCAGCCGGACCGGACCTTCCAGCCAGAGGTCGGTGATCCGGTCCTCCCGGCCGGTGAAATACACCCCCAGCACCTCCCCCCCGCGGGTGCGCAGACGCACCGGCGCGGGTATCCCCGAAGCGGCCAGCACCGCGGCGGCCGCGCCGGCTCCGGTCCCGCAGGCGAGCGTCTCCGCTTCCACCCCCCGTTCGAAGGTGCGCAGACGCCAGGCCCCGTCGGGGTCGGGAGCGGCGGCCAGCCAGTCGATGTTGGCCCCGGCCGGCCCCAGGTCGGGATGGGCCCGCAGGGGAGGGCCCTCCCGCTCCGGCACGACCCGGTCCGGGTCGGCGACGCGGACCACCAGGTGGGGTACGCCGGTGTCGACCTGCTGTCCGGTCACGCTCCCGGCGGCCAGCGGCAGCCGGCAGGCGTGCGGCGCGGAGGGTTCGCGCAGGTTCACGACCACCATCCCGCCCCATCCGAAAGCATGGTGAAGCCCGTCGGCGGCGGTGAAGCAGAGCGACCAGATCTGCCGCCCGCCGATCCCCGCGGGCGGCTCCCACCCGGCCGGGCCGGGATCGGCCAGGTCCCGTTCCCGCCCCAGGTTGAACTCCACCGCGGCCGCCCAGGCCAGGCAGCGCGCGCCGTTGCCGCACATGCCGGCTTCCCCTCCATCCGCGTTGAGGTAGCGCATCCGGAGACCGGCCGGCGGATCGCCCTGGAGCAGCAGTACACCGTCGGCTCCCACCCCGGTCCGTCGCCGGCAGAGGTCGGCCCAGCGCTCCGCCGGGAGCGGATCGAGCCGACCGGTCCGGTCGTCGAAGACCAGGAAGTCGTTCCCCGCCGCCTCCATCTTCAGGAAAGGGGTGCTCACGGCCGCCTCCGGGGGTGGGGAGCGGCCGGCGGTGGGACCTCCCGGGCCGGGCGCTGCGGGGCGCGCAGGATCAGGGTGCTGGACACCGTGCTCTCGAAACTCTCCCGCACGTAGAGGGTGTCGGAGATCGCCCCCAGCGGCTCGGCTGGTTCAAAGGGCCGGAGGGACCCGAGCCCCGGCCGGCCGTCCCCATCCCGATCGAGGAAACCCCAGATCCGGTAGGCTCCCACCGCCAGGGGAGGGGTGGTCACCGGTCCGGGAGCGGGGCTCAGTTCGGTGCGCGGAGTGCTGGCGCGGTCCAGGCCCGTGATGACCACCCGGCAGACGCCCCCCGGCGGGAGGGGGTCGGCCTCCAGGTTGAAACGGAGTGTGCCCCGGCCTCGGGCCTCGACCCCCTGCCAGACCAGCGTGTCGGCGACCGCCGGACCGGTCCGGCCGGTCCAGGAGCACAACCCCCCGGCCGGCAGCAGCAGATAGTACCACGCTTCGGGCCGGGGTGGCCGGACCGGGATCAGACGCACCGTGAGCGGGTCGACCCAGGTGCGCACCAGGGCCAGGGTGTCGGGACCGACCAGCGACCAGGGCGCCAGACCGGTGGTGTCGATCGGGCTCGAGAAGGTCAGCAGCGCTCCCTGCTCGGGACCGAGACCACGGCTGGAATCGGCCGGGACCGCCTGGAGGATCGCCGGGGTCACTGTGTCGGGGAGGGCCGAGGCCGCGAAGGTAACCGGCCGGTCGACGGGCACCGTCCGGTTGCCCCGTCCGTCGCGTCCCTCGATCAGCCGGACCGCGTAGCGCCGGCCCGCTTCCAGACCTTCGACCTGGAGCACCAGGGCGGCCGGAGCGGCCGCCGGGGTGTAGGCCCGCACCACCCGGGGGCCGGGCCCGCCGGCCGGGGGCGGCTCTCCTTCCGGGACAAAGGGCTTGAGCTCGGCGGCGACCGGCCAAGTGGGATCGCACGCCTCACTCAGGGTGAGCTGGACCCAGTCGCGTCCCCGGGGCGAGGCCGAGCGGACCACGGGACCGACCGTATCGCGCGGCGCCAGGTTCAGGTTGAGCCCGCTCAAGCGGTCGTCGGGGGAGGTGAAGATCACATCCTGGGGAGGCACCGCCAGCGGTTCGCGGTCTCCTTCCCAGAAGCGTCGGTTGTCGGTGTCACGGAAGGCGAAGACCCGGTAGTCCCCCCGGGCCAGGTGGCCCGCTTCGAACCTTCCGATGTCATCGGTCTGGAAGACGTAGAGGGGCAGGACCGGGGCCTCCTCACGGGAGGCCAGGGCCGGATCGGCCTGCGCCTCCTCCTCCGCCGTCCCCACCGGGTAGACCCAGACCCAGGCCCCCTTGACCGGTGCCCCCCCCTCGAAGACCTGCCCGCTCACCGACGCGTCGTCGAGGGTGGCGCCGGTCGAGAAAGCGAGGGTGTGGCTGGTGCCCATCCGGTTGCGGCGCAGGTCGGCGGCATCGGCACCCAGGGTGACCACGAAAGTGGTGTTCTCCCGCAGCGGGGCGCGCGGGTAAAGTCGCAGTTCGGAGCCGTGCCAGGAGATACGCAGCAGCTGGCTCAGGTCGGGGGTGAAGAAGAGGGCCCGCTCGACGCTGGTATGCTCCATCGGCTCGGAGAATCGGAAGACGATCGGCTGGCCCCGATCCACTTCCAGCTCACCCGAGGTGGGGAGGGTGGCGAGGACCGCAGGGGGGATGTCGTCGACCGGACCGCCGGGAGGGAAACCCTCCTTGGCGCACCCGGTGGCCAGTCCCCCCACCACCAGGAGGGTCAAGATGCCCGGTATCAGCCTCGTGGGCGCCACCTCAGATCGGGGGATTTGGCCGCCAGTGCCTCGTCGGGGCGCCGGACCGGGGTGTGGTGCGGCGCACCCTTGACCCGCTCCGGGTCGGAAGAGGCCTCGCGGGCGATCTGCCGCAGCGCCTGGGCGAACAGATCGAGCGTGTCCCGGGTCTCCGTCTCGGTCGGCTCGATCATGATCGCTTCGTGCACGATCAGCGGGAAGTAGACCGTCGGCGCGTAGAACCCGAAGTCGAGCAACCGCTTGGCGATGTCGAGCGTGGCCACCCCGAACCGCTCCTTCTGCCGGTCCCCTGAGAGCACGAACTCGTGCATGCAGGGACCGGGATAGGGCAACTCGAAGTCCTCGGTGAGCTGGTGCATGAGGTAGTTGGCATTGACGATCGCCTGCCGGCTGGCGTCGACTAATCCTTCGGCCCCCAGGGCACGGATGTAGGTGAAGGCCCGCACCAGGATGCCGAAGTTGCCGAATCCGGCATGCATCTTGCCGATCGACTTCGGGCGTTTCCAGACGGTGGCGTAGGTGAAACCGTCGGGCGACTTCGGATCGGGGTCCCGCTCGATCCGGGGCACCGGCAGGAAAGGCTCCAGTTTAGCGACCACCCCGATCGGTCCCGAACCGGGCCCGCCGCCGCCGTGAGGTGTCGAGAAGGTCTTGTGCAGGTTGAAGTGCATGACGTCCACACCCACCCGTCCCGGCTTGACGATCCCCATGAGGGCGTTGAAGTTCGCCCCATCCATGTAGACCAGTCCGCCCGCTTCATGGACCAGCTCGCAGATCCGGTCGATGTTGGGCTCGAACAGCCCCAGCGTGTTCGGGTTGGTGATCATCAGGCCGGCCACGTCATCCCCCAGCGCCTGCCGCAGTTCCTCCAGGTCGACGTGCCCCCGCTCGTCGCTCTTCAGCTCCTGGCTGGTATAGCCGTTCAGGGTCACGCTGGCCGGGTTGGTGCCGTGGGCGGAGTCGGGAAGCAGGATGCGCCGGCGTTTCTTCCCTTCCCCGCTGGCCTCATGGAAGGCACGGATGACCATCAGGCCGGTCAATTCCCCGTGGGCGCCGGCGGCCGGCTGCAGGCTGACCGCATCGAATCCCGCGACCTCAGCCAGCTCCCGTTCCAGCTCCCACATCAGGGCGAGTGCTCCCTGGATCTGGTCGTCCGGCTGCAACGGGTGCAGGTCGGCCAGCCCGTCCAGACGGGCGGTCACCTCGTTCACCTTGGGGTTGTATTTCATCGTGCACGAACCCAGGGGATAGAGATGCTTGTCCACGTGATGGTTCTTGGCCGACATGCGGATGAAGTGGCGGACCACCTCGTTCTCACTCATCTCCGGCCACCGGGGGGGAGTGCTCCGGGATCCGTCCCCCAGACCGAGATCACCGGCGGGCACGTCGAGCGCGGGCAGGGTCACTCCCCGCCGGCCCGGTTCCCCCAGGTCGATCGAGAGCGGTTCGCAGGCCGAGGACCAGCCGCTCCGGGAAAGGGCTTCCGCCCGATCCTCGATCGGAGCGCCGCAGGGACCGGCCGAGGTCGCATCGCCCTGGGAAGGGGTACTCAGGATGTCGGGCATGTCGCTCCTCCTCAGGCCATGGCCCGGGTGAAGGCCTCGGCGAAGGCGTCCAGCTGCGTGCGGGTGCGCCGTTCGGTCACCGCGACCACCAGACCTTTCCGGATACCGCGTCCGAACCGGCTCGTGTCGACGCCGCCCAGGAAGCCGGCCCGGGCCAGTTTCTTGAGCACCGTGGCCGGCCTCCGTTCCAGCTCGAGGGCGAACTCGTTCAGGAAGGGGCTCCCGGGGAAAGCGAGCCGGACCCCGGGCAGGCGGGTGAGCCGATCGGCCAGATAGTGTGCCTTTTGGGCGCTTTGTTCGGCGACCTCTTTCAGTCCCTGGGGACCGAGCAGGGTCATGTAGACGGTGGCCCAGGTGGCCATCAGACCCTGGTTGGTGCAGATGTTGCTTGTCGCCTTGGCCCGGCGGATGTGCTGCTCCCGGGTCTGCAGGGTGAGCACGTAGGCCCCCCGGCCGTCCCGGTCGAGGGTGCGACCGATCAGGCGACCGGGCATGCGACGCAGATGCTCCGTCCGGCAGGCGAACAGCCCCAGGCCGGGGCCCCCCAGACTCATCGGGAGCCCCAGGCTCTGTCCCTCTCCCACCGCCACGTCGGCTCCCCAGTTGCCGGGGGGGGCCAGCAGCCCCAGGGCGGTGGGATAGACGGAAGCCACCACCAGCGGGGGTTTCGGTCCGCCGGCGTCCTTGACCAGCGCGGTCAACGCGGCCCCATCCTCGACCACTCCGTAGAGGTTGGGCTGGGCCATCAGGAAGGCGCTGGCCGGTCGGGCCAGAGCGGCCTTGAGTGCGGCCGGATCGGTGCGCCCGTCGGCCCCCAGCGGGACGGCGACCAGCTTGATCCCCAGGCCGGCGGCATAGGTCCGGACCACCCGCAGGAAGTGGGGGTTGATCCCCTCGCTGTAGAGCACGCGGGGCACCCCCCGGGCGGCCTCAGCCAGCAGGACCGCTTCGGCCAGCGCGTGCCCCCCGTCGTAGAGGGAGGCGTTGGCCACCTCCATCCCCATCAGTTCGGCGACCAGTGACTGGAACTCATAGATGACCTGCAGGGTCCCCTGGCTGACCTCGGGCTGGTAGGGGGTGTAGGCGGTGGTGAACTCAGAGCGGCTCACCAGACCGTCGATCGCGGCCGGGATGTAATGGTCGTAGACGCCCAGGCCGGCGAAACAGACCAGCTGTCCCCCCCCCCGGTTACGGGCGGCCAGCCCCTCGAGCAGGTTCCGCACTTCCATCTCCGACATCCCGGGAGGCAGATCGAGAGGATCCTTGAGGCGCAGATGTTGAGGTACCCCATCCAGCAGGTCCTCGAATCCCGACGCGCCGATGGCGCGCAGCATCGAGGCTTCCTCCTGGGGAGTTCGTGGTGTGTAGCGCACGGTCAGTGCCCTCCGCCTTCTCCGATGAGCTGGTTGTAGGCTGCGGCATCGAGCAGCCCGCCCACCTCGGCCGGGTCGCTCAGCTTGATCTTGATCATCCAGCCCTCGCCGTAGGGGTCCTGGTTGACGGTCTCCGGGGTGTCGGCCACCGCCGTGTTCACCTCCACGATCTTGCCGCTGACGGGGGCGAAGAGTTCTGAGACGGCCTTGACCGCCTCGATGGTCCCGAACTCCTTCCCCGCCGCGGTAGCGGAGCCGCTCGCGGGGAGTTCGATGAAGACCACGTCGCCCAGTTCGCTCTGGGCGAAGTCGGTGATGCCGACCACCGCGACGTCTCCCTCGATGCGGCACCATTCATGGTCTTTGGTGTATTTCAGCTCGCTGGGAATGTTCATGGCGCTCCCTCGTGGATCGGCCGGTTGGCCGGTTCTGTGACCGCCGCCGGTCGGCGCCGGGGACCCCCGGGAGGAGGCGCGCGCCGTCCGGCTAGGGATTGGTGAGAAGATGCTGGATATAGGACGTGTCGATCTCGTCCCCGGCGACGAAGACTGCATCGTCCATGATCCGCCGGTGCAGGGGGATGGTCGTGCGCACCCCCTCCACCACGAACTCGTCGAGCGCCCGGCGCATCCGGGCGATCGCCTCGGCCCGCGTTCGGCCGTGACAGATCAGCTTGCCGAGCATCGAATCGTAGAAGGGGGGGACCCGGTAACCGGCGTAGACGGCGGTGTCCACACGCACTCCGGGCCCACCCGGGAGGTTGAGCGACTCGATGACGCCCGGAGAGGGCGCGAAGCCGTTGTCCGGGTCCTCGGCGTTGATGCGGCACTCGATGGCGTGACCCTCGAACCGGACGGCCTCCTGCGGTATCGAGAGCGGCTCGCCGGCCGCCACCAGGATCTGTTCCTTGACCAGGTCGAGGCCGGTGACCATCTCGGTCACGGGGTGCTCCACCTGGATCCGGGTGTTCATCTCCATGAAATAGAAGTGCCCATCCCTATCAAGCAGAAACTCCACCGTCCCGGCCCCGCGATAACCGACGTTCTTCGCGCCCTGCACGGCGGCCGCTCCGATGTGCTCGCGCATCTCGGGACTCACCGCCGGTGAGGGACTCTCTTCGATCAGTTTCTGATGTCGGCGCTGGACCGAGCAGTCGCGTTCCCCCAGGTGGATGACGCCGCCGTGGACGTCCCCCAGGAGTTGGATCTCGACGTGTCGCGGTTGGAGGATCGCCTTCTCCAGGTAGCAGTCGGGGTTGTCGAAGGCGGCCTTCGCCTCGGCCCGGGCGACTGTCCAGCGCAGTTCCAGTTCCTCCTCGATCAGGGCGAGCTTCATCCCCTTCCCGCCGCCTCCCGCGGTCGCCTTGATCATGACCGGGTAACCGATCTCGGCCGCTATGCGGCGGGCCTCCTTGAGGTCCTTCACGATGCCGTCGGAGCCGGGGGTGACCGGCACGCCGGCCGCCCGCATCACCTCCTTGGCCCGGGCTTTGTCCCCCATGGTGCGGATCTGTTCGGCGGTCGGACCGATGAAGGCGAATCCCGAGGCCTCGCACATCTCGGCGAACTCGGCGTTCTCGGCCAGGAAACCGTAACCGGGATGGATGGCGTCGGCGTTGGTGATCTCGGCCGCAGCCAGGATCTGGCGGATGTTCAGGTAGGAATCGCGCGCCGGCGGCGGACCGATGCAGACCTCCTCGTCGGCGAACCGCACATGGAGGGCCTCGGCGTCGGCGGTGCTGAAGACCGCCACCGTCTCGACCCCCAGCTCGCGGCAGGCGCGGATGACGCGCAGGGCGATCTCACCCCGGTTGGCGACCAGTACCTTACGGAACACGGATGATGGTCCTTTCGGTCCCCGGACCCGGGCGCTACGGCCGGGCTCCCTGCGCCTCGGCCCCGCCGGCGGTGATCCCCTGGATGGCCAGGTCGAACTCCGAGGGGTTGCTGGAAGCGAACTTGGCCACCTCGTAGGCGATCAGGTCGTTCCGGTAATGCCCCAGGATGCACTGGTCGAAGGTCTGCATCCCGTACTGGCTCCCCCCCTCCTGGATGAGTTTGGGGATATCGGTGAGCCTTCCCTCTTCCCGGATGAGCTGGGAGATGAGGGCGGTGTTGGTCATCAACTCGACGGCCGGGATCCGCCCCCCCCCTTTCATGGGCAGCAGCCGCATGCTGATGGTGGCCACCAGCACGCCCGAGAGCACCTCGCGCACGGCGGCATGGTCGTGCGGCGGGTAGAAGGAGAGCACGCGGGTGATGGTATGGACCGCGTCGGCGGTGTGCAGGGTGGTGAAGACCAGGTGACCGGTCTCGGCCGCCGAGAGCGTCTCGCTCATGACCTCCTGGTCGCGGACCTCGCCGAGCAGGAGCACATCCGGGTTCTGGCGGAAGACCTGCTTGAGACCCGCATTATACGACTCGGTGTCGATCCCCACTTCGCGCTGGCTGATGCTGGACAGTTCCTCCGCGTGGAGGAACTCGACCGGGTCCTCCAGGGTGATGATCTTGACCCGCTTGTTCTCGTTGACGTGCCGCAGCATGGCCGCCAGCGAGGTCGACTTACCGCTGCCGGTCACTCCGGTGACCAGCACCAGGCCGCGGGGGGAGAGGGCGATCTCCGGTACCTTGGCCGGCAGGTTGAGGGTCTCCAGTTTCGGGATGTCGAGCGGGATGTAGCGGATCGCCAGGTTGAAGCGGTTGAGGGCGGCGTAGGCGTTGATCCGGAAACGGGCCAGGCCTTCGATGAAGTAGGAGCCGTCGGCCTCGCTGGTCCGCTCGAAGCGCTCTACCTGCTTCGGGTAGAGCATCTTGTGGATGGCCGTGTCCATGTCCTCCCGGGTCAGGGGGGGTGTGTCGAGCCGCCGGAGCTGCCCGTCGATGCGGAGCACCGGCTTGAACCCCTCCTGGAGGTGGAGGTCGGAGCACTTGAACTTCACCATCTGTTCGAGCAAGTGATCGATATCCACGCTAGTGTCCTGTCCTGCGGCACACGTCCGCAGCGAGAGTGGGGCGGCGCCCGGCCGGCCAGGCGCGACGACGATGGGATAGTCGCAGGCTATCGCGAGGAGGCGCAACACAGCCGGCCGGGATGCTGCGCCGCTCGAATGCGACGTGTGTCGCTGGGCCGGGCACTATGCCTCCGGGTCGATGACGATGAGCGTCTGGTTGTACTCGACGGGTTGCGCGTTCTCCACCAGGACGCGCACCACCTTCCCTCCAAGCTCGGACTGGATCTCGTTCATCAGTTTCATGGCTTCGACGATGCAGACGGTCTGACCCGCCTTGATGACGTCCCCCGCCTGTACGTAGGGGGGGGTGTCCGGGGCCGGGGCGCGGTAGAAGGTCCCCACAATCGGTGAGCGGATCGTGTGGTAGCGCGCCTCGACCGCCGCTTCGGTGGTGGAGGTCGATGCCGGGGCGGGGGCGGGGTTGGCGCTCGTCGTCGCCGGTTCCGCCGCCGAAGCGGACGCGTGGTTCACCATCACCGGTCCGGGCGCGGCCCCAGCGCATTTGGAGATGCGGATGCGCTTACCTCCCCACCAGCGCCGGATCTCGAGTTCACCGATCCCGCTCTCCTCGACGATCCGGATCAGCCGGCGGATCTCCCGCTCGTTCATGCCCGACCTCCGCTCAAGTGCTGACGCGCGTGATATAGGTCCCGGTGGACGTATCTACCCTTAGCACATCCCCGACATTGATGAACAGCGGCACCTGCACGACGGCACCCGTCTCCAGCCGCGCCGCCTTATTGGCTCCGGTGGCGGTGTCCCCCCGCACTCCCGGCTCGGTCTCGGCCACCTTCAGTTCCATATGCTGGGGGATTTCCACCCAGAGCGGCCGCTCCTCGTGCCAGAGCACTTTGACCTCCAGGTTCTCCTTCAGCCAGGGGAGCACGTCGGCGACCAGGTCGCGGCTCAGGGGATGCTGCTCGAAGGTCTCGGAGTCCATGAAGTAGTAGAGCCCGTTCCCCTCGTAGAGATACTGCATCTGATGGGCCACGATCCGTACTTCGTCGATCTTCTCTCCTGCCCGGAAGGTCCGTTCGATCACCGCCCCGTCGGAGAGCCGGCGCAGCTTGGTGCGGACGAAAGCGCCCCCCTTGCCCGGTTTGACGTGCAGGAATTCAAGGACCCGCCAGAGCTCGCCGTCCATCTGGAAGGTCATGCTCTTACGGAAATCCGCCGTCGTTGCCATAGTCGAGATCCCGTCCTCTAACGATACGCGTCGATAACCAGGGATCGCGGCAGTGTCGTCAGCACCCGGTGTCCCTCCGGGGTGATCACCACGTCTTCCTCGATCCGCACACCCCCGCGCCCCGGCAGGTAGACACCGGGTTCGATCGTCACCACCATGCCTTCGACCAGGGTCTGCTCGCTGTTCGGGGCCAGGCGGGGTTCCTCGTGGACCTCCAGTCCGAGGCCGTGCCCGAGGTGGTGGACAAAATAAGCTCCCAGTCCTGCTTCGTCGATGGCCGTACGCGCGGCGGCGTCCAGTTCGTGAGCCCGGCGTCCGGGTCCCGCCAGCGCCAGGGCGGCCGCCACCGCCCGATCCACCGCCGCATGCCAGCGCCGTGACTCCTCACCGGCCTCCCCGACCGCCACCGTGCGAGTCAGGTCGGCATGGTAGCCCTCCAGGACGGCCCCGAAGTCGATCGTCACCAGCTCCCCCGCGGCGATCGGGCGTTCGGAAGAGCGACCGTGCGGCAGCGCCCCCCGCTCCCCCGAGACCACCACGGGTTCGAAGGCGAATGCCTCGCTCCCCGCTTCCCGCAGCAGCCCTTCCAGACGACCGGTCAGACTGCGTTCCGAGAGGCCGGGCTGCAGGGACGTTACCAGGGTCCGCATCACCCCGCCGGCCAGCCGGCAGACCCGCTCGATCACTGCGATCTCCAAGGCGTCCTTGACGGTTCGCAGCCGCTCCAGGGCCCCCCTTACCCCGACCCATTCCCGCGCCCCGGGAGCGGTCCGCAGCCCCTCGGCCTCCGCCCAGCTGAGCCGGGTCGACTCGAAGCCGATCCGCTGCGCCCGGCCCAGGCGGGGCGCCAGCAGCTCGGGGAGGGAGGCGCGGGCGATGTGGACCTCGACCCCTGCGACCTCCGTTTCGCTCTGGGTGGCGTAACGACCGTCGGTGATCAACAGGGCATGGTCCCGCGTCAGCAGCAGGCAGCCGCTCGATCCGGAGAAACCGCAGAGGTAGCGCAGATGGACGGGTGTGGTGACCAGGAAGGCATCCAGGTCGCCGAGCCGGGGATCTGCCCAGAGGAGCGCGCGTCGTCGCAGGAAGTAATCGAGCATGCGCTAGTGTCCCGAGTCCCGGCACGGGTCAGCCTGCCTGCGCTCCCGGACCGATGATCCTTACTCGGTCCGGCGCAGCTCCTCCAGCCGCTGTTTGAAAGCGGCCCGCTCCGGATCCCAGAGCTGGAGGTTCTCGAGGAGCCGGGCGGCTTCCTCCCGTTTCCCCTGGGCGGCCAGGATGTCCGCCTTGATGGCAGCTCGGATGGCCTCCTCGGGACCGCTGATCGCGCCTCCCTGCACCGGGGCAGCGGGAGCGGTCGGGGACGTCTGGGGGGCGGCCGGTTCGGGAGCGGGGGGGAGTTCCTCGAGACCCGAAACCTCCTCCACCGCGGGAGTCGCTTCCAGACCCTCCAGTCCTTCCAGACCCTCCAGTTCTTCCAGACCCTCCAGTCCTTCCGGTCCCTCGAGGGCTCCGAGTCCCTCTTCCTCGGGAGAAGCGTCGGGGGCGAGTCCCTCCTCTGCACCACCCGCACCGGCCAGTTCTGCCTCCAGGGCCTTGAGGGCCTCCTCCGGTGAGCCTGTCGCTTCCTCGGAGAGTTCCTCCCCTTCCGGTACCGGCTCCGGCTCGTCGATCCCGCCGACCGACCAGTCGTGGTCGGAACCGCCCGTCGGGACGTAGTCCTCATCGAAAAGCTGGGTGATCTCCAGCCCCTCGATGGTCTGTTCCAGTTCACCGAGCACGTCATCGCCGGCGGGTGCCTCTTCGAGCTCGACACCGGCATCCTCCCCGCCGTTGCTGACGCCCGGTTCCACCGACTCGCTCAGGCCGCCGGGGGTCGAGACCTCCAGCCCCTCCAGGGGCGCCACCTCCAGTTCGACCGGTTCGACCTCCAGACCGGCCCCCTCCCCCCCGGAGAGGTCCGCGTTCAGCACTTCTTCGAGCGAAGAGACCGGCGCTTCTTCCGGCTCCTGCTGGTCGGCCTGTTCCAGGATCTTGCGCCAGAGGTCGTCGCGGTCCGGACCGGGCTCGGCGACGACCTCCTCCTCCCGCTCCTCCCCGACCTGCGCGACCTGTTCGGCCTGCTCCAGGATCTTGCGCCAGAGGTCACTCTTGTCCTCACCGCCGGACACCGCTTCCTCCTCCCCGGTGTCCCAGCCGGCCGGGGTAAGGGTCTCATCGGGCTCCTCTGCCACTCCTTCGAAGGTCTCCAGCGGGAGCCCGGCCGGGGACTCCTCGGCGGCATCGAACGTCTCCAGCGGGGTCCCGGCGGTGGGCTCCTCCACCGGTTCCTGCTCCTCCACCGGTTCCTCCCCTTCCAGCCCGGAGGAAGCCCCGTCCAGCAGGGCCTCCAGTTCCGCCAGGGCATCTTCGCCCCCCGCCGCTTCCTCTTCCTCGGGAATCTCGGGGCGTTCGGAAGGAGGTTCGGGGATGCGCTCGTGTTCGTCTGTCATCCGGGGTTCCTCCTCTGCCGACGTGAGGGGTCGCGGATCGAGGTCCCGCCCAAGGGCGCGGCAACCCCGGGCCAGATCGCTGAGACCGAGTTGCTGGTAGCATTCGGCCAGGGCTTCGAGGGTCGCCGGGTAGGTACCATCCAGCTGGAGGGCGCGCTCCAGCTCCAGGCGGGCCTCTTCCCAGCGCGCCTCGGTGAGGTAGTGCCGGCCCAGCAGGAGATGGCCGGTGGCGTACCAGGGATGAGCCTTGACCCCCGCCTCGAGCAGCTCGCGCGCCGCCTGGTCCTGCCCGGTCCGGATGAATTGCTCGGCTTTCCGGGCGAAAGCGAGGTCGGTCCCGGCCCGGTTCTCTTCCGGGGGGGGCCCGGAGTCTTCCGGGAGCAGGGGGTTGTAGGGATCGGGAATCACGTGGTACGACCTGCCTGTGTTATGTATGTGTCCCGAGTCAGTCTAGGAACGAGCGGTGGAGAGGGTCAATCGCTTACTGGTTCTCCGCTCTCCCGCAGCCGTTCCAGCAGGCGGGTCGTGGAGAATCCAGGTCGGAACGGGATGATGACCACCTCACCGCCGCCACGGCGTACCAGGTCGGCTCCTACCACGGTAGCTTCGGTGTAGTCCCCCCCCTTGACGAGTACATCGGGCTCCAGGAGCCGGATGAGCTCCAGCGGGGTGTCCTCGTCGAAAGGGACCACCAGGTCCACGGCGGCCAGGGCGGCCAGCACGGCCAGGCGATCGGGCAGGGGATTGAGGGGACGGTGGGAGCCCTTCCCGAGACGACGGACCGAGGTGTCGGTATTCACTCCCACCACCAGACGGTCACCCAGGCAGCGGGCCTCGGCCAGATACTCGACATGCCCCCGGTGGAGGAGGTCGAAGACTCCGTTGGTGAAGACGGTGCGCTCTCCCCGGCGACGCCAGCCCTCCCGCAACCGCCGGGCCTCTTCCCCATCGACGATCTTGGCGGCGGGATCAGTCGACATAATCGGCCACTGCCTCCACCAGGCGCTCCGGCTCGATGGGAACTACGCCCACTTCACCCACCACCACGCCGGCCGCAAAGTTGGCCAGCTCGACCGCCTCACGGATCGAAGCCCCGGCCGCCAGCATGGCGGTGAGGGTGGCGATGACCGTATCCCCAGCCCCCGAGACGTCGAAGACCCGGCGGGCTCGGGTCCCCACGTGCAGCACCACCTCGTCCGACTCCAGGAGGGTCATGCCCCGCTCCCCGCGGGTGATCAGCACATGCCGGGCATCCAGCCGCCGGCGGATGGTCCGGGCGGCCTCCTCCACGGCGGCATCGTCCTCCAGGCGGGTCCCGAGGGCGGCTTCCGCCTCCCTCAGGTTCGGCTTGAAGAGGGTGACCCGGTGGTAGTCGAAGAAACGGTCGAACTTCGGGTCGACGCTGACCGGAACGCCGCGCTCCTCGAGCCGGGGGAGCAGCCCCGCCAGCACCGGTCCGGAGAGCACCCCCTTGTTGTAGTCCTGGAGGATAACGGCGTCGGCCTCGGGGAGGAGCCGGTCCACCCGTTCAAGCAATCGTCCGGCCTCCTCCCCCGCCAGGGGGCTGCGGTCCTCACGGTCGGCCCGCACGACATGCTGGTGGTGCGCGATGATCCGCGTCTTGACGGTAGTGGCCCGACCGGGCAACTCGAGCAGACCGGTCGTGGTGAGCCCTCGCTCCTCCAGCAGCGCGCGCAGTTCCCGCCCCGCCCCGTCCCCCGCCCCGGCGATCCCGACGACCAGCGGCACCGCCCCGAGCGAGGCCACGTTGACGACCACGTTCCCGGCGCCCCCCAGGCGGGTCGCCTCCGTCTCCACCTCGACCACCGGTACGGGAGCCTCGGGGGAGACCCGCTGAACCCGGCCCCAGACGTACCGGTCGACCATCAAGTCACCGATGATCAGGATCCGCCGCTGCTTGAGGAAGGACAGCAGTTCGCGCACGCGGGCGGGAGCTAGCTCGGTCACGGTTGCAGGTCCTCGTCGGAGGTGCCCGGCCCCTGGATCCGCCAGCGCTGGCGCCACGCTTCCTCCTTCAGGGCATCGGCCAGCCCGAAAGTGCTCTCGAAGTCCTCGGGACGGTCGTCGTCGGAAGAGCTGAGGATGCCTGCTTCGATGAGGTCGTTGACGATCAGCCCAAAGTCGCGGGTAACCGCGATCCCCCAACCGGTGAGCATCTCGAGGGCTTCTTCCCCGAAGCGCTCGTGGGCGAGCCGGATAAGCCCCCCCAGCAGCTCGGGGCCGGAGAGGTGCCGCCGGACCCGCATCTGCGCGACGGCATGACTGAGCCCCTCGAGGGTGAAGAAATAGGCCTCGGGCCGGAATTCCCCCCGCCGGCGGGCGATCTCCTGGATGGTACGGTCCATGTCGCTCTCATCTACCCCATCGGGATCAGAACCAGTCGACGTAGACGATCCGGAGCTCGCGGCCGGCACCGCCCAGTTCCTGGGCGAATGCCCTGATGTTGGCCGGTTTGCCCGCCTCCCTCACGTTGTCGATCAGGTTGGTGAAGAAGAGCTCCAGCCGGAGGTGGTCGCTGACCGCCCACTTCAGGCCGAGATTGAGATAGCCGTTCCCGTAGCCGAGCGCCTCCTGATCGTTGTCATTGAGGGCCGCGTCGTACTCGGCGATCAGGTAGAGGTCGGGACCGAGCGATTTGTCCACGCCGAGGAAGACATTGAAGTCATTGTCGTCTCCCCCCTCGCGGCTCTTGTTGATCCCCCCGTGCAGCCCCATCTCCCCCAGGAAGCGGTAGTTCTTACTGGCCACCAGGTAGAATCCGGGTGACTTGACGGTGTACCGCTCCAGGTCCTCCAGGTAGGGGCCGTACCCCTGGCTGGCGTAGCCGACCGCGAAGGCGGGCAGGACCGTCGTCTCGGGGATGATCCGGGCCTTGATGGCGAACTCCACGTTGGGGTTCCAGATCACCTTGCCCCGTCCCACCACATTCTCGGCCCCATAGCTGAAGCCGATGTTGACCGAACGCAGGAATCCGAGCCGGACGAAGGTGTATACGCCTCCCTCCGGGTACATCCGAAGGTCGATCTCATAGCTGCCCCGTTCGAGTAGCCCGGCGATCGGCATGTTGCCCAGGTTGGTGAACTGCCGGCCGCCTCCGGTGACCGGTGGCGGAGGCGTCCCCTCCTGGGCCCATCCCTGAACAGGGGCGGCGAGCAGAGCGGCGGTCAACATCGCCCGGGCGATGATGCGGGCCGTTCGTGAGCTCATGGAGCATCCTCCCTTCGGTGGTGAGCGGACTCCCACCTCTGGTACGTAAGGACGGCACTGGGGTTCAGGGCACAGTATAGGGGCCGGGTCCGATGGGCGCACACCCCGCT
>CAZFHZ010000057.1:0-20014 GCA_964519015.1 uncultured Gemmatimonadota bacterium | reverse complement strand
CGCAGCCAGCGGCCAGCACGATCGCCAGGACTGCCACCGCCGCCACACCACTCAACCGCTCTATGGTCTTCCTCATCCGTCTCCTAGATTCTATTTTCGTGCCGCCAGGAACTTCTTGGCCCGTGCGGTGTCTGCGACCGCCTCGGCGACCAGCCCCAGTCCCTTCCGGATCGCCTCGCTCGAGGCGGCGTAGGAGAACCGCAGGTACTCCTGGACCTCGTCGTCGGCGCGCCGCCCGAAGCAGTGCCGCCCGAGTGCGGCCACGCCCCCCTCGTAAAGCAGGTAGTCCTGGAGGGCCTGCGAATCGGGCAATCCCAGTTTCTCACAGACCCCCGTCACGTTCGGCCAGACATAGAAGGCTCCGGCCGGGACCAGGCAGTGGATCCCCTCGATTCCGTTGAGCAGCTCCACGATGAGATCACGGCGCTCGAGGAAGGTCTGTTTCATCGCTTCGGCGTCGGTCTGGGGACCGGTCAGCGCCTCCGCGCCGGCGATCTGGGTGAAGGTGGCCGTGCACGAGTTGCTGTTGACCATCAGCAGAGTCATCTGGTCGGCCAGCTCCCTGGGCATGCAGCCGTAGCCGAGTCGCCAGCCGGTCATCGCGTAGGTCTTGGAATGACCGTCCAGCACGATGGTGCGGTCGACCATCCCGTCGAACCGGGTGATGCTCTGGAAGGTGCCATTGTAGACCAGCCGGCTGTAGATCTCGTCGCTGAGGACCATGAAGTCATGCTTCTTGGCCAAGTCGGCGAGCCGCTCCAGGGCATCCAGCGGCACCACCCCGCCGGTGGGGTTCTGCGGGCTGTTCAGGATGACCAGTCGGGTCCGGTCGGTGACCAGGGCGGCCAGCCGCTCCGGATCGAAGCTGAAGGCGTGTTTCTCCACCAGGGGGAGCGGCACCGCCTTTCCCCCCACGAAGTTGATCATCGACTCGTAGATGGGGAAGCCGGGATTGGGGTAGATGACTTCGTCCCCTTTATTAATCAGGGAGAGGATGGTGTAGAAGATGATCGGCTTCCCCCCCGGGACCACGACCACATTCTCGGGCGTGTAGGAGGTCCCCCGGGTGCGGTTGACCTCGGCGGCGGCCGCCTCCCGCAGCACCGGCAGGCCGGCCGAGGGGTTGTAGTGGGTGAACCCTTCATCGAGCGCCCGCTTGGCCGCCTCCCGGATGTTGGATGGGGTGTCGAAGTCAGGTTCGCCGATGGAGAAGGCCATGATGTCGCGCCCCTGCGCCCGCAGGGCGTTGACCTGCGCGAGCACCTCGAAGGCGGTCTCGGTCCCCAGGCGGGACATGCGTTCTGCCAGTCTCATGGTCGTACCTCGGGCTGGATGAGGGAGCAACTGGGGGAGCTGCACAGTCCAGCGGTCATGACGATCGACAGGGCCTCCGCACAGGCGGTTGGGTGAGCCGCCGGGGGCCCCGCTGGGGAGCCGACCCGGAAGAACAAGGAAACCCGACCGGCCCGCCCTGTCAATCTAATGCGGGAGGCCGCCACCCGCCGATGGGGGGAGGCTGCAACCCGCTGCCGGGACCGCTACCGCCCGCCCCGGTCGGCCGCCCGGATCCGCCCGAAGGGATCCCCCGCCTTCCATTCGATCCAGTCACTGCCGGAGGCGAGCCGCACGCCGGCCGTCAGGGCGACCGTCAGGACCTGGACGACTCCGTCGTAGACGTAATCGGTGGAGAACTCGTCGCTCGGCTGGTGGTAGATCTCGGCCGTCCAGCGCTCATTGAAGGCTTTCCCCCATCCTTCCGGCTTGCCCCTGTAGATCTCGCCGGCGCTCAGGCTCGAAGCGGGGATGCCGACCTTGGCGAAGGAGAAGTGGTCGCTCCGGAAGAAGGAGCCGGCGTTCGGGTTCGGATCGGGCTTGACGGTCATCGCCAGCGGCCGGGAGACCTCCTGCAGCAGCCCCCACAACCCGGTCCGATCCCCGCCCAGCAGGACCAGGTCGTCGGTCTCCCCCCACAGGTTGATGCCGTCCAGGTTGATGGCGGCGACGATGTTACGAGTGGGCGCGGGCGGGTGCTCGGCCAGCCACTGGCTGCCCAGCAGACCCGACTCCTCGGCGGTGACCAGGCCGAAGAGGAAGGAGCGCCCGGGCCGCTGTTCGGCCGGAATGCTCCCCAGGGCGTCGGCCAGGTTGAGCACCGCCGCCACCCCCGAGGCGTTGTCGTAGCAGCCGTTGTAGATGACGTCCCCTTCGCCGGAGCGCATCCCCAGGTGGTCGAGGTGGGCGGTGTACATCACGTACTCGCCGGAGTGCTGCGCATCGCTCCCCTTGACCACGCCGACCACGTTCCAGCCGGTCATCCGCTCGGTCGTGTTGTGGATCACGGTCGAGGCCTCCACCCCCAGCGATACCGGCCGGAAGTCGCGGGTGCGGGCCCGCTGCATGAGCTGGTCGAGGTCCTGACCGGCCATCCCAACGATCTCCCGGGCCACCTCCTGCTGCACCCAGCCCCGCATCTTGAGCGGCTGGGCGCCGCCGCTCCCCTCCAGGCTGAACTGGTCCCCCGACCAGGAACTCGAGACCACGTTCCAGCCGTAGCCGGCCATATCCGTGACGTGGACGAGCAGCACCCCGGCCGCCCCCTTCTGCTCGGCCATCTCGTACTTGTAGGTCCAGCGGCCGTAGTAGGTCATCGCCTCGGCCTCGAACAGCCCCGGCTCCTGGGCCGTCGCCGGCGGATCGTTGACCAGCATCATCAGGACCTTGCCGCGCAGATCGAGGCCCTGGTAGTCGTCCCAGCGGTACTCGGGAGCCTCGATGCCGTAGCCCACGAAGACGATCTCACCGGCCGCCTCCACGGTCGGGGCCTGCACCCCGGAATCGACCACGAACTCGGAGCCGTAGGCGAAGCTGCGCCGGCCGCGCGGACCGTCCACGGTCAGTTCCATCTCGGGGGAGGCCGCCTGCCGTACCAGCGACACGGCCTGACGGTACGCGCCCCCCGGGAAGGCCCCCTCGGCCCCCGCCATGCGCAGCCGGGCCTCGATGTATTCGACCGTGATCGCCTCGCCGCGGCCGGCCGGGGCGCGTCCCTCGGTCAGGTCGCTGGAGATGAAGCGCAGGTCGGCCTCGAAGGTCCGCACGTCCAGCAGCCGGGCGAGCGAGGCGGGACGCCCGCCGGGCTGGGCCGTCACCGGGAGTGGCAGCAGGGCGGTCGTCGGCAGGAGCGCCGCCGCCAGCAGGAGGCGGGCCAGAAGGGATCGGATGCGGACCTGCGGCATGGGCTCAGGCGACTTCGGCACGGGGTTCACCTCTCCGGTTCAGGATGTTCCAGGCGCTCAGGCGTCGTTTCCGGTCTGCTCGCCGAGCCGGGCCCGCAGCTGCTCGGGCCGGGTCACCGGGGCGTGGCAGAGGTAGTCGCGGCAGATGTAGGCCGCGGCCTGCCCGGCCACGCTCCCGTAGGGACGCACAAAGGGCGCCAGTTCCAGGACCCGCTCGGCGACCGGGTCATCATCGCCCGCCACCGGGCGGAAGACAACCTCGGTGTCGGGCCAGGTGCCGGCATCCAGCACCGCGCGCAGCGCCTCGGTGTCGGGCGCCCCGGGCCGGCCCACCAGGACCACCTCGCGGGAGGGCGCGTGCAGCCGATCGTCGACCTCCAGCAGGGCAGTGTGGGCGCTCGGGTGCTCGGAGAGCGGGCGGGCGAAGGCCTGGAGGAGTCTTTCGACCCGTTCCTCCAGTTCATTCCGTCCGGTCAGGCGGGCCAGCCGGAGCAGCACGGCGGCGGCCACCGCGTTCCCCGAGGGGAGCGCGCCGTCGTAGACCTCCTTGCTCCGCACGAGCAGAGGCTCGGCGTCATGAGCGGCCAGGTGGAAGCCGCCCCGCGCATCGTCCCAGAAGCGCCGCTGCATCTCCCCGGCCAGTTCCAGCGCCCAGCCCAGCCAGCCGACCTCGAAGGTAGTGCGGTAGAGCTCGAGCAGTCCCCAAGCCAGGCTGGCGTGGTCGTCCAGCACCGCGTCCAGCCCGGGAGCAGCTGTTGCTTCATCCGGCACAGATACAGGTGAGTCGGCTCCATCCGGCCGGAAAGGCCGGTGGAGGATGTTCTCCCCTGTCTTGCGTCCGCTCGCCTCCTCGCGGTAGTTCCCCTCTTCGGTGCACCCGAACGTCTCCAGGAAGCGGTCGGCCTCGGGACCGAGCACGGCTCGGATCTCGGCCGCCGTCCAGAAGTAGAACTTCCCTTCCACCCCTTCGCTGTCGGCGTCCTCGGCGCTGGCCAGGCCCCCCTCGGGGAGGGCCAGGTCGCGGGTGACGTAGGTGAAGATGTCCCGGGCCAGGTCGGCGTAGCGCACCTCACCGGTCACCTCGTAGGCCTCTAAAAGAGCGTCGGCCAGCAGGGCCTGGTCGTAGAGCATCTTCTCGAAGTGGGGCACCAGCCACTCCCGGTCGGTGGCGTAGCGGTGGAAACCGCCCCCCAGGTGGTCGTGGATGCCGCCGGCGGCCATAGCATCCAGGGTCCGCAGGGCCATGGCGGTGGCGTGGAATTCCCGGTGGCGCCGCCCGTAGCGGAGCAGGAAGGTGAGCTGGTGGGGGGTGGGGAACTTGGGACGGTCGCCGAAGCCCCCCCAGCGGTCGTCGAAGCGGGCGGCCAGTTCCCGGTAGGCCTCATCCACCAGGCCGGCCGAGCGTTCCCCCTCCCCGCCTTCCGGTCCGGTGGCTGGATGGGCGGTCCGCTGCAGCCAGCCGGTGATCTCGGCCGCCGAGGCCTCCACCTTCTCCCGCTGCTGCTTCCACAGTCCGGCCAGGTGGGGGAGCAGCTCCAGCATCCCCGGCCGCCCGGCGCGCCCCGCCTTCGGGAAGTAGGTGCCGGCGAAGAAGGGACGTCCCTCGGGCGTGAGCACGACCGTCATCGGCCAGCCCCCCGAACCGGTCAGTCCCTGGGTGACCGTCATGTAGACCTGGTCGAGGTCGGGGCGCTCCTCCCGGTCCACCTTGACCGGCACGTAGAGCCGGTTGAGCAGTTCGGCCACCTGTGGATCGAGGAAGGACTCTCGCTCCATGACGTGGCACCAGTGGCAGGTGGCGTAGCCGATGGAGAGGAAGATGGGGCGGTCCTCAGCCCGGGCCCGCTCGAAGGCGGCCTCTCCCCAGGGATACCAGTCGACCGGGTTGGCCGCGTGCTGGAGCAGGTAGGGGCTGGCCTCGAAGACGAGCCGGTTGTAGTCCGGCCCGCCGTCGGGGGAGAGGGCGGCGATCTCCTCCGGAGTCAGCGCCAGGGGGTCCTTGATGTCGTCGTGGGTCATTCCAGAGGTTGGACGCCCCCCGGAGGAGTCTTCATCCGCATCCGGCGCACGGTGGCGTCGCCGTTGGCGTTGATCACGTAGAGTCCGCCGGGCCCCCAGTCGAGGATGGCCATCGGATAGTCGGTGCCTAGTTCCTGCCGGGCCAGCCAGCGTCCGTCCGAGTCGAACAGGTCGATCCCCCAGCGCTGCGGGATCTCGTCCTCCCGGGGCGTGTTCTCCTGCTCGGGCGGCCGCGGCCGCCGGTCGGTCTGGGTAAGGGCGACCAGGGCCGCCCACCAGCGCCCGTCGGGGGAGACGGCAAAGCCGGTCGAGAGCAGGTCGAACTCGAAGAACATGGAGATACTGACCGAACCGTCGTCGTTGGTCGTCTGCCGGTTCTCCTCTTTCGGTTCCACCGGGGTGAAGGGGAGGACGCGGTGGACCACCCGGGCCAGCCGCCCGTCCGGGCTCCAGACCTCGATCCGGTCGTCTCCTACGTAGTTGAGGACCACCGAGTCGCCCACCGTGACGGCCGGCTGGACCCGGTTCATCCAGCTCCCCAGCACCATCCCCTCGTACTCGCGGAGTTCTCCGAACCCGCCGGTCCGCTCCCCCTGCCGGCCCAGCACGTCGATGAGCGTCGCCGGACCACTCTCACCCGCTCCGAACCTCATCGAGACGCTCGGGGTGCGCGGCTGCTCGTGGGCGATGATGCGGCCGGCGCGGTCGGTCGTGATCTGGCCGTAGGCCCTTTCGATCTGGACCGAGTCGAGGAACCGACCGTCCGGAGTGAAGCGGGAGAGGCGCATCCGCCCCCGGTCGGTGACCAGCACCTCGCCCCCCGGTAGCAGGGCCAGGTCTCCGGGTCCGGTGAACTCCCCCGGTCCCTCCCCCGATCGGCCGAAGGAACCCAGCCCGGTCCCGTCGGCGGCGAACCGCACGATGCGGCAATCCTTGCCGTCGAGCACGAAGCGGGTCCCATCAGCGGCCGTCTCCACACCGAGCGGCTCGGAGAGGATGGCCTCCTCGGGTGCGTCCGGCCCTCCCAGTACCTCCACCTCCTCGAAAGGGACGAAGTCGGCGCCCCAGAGCGGGGCCTCCGGGTTGTAGACGTTCACTACCCCGTCCACCGTCTCGATCCGCCCGGCCCAGGTCCCGGAACGGGAGCAGGCGGAGAGGGCCGGGACGAGGAGGAGGAAGAAAAGGATCGGGAGGGGAGACGTGCGCGGCATGGGGGCTCTCCTGTCCGGGCTTTGATCTGGCTGTTGTCAGGTGGCGGTCAGACCCGGGTCAGACGCGTGACGCTCTCCACGTGGGCAGTGTGCGGGAAGAGGTCGATCGGGCGCACCACATCGAGCCGGTAGCCGCCGATGACGAACTCCTGGACGTCCCGCGCCAGCGTGGCCGGGTTACAGGAGATATAAACGATGCGCGGCGGGGATAGTTCGAGCAGGCCGGTGCGGGCGTCGGGATGCAGGCCGGCCCGGGGGGGGTCCACCACCACCACGTCGGGGGGCTCCTCGGTGATCCCGCTGACCGGGAGGGCGGCCGCGTCCGCCTCCACGAAGCGGGCGTTGCCGATCCCGTTCCGCTCGGCGTTCTCGCGGGCGTCGGCCACCGCCGCCGGTTCCGACTCGAACCCGACCACTTCGGCGGCCGAGCGGGCCAGCAGCAGGGTGATCGTCCCGGTGCCGCAGTAGACGTCCCAGACCCGCTCGCGGCCGCTCAGCGCGGCCTCCTCGCCGGCCATCGCGTAGAGGCGTTCGGCCGCCTCGGTGTTGGTCTGGAAGAAGGAGCGGGGGGAGAGCCGGAAGTGGAGACCCCCCACCTCCTCATCGATCCAGCCCGCTCCGTGCAGCACCCGGTGCTCCTCACCGGTGGCCACTGCCGCCTGCGAAGAACTGATGGTGTGGGTGAGGGTGGTCAGGTCGGGGAACTCGGCCACCAGGGAGCGGGCCAGGGCTTCCACCTCACCGTGCCCTTCCCGGCTCGGGGCGGTGATGAGATCGACCAGCCACTGCCCGGTGCGCACCCCCTGGCGCACGACCAGGAAACGCCAGTACCCCGAGTGGGTCCTCGTGCTGTAGGCGGGCCGGCGGGAACGCTCGGTCGCGCGCTGCACCCGGTGGAGGATCTCGACCGAGCGCGGCTCGGGCAGGTGGCACTCCCGCAGGTGGATGACCCGGTCCCAGCGCCCCCGGGGATGCAGCCCGAGACCGGTGAGGCCGGCAGCACCGGGCCCTCCGGGCTTGCCGGTCTCCCCGGCTCTTCCGGCCGAGCCGGGCGCTCCGAAATCCCCCATACTGCCGAGTTCTCCCGCTTCCAGCCAGCGCTGCTCCCCGAAGGAGTATTCCATCTTGTTCCGGTAACCCCATGCCCGCGGGCTCGGCTCGCAGGCCGCCACCGGCGGGTCGGCCTGCCGGCCCAGGTGCACCAGCGCTTCGCTTACCTGGGCCCTCTTCGCCTCGAGTTGCTGCGGATAGTCCAGGTGCTGGAGCCGGCAGCCTCCGCAGCTCCAGAAATGGGGACAGGGGGGTTCGACCCGGTGGGGGCTCTCGCGCAGCACTTCGAGCAGCCACCCCTCGGCCCACTTTTTCCGGCCGCGGCCCAGCCGCACCCGCACCCGCTGGCCCGGCAGGGCATCGGTCACGAAGACGACCCGCCCCTCGGGGGTACGCCCTACCCCGCGGGCCTCGGAATCGAGCCGCTCGATCTCTATTTCGTGGATCTCTGCAGTGCGTCGTGACGGCATGGAGATGCAGTGATCAGTTACCCAGCGCCTCCCGCACCTTGCGGGCCAGGTTCAGCAGTGAGAAGGGCTTCTGCAGGAAGACAATACCTTTGCTCAGGATGCCGTGCTTCTCGATCACTCCGTTGGTGTACCCGGAGGTGTAGAGGACTTTGAGTCCCGGCCGCAGTCCGAGCGCCCGGGTGGCCACTTCGCGCCCGTCTATACCTGGCAGGATCACGTCGGTGATCAGCAGATCGATCTCCCCGGCTCCCGCCGACAGCAGTTCGAGCGCCTCTTCCCCAGAAGCGGCTGTTTCGACCTTGTATCCGAGCATGGCCAGCAGGTTGACCAGCAATTCCCGGACTGACCTCTCGTCCTCCACTACCAGGACCCGCTCGTCGCCAGGCGGGGGGGCTTCCGGAACGGTCACCTCTCCTATCACTTTATCCGTAGCCGCAACCGGCAGCCAGACCTTCATCACCGTCCCTAGACCGAACTGGCTGTAGACCGAGATGTGACCTTGGGACTCATGGACGATCCCGTAGACGGTCGCCAGACCGAGACCCGTCCCGTGTTCTTTAGTGGTGAAGAACGGTTCGAATATCCGGACCTGGGTCTCGGCATCCATCCCACTGCCTGTATCGCCGACCGAGAGGCAGACATGCGTCCCCGGAATCAGGGGAGGGTGCAGGCGGGCCATCGCCTCGTCCATGTCCATTCGGATGGTCTCGAGGGTGATCTGTCCACCCAGAGGCATCGCTTCACGGGCGTTGATGACCAGGTTCATCATGACCTGTTCCAGGTGGCCGGGATCGGCCATCACGATCATGTCTTCCCCGGTCAGGTTGAGGATAAGCTCGACGTCCTCGCCGATGATCCGCCGCATCAGACTCTCGAAGCGACGGACCAGCATGTTCAGATCGAGCGGTTTGAACTCGACCTGGCCGCGGCGGCTGAAGGTGAGCAGTTGCCGGGTCAACGCGCTCCCCTGCTGAGCCGCCCGCTGGATCTCGTGGAGCCGTCGGAAGTCCGGGTCCTGTTCCTCCTTTCCGAGCAGCAGCAATTCCGTGAATCCCTGGATGGCCGTGAGCACGTTGCTGAAGTCGTGGGCGATCCCGCCGGCCAGCCGCCCCACCGCCTCCATCTTCTGCGACTGCCGGAGCTCTTCCTCCAGACGTTTATGCTCGGTGATGTCGAAGAGGTAGCCTTTTAATCCGGTCAGTCGACCTGCCTCGTCGAAGATCCCGACCACGTTCTCCACCACGTGGACGAGCTTGCCGTCCCGGCGCCGCATTTCCGATTCCCGGTAGTTGATGTGCTTCTCCCTCCGGACCCGCTCGATCAACCGTTCCCGTACGGCCGGATCGGGATAGAGTGCGCTCACGTTAACGGCCTTGGTTTCCGCCACCGAAGGGCAGCCGAAAATCTTGGCGAAGGCCGAATTGCACTCCACGATGGTACCGTCCAGGTGGGTGATGAAGTCGGCCGTCAGGTCCTCTTCAAAGAAGGACCGGTAGCGTTCCTCACTCTCCCTGAGCGCCGTTTCGGCCCGGACCCGGTCGGTTATGTCGTAGGCGACCATCAACCGGGCGGAACGACCCCCGAAGTCCATCATGTGGGAATGGAGGTCGACCACCAGTGATGTGCCGTCTTTCCTGAGTTGACGCCATTCTCCGATGGAATCGTGATCCGGATCCATCCATTCCCGGGCCAGGTGTTCGAGCAGTCTCGGCATGTCCTCGGCCGGGTGGAGATCGGCCAGGGTCATGCGCAGGAACTCCTCCCGGGAGAACCCGTATCGACTCACAGCGGCGTCGTTCACCGCCAGGAAGCGCATCGTCTCCAGGTCGTGGACCCACATGGGATGGGGATTGTGCTCGAAGAGTTCCCGGTAGCGCCGCTCGGTCTTGAGGCGTCCCTCCCGCAGCAACCCGAAGCCCAGCCCCCCGGCAGCAATCAGCACGCCGAGGACAGCCATCGCCAGGCGTTGACTGCGCACCCGGGAGTCGGCGAACGCTTCCTCCCGGTCCACCTTCACCACCAGTCCCCACGGCGTGCCTTCCACCAGCCGGGTTGCGGCCAGCACCCGTACGTCCCGGTAGTCCAGGTATTCCCCGAAACCTTCCCGGCCCCTAAGCGCCACTGCGGGAGCCGAATCGGGTTCGTTGAACGAGCGGTAGAGGGTCAGGGGGGGAGCGTCCGAGTGTTTGAGCGGGGCCAGGTAGACCAGCTCGCTGCTGTCCGCGGTCACCAGGTTGGTCTCTCCGGTCATGGTGGGCGTCGGCTCATCCAGCAGGAACGGGTAGAGCCAGTCCCCGGGGTCTTCCGCCAATAGCACGGCGTCGGTGGGGGCGGAACCGGGAGCGGGAGACACCGGGGAGGCGAAGGCAACCATGATCTGACCGTCATAGGAGTGGAACTCGACGGCGGATCGCCTCTCCGCGATGACCCGTTCGGCCAACCGGCGGCAGTCGACGTCCGAGGTGAAGGGCTCACCCCACCGGGTCGTCGCAATCCTCCCGGCATCCATGATCGTAGCCGAGGAATACCCTCGAGACCGGGCGACCTCCACCAGCACCTTGTCGAGATCGTCGGCAGTGGTGAAGGAGGCGACGATCCCGGCATCCTCCAGACCGGCCTTGACCCAGTGTTCGATCGCATCCCGGCGGTCATCGGCCATGGCCGACAGACGGGCCGACCACGAAGCGAGGGCCTGCGTATGTTCCTGCGGGATGAAGATGAGGAAGAGGGACCCCAGGGTCAGGCTATAGACGGTCGCCAACGCAAGTAATAGGAACATGCTGCGCTGTTGACCGGGCATGTTTGCTCTACTCGTACTGAAGGAGCGAATGGACTGCCACTTCGCAGTCTCGGGACGTCCCGGGCCCACTACTCCCCTGTCCGGTGGACAATCGGACCCCCTCGGTCAATGTGGAGCCATGATAGCACCGATCTCCTCCGACTTGAAGGACTACCAGGACTCCAGAGGATAAGCGCGACTTCCGAAGCCCGTTGACCGTCCGGGCCGCCGCCCGCTTAGATGCGGGCATGGGCATCCACATCACCGATGAGGTCGGCGGGATCGTCCGGGCCACCTTCACCCCCGAGGAGCGGCGACCGCCGCTGCTGACCGAGGAGGTCTTCGCCGCCCTGGACGGGCTGGCCGCCCGGGCCGAGGCCGAACCGCCGGCCGGGATCGTCTTCAGCGGCGAGCCGGGGGGGGACTTCCAGGCCGGGGTGGACCTGGAGATGATGGCCGCGGTGCGCACCCGCCAGGAGGCGTGGTGGGCCGCGCGGCGGGGCCAGCGGCTCTTCGAGCGCTTCGCCCGCCTGCCCTGCCCGACCGTGGCGGCCATCGAGGGGCGCTGCCTGGGGGGAGGACTCGAGCTGTCCCTGGCCTGCACGGCCCGGCTGGCCGCCGACGAGAAAGCCACCGCGATCGCCCTCCCCGAGGTCCATCTGGGCATCATCCCCGGCTTTGGCGGCACCCAGCGGCTCCCCCGGCTGATCGGCCAGCGCCGCGCCCTCAACATGATTCTGACCGGCCAGGTGGTGCGGGCCCGGTCCGCGCTGGCCTGGGGGCTGGTGGATGAAGTGGTCCCGTCCGATCGGTTGGCCGAGGAGGCCGCCCGGCTGGTCGAGGACCTGCGCTCAGGGCGGTTCCGCCCCCGCAGCGGCCGGCTCGGCTGGCGCCCCTGGGAACTCCTCTTCGAAGGCTTCGGCCCCGGGCGGCGGCAGATGCGCAAGCGCTACCGGGGAGTCGTGCTCAAGCGCACCGGCGGGCACTTCCCCGCCCCCCTGAAGGCCATCGAGGCGGTCGGCCTGGCCGCCGACGGCCTGGCGCTGGACCAGGGACTCGAGCGGGAAGCCGAGTTGCTGGCCGACCTCATCGCCGACCCGGTCCACGGCCACCTGCTCCGGATGATGCGCCACCGGCAGGCCCTCCGCCGTCCCCGTCCGGTTCCCGAGGCCTGGGCGGCCGCGCCTCCCTTCGAGCCCCCCGCGGCCCTGCTCGACCGGCTCGAAGCGAGGCTGGGCGCTCCGCCGGGAGCGGGCGGCAGCCGGATCGAACCGGGGGAGGTGCCCCCGGTCGAGGAGGCGCCCGGCCTGGGCCTGCTGCGGCGGCTCCCCTCGGCCCGGGGGAGCGGGACGGTCGAAGTGGCCTGGCAGCCGGCTGAGGCCGCCCCGGCCGGATTCGCCGAGACGGCCCGCATCCTGCTCGCCCGGACCGGTCTGTCCGCCGTCTGGTGCCGGCGCTCCGAGCCCTCCCCCGGACTCCGCCTGGTCACCGCCTACCTGCGGGAGGGGGAACGCCTGGCCGCCGGGGGAGCGGACCGCGGGCGGATCGACCGGACCCTGCGCGAGTGGGGGATGGCCCAGGGACCGTTCGCCTATGGCCGCAACCTGCCCGAGGGCTGGGTGCACCGGCTCGACGCCTTACCGGGCCGGCATTTAGATGGCCCGGGCGGACCGCCCGAGACCGGTGCGGACGGCACCGATACCATCATCGAAGAGATGGTCGCCGCCCTCATTCTGGAGATGGCCCGGCACTGGGAGGCGGTGGACGAACCCGTCGAGGCGGGCTGGGCGGTCCTGGACGTATTCGTGCTGGGCGGCCCCGCTTTCCGCGGCGGCGTGCTGGGAGCCGCCCGCACCCTGGGCCGGGAGCGGATCCTGGCGCGCCTGGAGACCCTCGCCCGCCGCTGGGGCCCCGCCTACGACCCCCGTCCGCTCCTCGAGTGCGGGCTGCTCGACCCCGGAGGGCCGGGCGAGCGGGAGACGATCCGCAGTGACGACCACCCGGCCTGAGGGTGCCGGAGGCGCCCCCCCGATGACGCCGACCCGGCCTGAGCGCGCGCTCCTATCTCCCTGGGTCCTGGTCCTGCTGGGGGGCCTCGCCCTGCTGCTGGTCGCCCCCGCCCTGCTCGGCGATCGCGTCTTCGGCTACGGCGACTGGCTGACCTACTACCTGCCGCTGCGCGACCGGCTGGTGGTCGGCTGGCGCTCGGGGTCGCTCCTCCCCTGGTGGTGGCCGGCCGTCCTGGACGGCTACCCGGCCGGCGCCAATCCCCAGTACGGGCTCTTCTATCCCCCCCACCTGCTCCTGCTCCTCTTCCCGCTCGGCAACGGGCTGGCCCTGCTGACCGGGCTCCATCTGGCGCTGGGGGGAGCCGGTATGGCGGTACTGCTGCGCGGGCGCGGGATCTCGCCGGTCCCGGCCGTGCTGGGGGGGGTGGTCTACCTGGCCGCCGGCCCCGCCCTGGCGGCCTCGACCTCGGTCACGCCCACCCTGGCCCTGGCCTGGCTCCCCTGGGTCCTCCACTTCTTTCCGGCCGGCCTGGAGGCGGAAGCCCGGGGGGCCCGGCGGGCCGCTGCGGTGGCCCTTGCCCTGATGCTGCTGGGGGGCGGGCTCGAGGTCCTGCTCTGGTGCGTCCTGCTCCTCCCCTTCTGGTGCGTCGCCTCCTGGCGGGTCTACCTCGGGAGCATTCCCGGACTGGCACCCCCCCCACCGGCCCGGCGCCGCTGGGGGCCGGTCGTGCCGGGGCTGGTGGTGGTCGGAGGGACCGCCCTGCTGCTCTCGGGCATCCAGCTCCTCCCTTTCCTGGACCTGGTCGTCCACTCCACCCGCAGCCTGGCCGCCGACCCGGCCGCGGCCCGATTCCTGCCATTCGCCGGGCGCTGGAGCGCGCTGCTGCTCCCGCGGGCCGGCTGGGACCCGGCCACCCTGACCTCCTGGATCGACCTGACCGGCCAGGTGCGGGCCCACTACCTCCCGGTCCTCTTCTTCGGCCTGACCGTCCTGGTCCTGGCCGCCCACGGCTGGCGGGAGAGCCCGCGGGCCGAGCGTAACGTGCTGGCCGTGGCGGGGGGGCTTGCGGCGCTCTTCGCACTCGGGTCCGGATGGCCCATGGTGGATGCCCTGGAGCGGCTGGTGCCGGGCAGTTTCCTCTACCGCTACCCGGAGAAGTACTTCCTCCTGCTGGTGCCCCTGCTGGCCTGGCTCTCGGCCTGGGGACTGGAGTGGCTGACCCGGACCCGCGGCGCCGCGCTCCCCGGGGAGCACGACCCGGGACCGAGGGGGGGACTGCTGTTCGCCGCCGGGCTGGCCGGTCTGGCGGCCGCCCTGCTGATCCGGTTCGTGCCGGCGGTCGCACCCGCGCTCCTCCATCTGCAGGGCCTGAGCGGCGAGGCCGGAGCGACGGCGATGGCCACCTACCGTTCGGCCCAGGTGTTCGACCTGGCAGTCGGCGGCCTCATCGCCCTGGCCTCCGGTCTATTGCTGGGCCGGTCCCGGCTACCGGACCAATCCTGGCGGCCGGGTCCTTCCAGGCCGGGATGGTCACCGGCCTTCGGGGGAGCCCTGATCGTGGTGCTGGTCGCCGTCGAGCTGTTCGGAGCCGGCCGCTCTTTCTTCTCCGCCACCTCCCTGGCCGGGCTGCGCGAACCCTCCCCGGCCGCCCGGGCCCTGCTCGCGCGCGACCCGGCCGGGCGCACCCTCCGCTGGACCTCGCTCCAGCAGGAGCGGGCGCCCCGCGCCCTGATGCGGGACCAGGAGCAGCAGCGGCGGCTCTACCACGACTGGCTGGAGCCCAACCTCCTTGCCCTGCAGGGAGTGTCTGCCTTCGACGGACTGGGGGCCTTCCGGCTGAAGGAGCAGGCCGCGGCCGAGGAAGCGTGGCGGGCCCTCCCGGGGATCGGCGAGCGGGTCCGCCGGGCGGGGGAACTGGACGCTCACTTCCTGCTGGTCACCGACCCGGAGGTAGCCCTCGCCCTGGAGCGGGCCGGTCTCCCCCTGGTCCATCCGGCTGCCCCGGCCGGTGGCCCCAGCGACACCATACCCATGCCCCCTCTCTTCGTCTTCGAGGTCCCGAAGACACCGGCCGTCGGAGCGATCCCGGAGCGGGGGGAGCCTGCCGTGAGCGCAGCGGCCCCCCGATCCCTGCCAGCCAGCCTGCCGGTGGGGGGCCTGCTCACCCTGATCGGTGTGCTCATCCTGGGCGGGTCGTCCTGGAAAGGGCGCGCTCCAGGATTAAGACGACGGTAGAGGTGTCGGGATGTGCGCTTGTGCATCCTTCCGGCAGTGACGATTATCAGAGTACACACTCTGAAATTACCTGCAGGTGGAGGGGGAGGAAGTCATGCCACGCGCCCGGACCATGGTCACGATCGAAGGGAACGAAGCCGCGGCGAGTGTCGCCTACCGGGTGAGCGAGGTGATCGCCATCTACCCGATCACCCCCTCCTCGGGGATGGGTGAGCTGAGCGACGCCTGGGCGGCCGACGGGCAGCCCAACCTCTGGGGGAGCGTCCCCCACGTCATCGAGATGCAGAGCGAAGGGGGCGCTTCGGGTGCGGTGCACGGCGCCATCCAGGGAGGGGCCCTGACGACCACCTTCACGGCTTCCCAGGGCCTGCTCCTGATGCTTCCGAATATGTTCAAAATCGCCGGCGAACTCACCCCCACCGTCTTCCACGTCTCGGCCCGCTCGGTGGCCACCCACGCCCTCTCCATCTTCGGTGACCACTCCGATGTCATGGCCGTACGCAGCACCGGCTGGGCCATGCTGGCCTCCAACAGTATCCAGGAGGTGCACGACCTGGCCGCCATCGCCTCGGCCGCCACCCTCGAGGCCCAGGTCCCCTGCCTCCACTTCTTCGACGGCTTCCGTACCTCGAGCGAGGTGAACAAGATCGAGCGCCTGGAGGACGAGGACCTGAAGGCACTCCTCGACGAGAAGCAGATCGCCGCCCACCGCGCCCGCCGCATGAGCCCAGACCGGCCCTTCATCCGCGGTACGGCCCAGAATCCCGACGTCTTCTTCCAGAATCGAGAGACGGTCAATCCCTACTACGCCCGCTGCGCCGAGGTCGTACAGGGGGTGATGGACCGTTTCGCGAAGATCACCGGCCGTGCCTACCACCTCTTCGACTACGAGGGGGCCCCGGACGCCGAGCGGGTGGTGGTGCTCATGGGGAGCGGGGCCGAGGCCGCCCACGAGACCGTCGAGTACCTGACCGAGCAGGCCGGGGAGAAGGTCGGAGTCGTCAAGGTGCGACTCTACCGTCCCTTCTCGGTGAAACACTTCCTGCAGGCCCTGCCGGCCACTGTGAAAAGAATCGCTGTGCTCGACCGGACCAAGGAGCCCGGGAGCATCGGCGAGCCCCTCTTCCAGGACGTGGTCACGGCTCTGGCTGAGGGAATCGCCGAAGGCACCGCCCCCTTCACGACCATGCCGGTCATCACCGGGGGCCGCTACGGTCTCTCCTCCAAGGAGTTCACCTCGGCCATGGTCAAGGGAGTCTTCGACGAGCTGGCCCAGGCGAAACCGAAGAACCATTTCACGGTCGGCATCCACGACGACCTGAGCAACACCAGTCTGGCCTGGGATCCCGAGTTCTCCACCGAACCCGCCGACGCCTTCCGCGGCCTCTTCTTCGGGCTGGGAGCCGACGGCACGGTCGGGGCCAACAAGAACTCGATCAAGATCATCGGCGAGGAGACGGAGAACTACGCCCAGGGCTATTTCGTCTACGACTCCCGCAAGTCGGGCTCGCGCACCACGAGCCACCTGCGCTTCGGCAAGAAGCCGATCCGCTCCACCTACCTGATCTCCAAGGCCAAGTTCGTGGCCGTCCACCAGGAGCAGTTCTTCGAGCAGTTCGAGCCGCTGGAGAAGGCCGAACCCGGAGCGGTCCTGCTGCTCAACTCCACCCGGCCCAAGGAAGAGGTCTGGGACAGCCTCCCCCGCTCCACCCAGCAGTTGATCATCGACAAGGGGATCAAGTTCTGGGCCATCGACGCCTACGAGGTGGCCGGCAAGCTCGGCCTGGGCACCCGCATCAACACCATCATGCAGACCTGCTTCTTCGCCATCTCCGGAGTACTCCCGCGTGATGAGGCCATCGAGCAGATCAAGAAGGCGATCAAGAAGAGTTACGGGATGAAGGGGGAAGCGGTCGTCCAGCAGAACTTCAAGGCGGTCGACGGCACCCTGGAACACCTCTACCAGGTCGAGGTGCCCAAGAAGGCCACCTCCAAGATCGAGCGGAAGGACGTAGTGCCCGCGCACGCTCCCGAGTTCGTCCGGAAGGTCACCGCCCAGATCATCGCCGGTCACGGCGACGACCTGCCGGTGAGCGTCTTCCCCAACGACGGCACCTACCCGTCGGCGACCACCCAGTGGGAGAAGCGGAACATCGCCCTCGAGGTCCCGGTCTGGGACAGCGAGGTCTGCATCCAGTGCAACAAGTGCGTCATGGTCTGCCCCCACGCCACCATCCGGGTCAAGGTCTACGACCCGAAGTGGCTCGAGGGGGCGCCGGCCACCTTCAAGTCCACCCCGGTCAAGGGGCGCGACTTCCCCGAAGGGTGGATGTACACCCTCCAGGTCGCGGTCGAGGACTGCACCGGCTGCGGCGTGTGCGTGGACATCTGCCCGGCCAAGAACAAGAAGGAGACGCGCCTGAAGGCCATCAACATGGGGGAGCAGTTCCCCATCCGCTTCGACGAGCGGGCCAACTGGGAACACTTCCTGGCCATCCCCGACTACGACCGCTCCCAGTTGAAGGTCAACGTGGTCAAGGAGAGCCAGCTGCTGCGGCCCCTCTTCGAGTTCTCGGGCGCTTGCGCCGGCTGCGGCGAGACCCCCTACGTGAAGCTGGCCAGCCAGCTCTTCGGAGACCGCATGCTGGTGGCCAACGCCACCGGCTGCTCGAGCATCTACGGCGCCAACCTCCCCACCACCCCCTGGGCGGTGGACGCCGCCGGCCGCGGCCCGGCCTGGTCGAACAGCCTGTTCGAGGACAACGCCGAGTTCGGCCTGGGGATGCGGCTGGCCGTGGACAAGCAGACCGAGTTCGCGCAGGAGCTGGTGCGGCGCCTGGCCTCCACCATCGGTGACGAACTGGCCGGAGCCCTGCTGGAGGCCGACCAGCGGACCGAGGCGGGGATCGAGGCCCAGCGCGCCCGCCTGGCCGAGCTGCGCCGGAAGCTGGAGGGGAGCAAGGAGCCCGACGCGGCGCTCCTGCTCGCGGTCGCCGAGCTGCTGGTCCGCCGCTCCGTCTGGATCATGGGCGGTGACGGCTGGGCCTACGACATCGGGTTCGGGGGACTCGACCACGTCATGACCACCGGCCGCGACGTCAACGTGCTCGTGCTCGATACCGAGGTCTACTCCAACACCGGCGGACAGGCCTCCAAGGCCACCCCGCGCGGGGCGGTGGCCAAGTTCGCGGCCGCCGGCAAGGGGATGGCCAAGAAGGACCTGGGACTGCTCGCGATGACCTACGGCAACATCTATGTCGCCCAGGTAGCCCTGGGGGCCAACGATCTGCAGTGCCTGAAGGCCTTCCTGGAGGCCGAGGCCTACCCCGGTCCGAGCCTGATCGTGGCCTACAGCCAGTGCATCGCGCACGGCATCAACATGACCACCGGGATGACCCACCAGAAGGACGCGGTCAACTCGGGGCACTGGCCGCTATACCGCTACAATCCCATGCTGGCCCTCGAGGGGAAGAACCCGCTCACCCTCGATTCGAAGCCGCCGAGCGTGCCGATCAAGGACTACATCTACCAGGAGACGCGGTACAAGATGCTCACCCTGAGCAAGCCGGAGCGGGCCAAGGCCCTGCTCGAGGCGGCCCAGGAGGACGCGCAGCGCCGCTGGTCGACACTGTCCGATCTGGCCGCGCGCACACCCGACACCGGCAAAGACGCCCAGGCCTGATCGCCGGGCCGTAACCCCGGCCTGATCAAGGGACCCGATCGTCGGGCCGGAACGCAGCGAAGGAGACTCGGGATGGATCTGCGAACGACCTACATGGGACTGGAGCTGCGCAACCCTCTGGTCCCCTCCTCCTCCCCCCTGACGCAGGACCTGGACAAGTGCCGCCAGCTCGAGGACGCCGGCGCCGCAGCCGTGGTGGTCCATTCCCTCTTCGAGGAGCAGATCACCCATCAGAGCCAGGAACTATCCTTCCACATGACCCGCGGCACCGAGTCCTTCGCCGAGGCACTCACCTACTTCCCCGACCTGGCCAGCGACGAGTACCTGGGCCCCCAGGAGTACCTGGAGCACATCCGCCGGCTGAAGGAAACGCTGGAGATCCCGGTCTTCGGGAGCCTCAACGGCGTCACCCCCGGTGGCTGGGTCGAGTACGCCAAGATGATCGAGGAGGCCGGAGCGGACGGGCTGGAGCTCAACGTCTACTACGTGGCCACCGACCTGCGGCGCTCCGCCGCCGAGGTGGAGCAGCTCTACCTGGACATTCTGACCGAGACGAAGCAGCAGGTGAAGATCCCCGTGGCCATGAAGCTGAGCCCCTTCTTCAGCAGCCTGGCCGACATGGCGCGCCGCCTCGACGAGGCCCAGGCGGACGCCCTGGTGCTTTTCAACCGGTTCTACCAGCCGACCATCGACCTGGAGACCCTGGAGGTGCGGCCCGACCTGGTGCTGAGCACCTCGGTCGAGGGGCGGCTGCCGCTGCGCTGGATCGCCATCCTCTTCGGCCGCATCGACGCCAGCCTGGCGGCTACCACCGGCGTGCACTCGCACCTCGATGTACTGCGCCAGCTCATGGCCGGCGCCGACGTGACCATGATGGCCTCCGCCCTGCTGCTGAATGGTGTGCGCCACCTGAACACGGTGCTGAGCGACCTGCAGGACTGGATGGTCGAGAAGGAGTACACCTCGGTCGAGCAGATGAAGGGGAGCATGAGCCAGCAGGCGGTCGCCGACCCGGCGGCCTTCGAGCGGGCCAACTACATCAAGACGCTCCATGCCTGGAAGTGACCGGGACGAAGAGCTGACCGGGACGGGTCGGTGACCTGAACCGCCCGGCGCCCGGGACCGCCCGGCAACCGGTGGGAGGCCGACCCGGGACTTGACCTCGTCCCCGCGTAGTGGGACAATCGGTCAAGGAGGTCGACCAAACCTCCGCAACCGACACTCTCATGAGGTCGAAGATGGAGGCCCCACTGGTCCTGCAGGCAGTGGGGCTTCATTTATTCGGGGCAATACTATACCTAACCGGACCCTATAGGTTGCTC
>CAZFHZ010000056.1:0-20119 GCA_964519015.1 uncultured Gemmatimonadota bacterium | reverse complement strand
GACCGGTCGTCCAGGCGGCGAACAGGATCAGCCAGCCGAGCACCCGCAGCCAAACGGCCAGGGGACCGACCAGCATCCCACCGGCGCCCACGGCGTGGCCGAGCAGGTAGATCGTCTCGAGCAGGATCACCCCCAAGGCGATCCGGGCGATGCTGGAAGAGCCCAGCGGGAGCCCGCGGTGCTCGGCCCCCCGCCCGACGGCCTGGGAGACGCCGCTGAAGCCGAGCAGGAAGAGCCCGATCAGCGCGATCGGCAGCAGGATGATGGCGACCGGGATCCCCACGATGGTGATCAGGAGCAGGACGAAGAGGACGGGGAGAGCGACCAGACAGGCCAGCCCGACCAGGAAGGAGATACCGAAGTGTCCGCGGGCCTGCACTTCCACCCGCCCGACGTTGGCCGGCACCACCAGACCGACCAGCACGCTCACCGCCAGCACGAAGACCATCCAGGCCAGGCTGAGGGCGAACCAGGCGAAGCGGGGCAGACCCATACTCCAGTGGATCGGCCAGATGTCGTGCAGGTCGATGAACTGTCCCCGGATGGTCCCACCCGGGTCCTGGAGGATTCGGCCGCCGATGGTCACCGCATCGCCGCCGATCCGGCCGGTCGAGGTGACGTGGATATCGTGTCCGACCGAGACCACGTTGCCGCTGACCGAACCGTGCACGGTCACCCGGCCGCCGATGGAGACGACATCGCCACGGACCTTCTCAAAGACCCCGATCTCCACATCCTCACCGATGCGGAAGATCTGACTGCGGGTGCTGGTGTCCTGGAATGCCTCGGGGTCGGGCATGAAGCGCCGCCAGTACTCCGGGTCGCGCATCTGCTCCTCGGTGCTGATCCGGATAGTCGGGCGGCCCATGCCCGATTCCATGAGGGTACGCCGCAGGGAGAGCACACGCGCCCGTAAGGAGAGCGCTTCCGGCATATCGCCCAGGGCCTCGATCTGCTTCTCCAGTCCATCCAGCTCAGAGCTGTAGGCCTCGACCGACTTGCGGGCGGTCTCCATCCGGACGACCACGACCTTCAGGCTGTCCTGGAGCATCTCGAGCCGGCTCAGGATCTGCTCCTGTTCCGGAAGCGCTCGATCGGGACGCTCCTGCCCCAGACCGGTGGCCGGGACCAGCCCGACCAGTAGCAGGGGGATCGCGAGGGCGTGCATTCTCACCCGTCGCCTCCTTTCATCTCCTCCGGATGATACGAGAGCCCCGGATAAGGTGTTTCCGATCGGGCCCGGGATGGAGGGATCGTTCACAGGGAACGCAACCGTTTCTTCAGTAGCTCGCGGGCCCGGAAGAGCCGGGCCTTGACCGTCCCCAGCGGTACCCGGAGCTGAGCGGCGATGTCCTCGTAAGCCATCTCCCGGGTGTGGCGCAGGTGAATGACCTCCCGGTACTTCTCCGGCAGGCTGTCGATCGCCTCCATGATCAACCGGCCCCGCTCCTTCAGGATGAGATAACGCTCGGGGGTGTGGATGGGGGACTGGAACTCCCGTTCCATCTCCCCCTCCCTGGTGCGGACCGGGGCGTCGAGGCTGTAGGTCTCCAACCGAACCCGCCGGAAATGGTCGATACAGGCGTTGCGGGCGATCTTGTAAAGCCAGGTGGAGAAGGTGTAGGTGCGGTCGAAGGTCGCCAGAGCGCTGAAGGCCTTGATGAAGGTCTCCTGCGTCAGGTCGCGGGCGGTCTCGGGGTTGCGGGCCATCTTCAGGCAGACGGCGTAGACCTGCGACTGGAAGCGCCGCACCAGTTCGGTGTAGGCCCCCTGTTCCCCGGCCTGGGCACGGTCGATGAGGTCGTTGATCTCGGTACTGGCCATATCCAGTGCGCCGCAATAAGCCGGACCCCCGGGAGAGCGTCAAGCCGCATCACCCTGCGCTTGTCCCCCGGAAGGAGGAGGAATAGAATACTCTCCCACAGCGGGTCGTCCCGCCGCAAGGACGGCCTGCCCGCCCCGCCCGGAGTCCCCCGCTACAGCCCTACCCCCGGCTCCGCAGTGATCGGGAGAGAAGAACATGCATCCCAACCGCCTCAAGCCTGCGGCGGCGGCCGTCCTGCTCGGCCTGCTCGCGGTGCCCACCCCGGCCGCGGCCGTGCCCCCGCCACCCCAATCGGCCATCGTCATCAACGAGGTCCAGACCGATCCCGCCCCCGACCTGGCCGGGGACGCCAACGGGGACGGCGTCCGCGACACCTACCAGGACGAGTTCGTGGAGCTGCTCAACCGGGGTCCGGTCACCGTCGACCTCTCCGGGTTCCAGCTCCAGCCGGCCGGTGCCTCGGCCTTCGTCTTCCCGGCCGGGACGCGGCTCGGGCCGGGCGCCTACCTGGTCGTCTTCGGTGGTGGGGAACCGGCCCCGCTGCCCGGTCCGGCGCTCACCGCGGGGGGGCGTCTCGGCAACGGTCTGCCCAACTCGGCCGGACGCCTGCTGCTGATCGACCCGGCCGGACCCGACACCCTGCAGGACCTTAGCTGGCAGGACTGGGACGTGGACGGCTCGATGGTCCGCGACCCGGAAGGGTGGGGCGATTTCGTGCGCCACGCCACCCGCTACGGTACCCGCTTCAGCCCGGCCGCGCCCGGGGCGGAAGGGGGCGGCCCCTTCTCCGACCGCCCGAGCCTCTACCGGCTCCGGGTAGTCAATCGGACCAGTGCCGGGTTCGGGCTGGCCTGGCGCACCGGGACGGAGGCCGACGGCCGGCTCGAGGTCTACCTATCCGACCACTGGAGTCACCGGGTGGACGAGGCCCCCATTGGAGTGCTCCATCACGCCTCCCTCTACGGGCTGGCCCCCGGGACTTCCTTGGGCTGGCGGGTGGTCAGCGCCGGCACCCTCGCCCCGGCCGATACCCTGTCCGGACTCCAGACCGGGCCGGTGGTGACCTCGGTGCCGGCGGCGGTCTACGGGAGACTGGCCGGACCCTCGGGACCGGTGGCCGGGGCCCACGTCTTCCTGCGGGCCGGACCGGCCGGGGCGGATTCGGGCTGGCTGCTGGCGCGCACCGACGAAGAGGGGCGCTGGAGTCTCAACCTGGGCAACCTGCGGGCCGGCGACGGGAGCGCCTGGCCGTGGAGTGTCGGGGACAGCCTGGAGGTGGAAGCGGACGCGGGGCCGGTCGGGGTGAGCGCGGTCTCCGTCACCGTCTCCGGTGTCTCCCCGCAGGAGATCACGCTCCCGCTGCTGGACGTCGATCCCCCCCCGTTCTTCGAATGGCGGGACGGTCCCGTAACCTTGGGAGCGGACACGACGGTGGTCCTGGCCTATGCGCTGACCGACCCGGGGGGGGCCTGGGCTCGGGTCCACCTGCTCGATACGTCCGGGGAGCCTCGCGAGGTCGAGACCGAACCGGCCCTGCTCGGCCCGGCCACCGCAGGCGAGGTCCGGGTCCACACGGCCGGCCTGCCGGAAGGATCCCTCTGGGGAGTCGGTGCGGTGATCGAGGATGGGCTCAACCCGCCCCAGGCGGTGACCGCTGAGGCCATGATCCGGGTGGCCCACCCGGTCAGCCGCGGCCTGCTCTTCCCCGCCGGAATCATCCTCTTCACCCCGGTCCTGGCCGACGAGGGACTGGGTTCGGCCGGCGACTGGCTCGATCGGCTGGCCGCCCCCGCCGAACTCGCCCGCTGGGACGGGGGCTCGGCCGCCTGGGTCTCGCTGGCCCGGCTCGGCGACGGCACCCGGGTAGGGGAGGACTTCGAGGTCGTGCCGGGCCGGGGGTATGCCCTGGTCAGCCACCAGGGGGGGGAGGTGGTCCAGTCCGGTCCCCGGCGCTACGGTCCCCCCGGGCTCGAGGTGGGCCCCGGGCTGGCCCTGGCCGGGGTGAGCGACTCCTCCCGGGTGCGTACGGCCACCGAGGTGCTGGCCGATGCGGGGGTGCGGGCGGTCAGCCGCTGGGATCCCCAGATGCAGCGCTGGGAAGGGCGGTTCCGTCTCCCTGACGGGATCCTGCTGGGGGATGAGTTCACGGTCGGCTGGGGGGAGGCGGTGGCCCTGGAAGCCGAAGGGATTACCGCCTGGACGCCGCGGCCGCGCGCGGCCTCCGCGCCCCGGATGAGGGAGAGCATCGTCGACGGCGGCGCCCTGGTGGTGGTGGACGACCGGCCGGGGGTGATGGGCCTGCGCTGGTGCGCCCCGGCCGGGGCCGAAGTGCGGCTGGAACGAGCGGGGATCGCGCTCTGGCGGACGGTCGGTACCCTCCCTGGAAAGTGGGAGGCGCGCGAGGCGACCGGTCTGCCGCCCGGCACCTTCCAGGTCGTGCTCGAAGTGCCGGCGGCCGAGGGGATGAGGCGCTGGGTCCGGCAGGCCCGGGTGGCACCGGCCGCGCCCCCCCGGCCCCCCGTCTGGGCCTGGGGTCCGGCCACCCTCCCCGGCGAGTTGCTGCTGCTCTCCTCCGGCAGCGGGCGGGTGGAGGCCCGGCGGGTCGAGGGGGAGCGGTTCACGGCCGAGATCTCGGGGCTGCTCCCGGCCGACGGGCCCTGGCGGCTGACCGCGCTCGGTACCGACGGCGACTGGAGTCTCCAGGAACTGCAGCCCCTACCGGTTTCCGGTCCCCTCCACCTGGAACCGGTCGGGACCGCGCTCCGGCTGAGCGGGCTGGCGGTGGACCCGGCGGGTCCGGTGGGGATCACCCTGCACTGGCAGGTGCTGGCCGGCGACGAGCAACTCCGCTTCCTCCCCTTCCTGGCCTGGAGCGGGGAGAGCGAGGCGGAAGGAGGTCCATCGGGGGACGGGCGCATCTGGCGGCCGCAGGGGGAAGAGCTCACGTGGTGTCCCGGGGATCCGGCCGGGCTCTCCTGCGCAGTGGCTCTGCTCCCCGGACCACGGGGAGAGACGGGTCCGGAGGCGGTGGCGGTCCGGTTATGCCGGAGGGACGGCCTGGAAGCCTGGATCGGCCCGGCCGCCCTGACCACGGCGGCGGCTGCCGGACATCCCCGACTCGACCCGCCGGCGCCCAATCCCTTCAATCCCCGCACCACCCTCCGCTTCACCCTCCCCCCCGGGGGGCCGTGGCCGCTCCGCCTGGAAGTACGTGATGTGCGGGGACGGCTGGTGCGCAGCCTGATCGAAGGGGAGCGGTCCGGCGGCTCCTACGCGGTGGAGTGGGATGGACGCACCGACGCCGGCCGGCCGGTCGCCTCGGGGATCTACCTGGTCCTGCTCGAGGTGGCCGGGGAGCGTTTCAGCCGCAAGCTCCTGCTGCTGCGGTGAGGAGTGCCTCCCCCCGCCCCCTTGCCCCCCGCCCCCCTCATCAGCAAGGACAAGTGATTGAGTTTCTTTGAGTTCGATAGTAACTGCGGTGTTGCGGCTCCTCCCCGATGCTACCGCATCTCATTCGTCGCCGCGCCTGGCATCTGCTACCCTGTCGGCGCAACGAAATGATGCGAAATTCTGACTCGGGACACTAGGAACTCTGACCTTGCCACCCATGCGCCATTGGCGTACACTTGCTCATGCGCTTTGTCGAAACCCCGGTCTTCACGAAGCTGGTGAAGGAACTCCTGCCCGACGAGGAATACAGGGCGCTCCAGATCGCCCTCTTGCTTCGTCCTGAACAGGGGTTTGTCATCAAGGGCAGTGGCGGACTTCGCAAAGTGCGTTGGACTCGCAAGGGAATCGGTAAGCGTGGAGGTGTACGAGTCATCTACTACTGGCAGCCCGATGAGCAGGTCTTCTACATGCTTTTCGCATATCAGAAGTCAACTCAGGAAGACCTGACGGCTAAGCAACTCCGAGTATTGGCTCAGATCGTCCGGGAGGAATTCAAGTGAAGAAGAAGGACTTCGACACTCTGGTCAGGAGTGTTCGGCAAGCAGGCAAGATTCGGCGTAAGGAGATGTCCCCAAGCCGAGTGACTACGTTCAAGCCGGCAGACATCAAGGGCATCAGGAAAAGCCTTGAGATGTCGCAGCCGGAGTTCGCCATGATGATCGGGGTCAGCGTGGCAACGCTGCGTAATTGGGAACAAGGTCGCCGAGTACCCGAGGGGCCTGCCCGCGCATTACTGCGGGTGGCAGCTGAGAATCCCAAAGCAGTTGCAGAGGCACTGCGAGCGTAGATCAATCGCTGTAGAAACCGCCGATGGAGCCGAGTCGCTTTGCTCCCGGCTCATCGGCAGAGCCGTTAGCCGCCAGATACTGAGCAATCGCAGCAGAATCCTGAAGGAAATGGCCAGTGAACAGCAAACAGAGGATAGCGATATTTGCGCCTCCATTACTGGTAGGCTCTACCTATCTGCTTGGTGGTGTATTGTGGCTCACACGGTGGGCGGTTTGATAATGGAGGAGTATAGGAGACGAACGAAGATGTTCGTCCCCTTTCTCTTCTGAGAGTAGAGTGAGCCTATGGACTTCACCCTGATCCTGCTGGTGGTCGTGGTGGTGCTGCTCGTCCTGGCCCTGGTGACGGTGCTGCGCCAGGGCGGGGAAGTGCGGACGCTGCGAGACAAGGTGGCCGCCGAACTCGACCGGGCCCGCATCGACGCATTGACCCAGACGCAGCAGCAGAGCGACCGGCTGGGGGAGAGCCTGCGCGGCCTCACTGAGACCATGCAGAAACGGCTGGAGAGCCAGCAGGAACTGCTCACCCGCCAGCTGGGGGATTCGGGGCGCACGGTGGCCGACCTCAAGAAGGAACTCGGCTCCCTTTCGGAGGCCACCGGCCGCTTCATCGACATCGGCAAGGACATCAGCCGGCTGCAGGATATCCTGCAATCCCCCAAGCTGCGCGGCGGGATGGGGGAGGTCCTGCTGGAGAACCTGCTGGCCCAGATCTTCCCCCGTTCCTTCTTCGACGTGCAGTACACCTTCACCGGCGGGGTGACGGTGGATGCGGTCGTCCGGATCGGGGAACGGCTGGTCCCGATCGACTCTAAGTTCCCGGTCGAGGACTTCCGGCGGGTGCTCGAGGCCGAGGAATCGGAGCGGCCGAAGGTGCGCCGCCAATTCCTGGCCAACGTGCGCAAGCGGGTGGATGAGATCGCCGCGAAGTACATCCTGCCCGACCAGGGGACCTTCGACTTCGCCCTGATGTACATCCCGGCCGAGAACGTCTACTACGAGACCATCATCCGGGAGGAGGCGGCGGCCGGGAGCGGCCTCCCGGAGATGTTGGACTACGCGATCACCCAGCGTGTTGTGCCGGTCAGCCCCAACACCTTCTATGCCTACCTGCAGGTCATCCTCTACGGGCTCAAAGGGATGCAACTGGAGCACAAGGGGGCCGAGATCCTGGCCCACCTGCACCGGCTCCGGGGGGAGGTCGAGAAGTTCGAGAAGGAGTACAGTACTCTGGGCACTCACCTGGACAACGCCCGGGGTGCCTACGAGCGGGGCGGAAAGAAGCTGAACGGTCTTGAGACCAAGCTGAGCGGTCTGTTGGAGGAGAGTTCCGAGACGCCCGCCCTGGAGTCCTCGGACGAGGAGTGAGCCGGCCGCGGCAGCGGTGGCTCAGAGCGGCAGTTCGTAGATCGCGTACTTCTTGTTGATCTTCCCTCCCAGAAGTTCGACCGGTCGGCGCATGTCCAGGTTGTCCTCCAGGATCCAGGAGGCCTCCCCGGCCCGGAGGCCCTTCTCGATGGCCACCCGCATCGACTCGGCGTAGAAGAGCGAACCCAGTCCCAGACGGCGGAAATCCTTCCGTACCCCGAGGGCGACGACCCGGACCCGGTCGACTTTCTTGAGTCCCCGCAACAGTCTCAGCCAGCCGAATGGGAGCAGGCGACCGTTCAGGCGGATCAGCACCTGGTTGGCGTCCGGGAAGGTCAGGCTGAAGCCGGCCATCTGGCCGTTCACGAAGGCCAGGAGCACCAGGTCGGGGTCGAGGATCGGCTTCATGTCGGCCGCCATGTGCTCGAACTCGGCGTCGGTCATGGGGACGAAGCCCCAGTTACGCTCCCACGCCTCGTTATAGACGGACTTGAGCAGGTCGACCTCCGCGCGGAAACGCTTCATGTCGATCGAACGGAAAGTGACGCCGGCTTGCTGACGGGTCTTCTCGGCCACCGCCAGGATCCGGTCGGTCACCGGACCGGCCGTTACCTCGTAGCTGAGCAGGGTCTTGACTGGTGCCAGGCCGGCGCCGGTCAGCAGCCGAGTGTAGAAGAGGGGATTGTGAGTCATCATGATGGTCGGCGGGGAGTCGAACCCCTCGATGAGCAGCCCGCACGTCTCGTTGGTGGAGAAATTCATCGGGCCGCGCATCGTCTTGAGCCCGCGCTCGGCCACCCAGGCGCCTGCTTCCGAGACCAGCCCGGTGGCGGCCTCGGGGTCCTCGAAGCACTCGAAGAACCCGAAGAAGCCGACCTCCTCCTGGTGGAAGGAGACGTGCGCGTCGTTGACGATACCGGCGATCCGGCCGACCGGCCGGCCCTCCCGTTCGGCCAGCAGGTAGACCGCATCCCCGTGCTCAAAGAAGGGGCAGCGGTCGCGGTCGAGCAGGGCGCGTTCACTGACCAACAGGGGGGGGACCCAGTTCGGGTCGGGGTAGCGCCCCCGGTAGATGCGCCAGGGGAACCGGATGAAGGTGCGCAGGTCGGCGCCGCTCTCCACCCGGCGGATGCGCAGATCGCTCACGACACCACCCCGGTGGCCTTTCCCACCTTCTCCAAGAGGGTGAGCGCCTCGTCGAGCATCTCCTCGGAATGGGTGGGCATGTAGGAGGTGCGGATGAGCGCACCGCCGGGCGGGGTGGCCGGAGCGATGAAGGCGTTGGTGAAGACACCGGCGTCGTAGAGCGAGCGCCAGAACTGCAGGCAGCGCATGTCGTCCCCGACATGGAGCGGGATGATCTGGCTGGTGGTGTCACCGATGTCGTAACCGATCCCGCGCAGCCCTTCCTGCATCTTCTTCACGTTGCGCCAGAGCGCAGCCCGCCGGTCGTCGCCCGCCCGGATCAGGTCGAGCGCCTTGCGGGCGCTGGCTACCGAGGCGGGAGGGAGGCTGGCCGAGAAGATCATGGTCCGGGCCTTGTGCTTGATCCACATGACGACCTCGAGGTCGCCGGCGATGAAACCTCCAACGCCGCCGAACGACTTGCTGAAGGTCCCCATGAGCAAGTCGACTTCGTCCAGGTGCCCCTGGTCGGCGCAGACCCCCTTTCCCTCCGGACCGTAGACCCCGAGGGAATGGGCCTCGTCCATCATCAGCCGGGCGTCGTACTGGCGGGCCAGGGCCAGCATGCCGCCGACATCGGCCACCGTCCCTTCGGCGGAGAATACGGCGTCGGCCACGATCAGCCGCCCGGAGTCGGGGGGCAGCTCCTTGAGCGCCCGCTCCAGGTCCTCCATGTCGTTGTGCTTGAAGCGGACCGTCTCTCCAGCGGCCAGCCGGGAGCCCTCCACGATGCTGGCGTGGTTGAGCCGGTCGGAGAGGATGTAGTCCCCCTTCTGGACCAGGGCGGAGATGGCCCCCTGGTTGACCATGAACCCGGTGGTGAAGACCAGCGCGGCTTCCTTGCCGAGCCAGTCGGCCAGGGCCTGCTCGAACTCGACGTGGATATCGAGGGTGCCGTTGAGAAAGCGGGAGCCGGTGCAGCCGGAGCCGTACCGTTCCACCGCCTTGATGGCGGCTTCCTTGACCTCGGGATGGTTGGTCAGACCCATATAGTTGTTCGACCCGAGCATGATGCGGCGCTTGCCGCCGATGATGACCTCGGGCCCCGCTTCACTCTCGATGGGAGTGAAGTAGGGGTAGAAACCGAGCTGCTGGGCGACTTTCCAGTCCTTCCATTCATAACAGCGTTCGAAGAGGTCCATCGGGCTCCTGTCGCGGGTTTCCGGTAGGGCGGTTGTGCGTGCCCGGGGTCGTCCGATATATTCGCGCCGACGAACAAGTCCCCGGGCGCCGGACCATGGCGGACGATAGTCCGGGCTCGAGGGAAGTGTCAACCATCCACACCACTCCGGCCGGGGAGCATCGGGGGAAGCGCATGCCACAGGTCGCCGAGCGCGCCCTGGTGACCGGGGCGAACGGGTTCGTGGGTTCTCACCTGGTGGCCCACCTGCTGGAGCGGGGCTATCAGGTCCGGGGGCTGGTACGGACTACCTCCGACCTCTCCTCCCTGACCGACCGGCCGATCGAACTCGCCTACGGGGACGTGACCGAGCCGGAGTCCCTGCCGGCCGCCCTCGACGGCATCGACCTCGTTTTCCATGTCGCCGGACTCACCAAGTCGCAGGACCCGGCCGCCTATTTCCGGGTCAACGAGGCCGGGAGCCGTGCCCTGATGAAGGCCTGTCACGGACGCCCCACCCTGCGCCGCTTCGTCTACGTCTCCAGCCAGGCGGCCGCCGGTCCCTCCGGCCCCGACCGGTCGCGGCGGGAGGATGACCCTCCCGAGCCCACCGGACCGTACGGGGAGAGCAAGCTGGCCGGTGAACGCGCCTGTCTGGAAGCGGCGGCCGGACGCATCCCGCTGACCGTGGTGCGCCCGGCCATCGTCTATGGTCCTTGGGAACGGGACATGCTGCAGCTCTTCAAGCAGGCCCGGCGGGGGATCGTCCCTCGGATCCTGGGGGATTCCCGGGTGAGTCTGATCCACGCCGCCGACCTGGCCGATCTGCTGGAGCGCGCCGGAAGCTTCCCGGTGGCCGAGGGGAAGACCTACTTCGCCGCCGACCATCGATCCTACTGGATGCGGGAGGTCATCGCCCTGCTGGGGGAGGTGCTCGGCCGGCGCGTGCTCCAGCTCCCCCTCCCGCCGGCGGTGCTCTGGCCGCTGGCGGTGGTCAACGAACTGCTGCTGGCCCGCGGCCGGGGGATCGAGGCCCTCACCCGGACCCGGCTCAAGGAGTACCGCGAGCGGTTCTGGTCGCTCGATACCGATCGCAGCCGCACCGATCTGGCGTGGGAACCGGGCCGGAGCCTGAAGGAGGGACTGACGGAGACGGCCCGCTGGTACCGCGGGCAGGGCTGGTTATGAACCGACCGGGCCCGGTACCCGGGCCTGGGGCATCCTTAGTTCACGATCCCGGCGGCCCGGATCTTCTGGTAGTAGTGGTCGGGCAGGTCGCCGTCGGCGAGGAGTTCGCTGTCCAGGCGGGTAGGGCCGCGGTTATAGGCGAGTGCGGCCATCCGGTAGTCCCCGCCGTAGCGGTCGAGCAGGCTGCGGAAGTAAGCGACCCCGAGGCGGATGTTCCGATCCGGCTCGAAGAGCTGCCAGTAGGAGAGCAGGGTCGGGTCGAGTCCCTGGGCGGTGGGGAAGCGCACCTGCATCAGACCGTACGCCTCCCGCTCACTCCGGGCGTTGGGGTTGAAGTGGCTCTCCACCTGCATCAGACCGACCAGGAAGGCCAGGTCGAGCCCATGCTGGGAAGTGGCGTCCGCCAGTACCTCGAGGTAGTCGTAGGGTATGCCGAAACGCCGGATGAGTTCCAGATGGGTGGTCGCCCGACTGGCCAGACGGCCGGTCTCAGCCAGGAGGTCTTCCTGGACGCGGACCCGGTCCCGGAGGCGACCGATCTGCTGCTGCTGGACGAACAGCAGCAGCCCGAGGGTCGCCACGAGCAGGAACATCAGGGTCCGCCGACGGATCGACGGATCGGACTCGGTCTGTTTCATAACCTTTCTTTCTGCCTCGGGTACGATACGCAAAGGGCCGAATGGGCTCCCTCCCGGGACCCCGCCGGCCCAAGTCTCGTACACGCGAAAAAATACAACCGCATGCCGACACGATTATGGGTTTCGATATCGGATTCCGTGGTCGGAAATCATCTCTTTCCGATCTTCATCTGCTTTCATTTCTTTAGACGCCCATTCCCCGGAACCAATTCCATCTACTTCGTTTCCGGGGCGGCCACCGGGAGTGGTCGGGGAGGAGTTGAATCCCCGGCTATGCCCTCTTGTAGTTCCTTTGAAGATGACCGATTCGACCCGGGGGTCCCGGGTCCCCTCGCCCAAGGCGGGGGGGGTATCCCTTACCAGGGAGGTCCTGTCCCATGCGTCGCATGATGGCCGCCGCCACCGCCCTCCTGATCCTGTTCCCGCTGCTGGCCCGGGCCCAGGCAGGAGGCACCTACGAGTTCTTTCCCCAGGGGACCTACGAGGCCGCGATCCCGACCCCGGCTTCCTTCCTCGGCTACCAGATCGGGGAGCGCTTCACCTTTCATTACCGGATGAAGGCTTACCTGGAGGCGGTGGCCGCCGCCAGCGAGCGGGTCACCATCCGCTCCTACGGGACCAGTTACGAGGGGCGGGAACTTCTCCTGCTGACCATCAGCAGCCCGGCCAACCTGGCCCGGCTCGAGGAGATCCGGGGGAACATGGCCCGGCTGGCCGATCCGCGGGGCGCCGACGATAACCAGCTCCAGCGGATCGTGGAGAACTCCCCGACGGTGGCCTGGCTCTCCTACAACGTGCACGGGAACGAGTCCTCCTGCACCGAGGCGGCCATGCAGGTGGTCTACCAGCTGGCCGCCGGGACCGATCCCGTCACCCGCCGGATCCTGGAGGAGTGCGTGGTCATGATCGATCCGCTGGTCAACCCGGACGGGCGGGACCGCTACGTGGCCAGCATCACCAAGCGCCTGGGGCAAGCGCCCGACGCCGACTCGGAGGCCTGGGAGCACAGCGAGGACAGCCCGGGGGGACGGGTCAACCACTACCTCTTCGACCTGAACCGGGACTGGGCCTGGATGACCCAGCAGGAGACCCGGCAGCGCATCAAGGAGTACCTGCGCTGGAATCCGGTGGTGCACGTGGACTTCCACGAGATGGGGGGAACCAGCTACTTCTTCTTCCCCGCCGACACACCGATCCACGACGCCTACCCGGAGAGCGTGCGCAAGTGGCAGCGCATCTACGCGGAGGGGAACGCGGCCGCCTTTGATCGCTACGGCTGGCCCTACTACACCCGGCAGTCCTTCGACATGTACTACCCTGCCTACGGTGACTCCTGGCCGAGCATGATGGGGGCCATCGGGATGACCTACGAGCAGGGGGGGGGCGGCGGGGTCGGCGTGGTCGTGGAGCAGTCCGACGGCACGACCCACTCGCTGCGGGCCCGCGCCCATGGCCACTTCACCACCAGCATGGCCACGCTCCGCACCACCTCCGAGCGGCGCCAGGAGCGGATGGCCGACTTCCTGGGCTTCTTCCGGACGGCCATCGATATGGGGAAGGGGCCGGTCAAGGCGTACGCTCTGGTGCCCGACCGCGATGGGACCAACCTGGAGAACCTGGCCGCCCTGCTGACCGCCCAGGGGATCGAGGTGGAGCGGACCGGTTCTGACTTCAAGGCCCGGGTCGCCCAGGCCTTCGGGAACACGCCCCCCCCGGCCAGCCGCGACTTCCCCGAGGGGACCCTGCTGGTGGCCACCGGCCAGCCCAAGGGGGTAGCCGTCAAGATGCTGCTGGAGCCGCGCCCGGCCCTGGAGGACACCTCCTTCTACGACCTCTCCGCCTGGTCGCTCCCCATGGTCTACGGAGTGGAGGCCTGGGGGCTGGCCGAGATCCCGCGCGCCGGGCAGCAGCCCTGGGCCGGCCCGGCCGCGCGCAGCGGCGGGATCTCCGGGGAGCGGGGAGCGTACGCCTACGCCTTCACCTACAGCAGCTTCCAGGCCCTGATGGCGGTCAACGACCTGCTCAACCAGGACCTGCGGGTGCATGTCGCCAATAAAGCCTTCACCTCCGGGGGCCGGGAGTTCCCCCGCGGTACCTTCCTGCTCCCCCGCTTCCGTAACCCGGACGACCTCTACGACCGGCTGGAGGGAGTCATGAAGGCCCGCGGAGTGACCGCCTACGCGGTGAGCAGCGGCCTGGTCGAGGCCGGGGACGACCTGGGCTGGAGCGGCTACTCCCGCCTGGAGAAGCCGAAGATCGCTGTGGCGGGGGGATTCGGCCTCAGCGCCTTCGGGGAGGCCTGGTACTTCCTCGACCAGCGCTTCCCCTGTTTCGACTACACCATCGTGGACGTGGAGCGGCTCGGCTCGCTCGACCTGGAGGACTACAACGTCCTCATCCTGCCCAGCGACGGTAGCGGGCGGCGCTACACGACCTGGTTCGGGGAGGCCGGACTGGAGCGGCTGCAGACCTGGCTGCGAGCCGGCGGAGTGATCATCGGCTTCGAGGGGGGGGCTACCTTCACCACCCAGGGTGTGGCCGGACTGACCTCCGTCACTACCCAGACGGTAGGCGGGGGCGGCGGTGGCCGGGGCGGCTTCGGAGGCATGGGTGGGGCGCCGGGGGGAGCTCCGGGCGGGGCTCCGGGAGGTGCGACGGCGGGCCCGCCGGGAGGAACCGGTCAACAGGCCGCCGCCGGGCAGCAGGCGGGGGCTTCCCGCCGCGGGCAGGCGGGGGGCCAGGCGGGGGGTCAGGCCGCCGCCGAACCGGCCGTGACGGCCCGGCGGACGGTGGCCGAACGGGAACGGGAGGGGGGGGGCCGGAACCGCATGCCGGGGGCGGTCTACGAGATCGTCCTGGATCCCGATCACTGGCTGGCCTGGGGCATGCCGGAGCGGATCGGGATCCTCAAGCGCGGCGGCGGCGGCTACACCGTGAGCCAGCAGGGGATGAACGTGGGGGTCTTCTCGGAGAAGCCGCTCCTGAGTGGCTACGCTCCGCCGCAGGTGCCGGGGGAGCTGGCCAAGCTGTCGTGGCTGATCGTCGAGAACGTCGGCCGGGGGAAGGTGATCCTGTTCGCCGATAACCCGCTTTTCCGGATGTTCCTGGAAGGCGAGTTCCAGCTGGTGCTGAACGCCATCATCCTCGGCCCGGGCATCTGAGACCCGCCCGGCGGTCGTGACAGGCCGGGAGGAAGAGAGAGACGGTCACGGGGTGGTCCGGCTCGACCTGCTCGGGCTGGTCTGCCCCGAACCCGTCACCCGGCTGCAGGAATGCGTCGCCGCACTCCCGGCGGAGAGCGTGATCGAGCTGGAGGCGGACGACGGCGGGATCCAGTGGGACCTGCCCGCCTGGTGCCTGGGACAGGGTTACACTCTGCTGCGGCTCGAGGAGAAGGGCGGGATCTGGAGGGGGAGGGTCCGGCTGGGCGGGCCGGACCTCAGTGCCCGGCCGGCGGGCGGTACTTCTCCAGCTCGGCCGGATTGAGCACCCGGAAGGAGACGCGCCGGTTCAGGATCCGCCCCTCCTCGGTGGCGTTGTCGGCCACCGGCTGGTCCTCCCCGTAGCCGAAGACGGTGAAGCGTTCCAGGCTCAGTTCCGGGATGTTCTGGAGCAGCCACTCGAGTACCGCCTCGGCCCGGGCACGGCTCAGTTCCCGGTTGTAGACATCACTCCCCACGTTGTCGGAGTGCCCGCCCACTTCGATCTTCAGTTCCCGGTACTTGCCCAGGATCAGTCCGACCTCGTGCAGGGTCTCGAACGACTCCGGCCGGATGGTGGCTGAGTTGTAGTTGAAATAGACCGTGTTGAGGGTAAGCAGCCCCTTGGTGATCAGGTCGGCCTCCAGCCCGCGCAGCCCGCGGCCGGTGGCATCCACCGGGAGCCCGGCCGGGGTGTCGGGTTCGGCGTCGAGCCCGTCGGGCACACCGTCACCGTCGCTGTCGAGGGCGCGGCCCTGGGCATCCACCACCGCCCCGGCCGGGGTGGCCGGCTCGAGGTCGAGCCCGTCGGGCACGCCGTCACCGTCGGCATCGAGGGCGCGGCCCTGGGCATCCACCTGCGCCCCCTTGGGAGTGGCCGGTTCCAGGTCGATGTCGTCGGGGACCCCGTCACCGTCCGCATCACCGGCCGGTTGAGGTGGTACGACCGCCTGGATGGGCTCGGGTTTCGGCGGAGTCGGGGTGGCCGCCGGGGGCCGCCGCTGCGGCCGGGGTCGAGCCTCGCCGGCAGGCCGCCAGAGCTGGACCTCCACGCTCCCGTAGGCGCCCCAGCTTTCGGCCCGCTTGTCCTGGCCGTCCGTCCGGTCCTTGGAGAGCCCCAGGAAGTACCCTCCACGGACGTTCAGCCACGGCTTCACGGCCAGCAGCACCCCACCGCTCAGGGCCAGGTAGTCCTCCATGGGATCGAGGGGCGAGGTGTTCTCGAGCCGGCTGAGCACTTCCCCTTCCAGGCCCAGCCACGGCCCGACCCGCCAGGTCGTACCGGCGCCCAGCTGGATATAGTTCGGGTTGGTCGGGGTGTTCTCGGTGATCACGTACCCCTCGTTGGCCCGCAGGTCGAAGGCGCCCGCCCGCAGGCTCTGGGAGAGCCCGACCTGGACGTCGAAGGTGCCCCGGGCATACGGGAGGTTGTGCCCGGTGAGGGTACGGAGGTGGATGCCCGGGGTCACAGCGGCCTGCAAGGCCAGCTGGAAGGGCTGTTCAGCCGGACCGGGCAACCGCACGGTCAATCCCACCGGACCGAAGGCATGCCCGCGCTCGAAGCCGGAGTAATCGAAATAGGTGGGACCGCTGCCCGAGAAGAAACTGCTGCGCGAGAGATAGACCTGGAAGATGTCGGTGACCCCGTAGGCCACCGAACCGAGCGCCAGGGCGCGGTTGAGGTCCCCGATGCGGGTGAAGGTCGCGTAGCTGCCCAGGCTGAGCGTCCCGGCGGGCAGTGTCCTGGCTCCGGGCACCAGGATCCCCCCCCGCGCTCCCGAAGGATGACCGCTCTGGGCTCCGGCAGCGACCGGCAGCGCCAGAAGAAGGGCGGTCACCAGGGAGGCGATCATCTGGCGGTGTATGCGGAGACTCGGTCGCGGCACGGGGATCCTTTCCTCGGACCCGGATAGCGGCGGCGGAACAGTAGGCCGGGCCTTGGGAATGTGTCAACGTCGGATATCAGGATAACGTCTTCGGGCGACATGCCCAAGGAAGAGACGAAGGAATCGCAGGGAGGGGAATCATGCGCCGGCCTCCGGGCGGCGGGCCCGGGGGCTGGTGATGTCAATCGCCGAGACGAGCCTGGGCGGTCACGGCGTGCTCGAGCCGGCTGGCCAGGAAGGAAGCCACCTCGCCCAGCACCGGGGTCTCGCAGGTGCCGACCACGATGAGGCTGGCCAGGCGGCCCTGGTGGACGAGCACACCCCCCGATCCCGTCTGTTCATGCACCTCGAAGAGGGCCGACCCGATACTGCGGGGTTCGTGCGGGATGCTTCCCCAGGTGAGCGGGTGCCCGCTGGGGGCTTGGATGACGGCCAGGCAGCGGTCGCCGCGGTGGTACTCCAGCACCAGACCACGGCAGGTGTCGGTACTCAGGGCCATCACCCGGGTCAGCCGGTAGCCGGCCGGGAGTTCCTCGGCCGGGGGGAGTCCCGAGGGACAGAGCCGTCGGGCCTGCTCGACGTCGATCACCCGAACCCGGTAGGTGGTGGCGAACTCCCCTTCCAGATCGAAACGGTGCTCGCTGTACCCGGCCAGGAAGGAATCGATGGCGATCTCGTGGGCCAGGGCAGCCCGCGGGACAAAAAGGGTTCGCAGCCGGGGGAAGGCGAGGAGAGAACCCGCCACCAGCACTACGACCGCGGCGGCGGCCAGGCGGCGGTCCCAGAAAGGACGGCCCCCGATCCGGGCGGCGGTCCGGAACCGGAGCCCGGTCTCACCGAAACCGTGGACCCCGCGTTCGGTCAACCGGGCCTCCAGACGCGACCAGGCGTCGGCCGGCGGAGAGGCTTCGCGACCGGAGGCCACGAAACGGGTGGCGGCCACCAAGGCATCGAGTTCCCGCTGGCAGCTCGCGCAGTTAGCCAGGTGGCGTTCCACCGCGGCGGCCCGCCGATCGCAGAGTTCTGCATCCAGATATCTGGAAAGTTGCCGACGGATGAAGGGGCAGTTGGGACTCATGACGTCACCCCCTCCAAAGTGAAGCCTTTGCGTTCCAGGATCTTGCGCAGCGCCCGGCGCCCCCGGTTGAGGCGGGAGGCGACCGTCCCCCGGGAGATCCCCAGGATCGAGGCGATGTCCTCATAGGGGAAGTCCTGCATATCCTTTAGGATCACCACCAGGCGGAAATGCTCGGGCAGTTCCTGCAGGGCCTCGTCGAGGGTCTCGTGGAGCCGATGCTGGTCGACCAGGGCGTCGGGAGATTTAGCGGCCGGTCCCTGCTCCCAGTCCGGGGGTGGGTCCTCCCGGCGCTTGCGCCACCGGCGCCGGTCGAGGCTGGTGTTCACCGCGATCCGGTAGAGCCAGGTGGAGAAGGCCGATCGGAACTTGAAGAGATGGAGCCGCTCGAAGACCTTCAGGAAGACGTCCTGCAACAGGTCGTCGGCCTCGTCGGGGTCGCCGGCGTAACGCAGCGTCAGCGCGAAGACGGGCCGGCGGTAGCGTTCGAAGAGCATCTCGAACGCCTCCTTCTCCCCTTCCAGGCAGCGTCTCACCAGGGTCTCGTCCGAGATGGCCTCCTGGGAAGGCGCCACACTCGGGCGCCAGCTCCCGGTGCCGTCGGAGGTACCCGCACGGTCTCGTTCCATGGTCACGCTCATCACACCCATCAGACGGGTGTCGGCTCAGGATACTTCCCTAGTTCCCCCCCAATATACGTCTGATCCTATTTTTCACACGGAGTACAAAGAGTGCGCTTTGGTATCTTTTCCTTCGATAGGCCTTCCAGTCCGTATCCATCGCGATTATCTCTGAAATCCTACCCACAGTTTTCAGATCTTCTTCCAGTTCTTTGAACGGCAATTTCACACCATAGACCGTGTAGAGATTCTTATAGATTTTCAACGCCTCGATGATTTCTTCCGCGAACTCATCTTTATTCTGAAATAGGTTTGAATGTAAGGCAAGTAATAGAGTTGGTCTGAATGAACGTAAGAATTCCTTCGCTTGAGGCAAGATTTTTATTTCTCCACCTTCAACATCAATCTTGATGAAATTACATTCACGAATATTGAATTTAGTAAAGTAGTCTTCTAGTGTTAATGCGGGAACTTCAAGTGAGCCCTTGTTGCCGGAGAACAACAGGCTCGACATGCTGTCACCGAATGTCGATTGAGTGCCAAGATGCTCGACGCCTGAAAGGTCGCTTATACAGCCATTGAACAGTCGTACTTTCTTCCGTATGGCATCATTGAGTTCAACATTCTTGTTCAGTATCTCAAACGCTACGGGATCCGGTTCCGCCGCAAAGCACTCCTTCGCCAACTGCGCACCATAGAGTACTGTCGGACCGATCCATCCGCCGATATCGACATAAGAATGGCTCTTGTCGATGAACTCATCGAAGGCCGCGAAGGTCGCGATCTCCCAACGGTCCATACGGACGTTATCCCAGAAACGGACATGAGCATCGACTGTAACGAGGAACTCACGACCGTGCTTTCGTACATGCATATCCGACAAGGCGACGACCCTCACTCGATCCCGGAAGGCGCCGAACCCGTTCTCACCAGGCCCATCGTGTATTGCCGGGGAATGCCGTGAACCCCGTGGGAAGAAGACACGAGCACGGCAGATCCGAGTAGAACGACCAACCCGTGAGACGCAGAGATCTTAGGTGTTTGAATCGCCCGAAGAAGAAGAGTCGTACGGCCCGGCCCCGGCTCACATGAGCATGAGCTGCAGCTTGGTCTCGAGGGCGCGCTCCAGGTAATCGAAGTCGAAAGGCTTGGTGATGTAATCGAAGGCGCCCAGGCTGAGGGCCTGCTTGGCGATCTGTTCCTCCCGGAAGGCGGTGATCATGATCACGCCCACCGATTCATCGAAGGTGCGGACCGTCTTCAAGACCTCGATGCCGTCCATCTTGGGGAGGTAGATGTCGAGCAGGATCAGGTGAGGACGCTCCAGCTTGGCGACCTCTACCGCCTGTTCGCCGTCGTAGGCGGAGAAGACCTTGTGCCCCTTCTCCTCGAGGAAGGACTTGAGTACGTCCACGATGGCGATCTCATCATCGACAACCAGGATACGGGCCATCCATACCCCCTGTGGTCAGGCGGTGGTCCCTGCATCAACGTATAGCGAGGGTGGGCCCGACCGGCAACCATATTGAAGGAAAGGTCCCCGGACCGGTCGGGACCCGCGGCTTGGCTGCGCGAATCGCCCCGCCCTACCGGCTCAGTTCGGCCGCGGCGTCCTTGAGCATTTCCATGGCGGCGACGATCTGGTCGGGGTCGTCGCCGTCGAGCTTGGATTTCAGCATGGTCACGGCCGAATCGAGCACCCGCCGCTGCTGGTGAGTGACGGCGTCGCCGGCGCGGGCGACCACCTGGCGGCGGGCGAGCGATTTGGCATGATCA